>CAMEGQ010000011.1 GCA_945916235.1 uncultured Porphyromonadaceae bacterium | reverse complement strand
CGGATGTACTCTTCGTATGTTCGAGCACATAGTAGGGCTTGGTCTGACGGCCCTGATTATCGGTCTTCTTGATGGTATCGAAGTCATCACCTTTCAGACGCACCAGCAAGTCTACCGCCGGGTCAATCCACGGATAAGTATTCTTGGTACGGTTATCAGTTGCAGCTTCGAGCTTACACCAAGCCTGATGGAACACAATGTCAGTTACGTCGATATAGGCTGAAGCATGTGCCTTGAAGAAAGCGACACGACCCTTGATAAAGATGTCATTCAAGACATTCATATCGGAAGTGCCGAGAGCGCTCATTGCGTCTTCCAATGACATACTTTGCTTCCCATCCACAGTATCTATCGTAATTGTCATACCAGCTAATTGCTCTGTCAGTTTAGGACTTCCATAAGCAGCGGCCCGGTTATTGGAACCCCAAGCTGTAGGTACTTTAACAATTTTTTCGAATTTAGAAGTGGCCGGATTAAAATAGTATACATTAAAGCGGTCAGCGCCGGTATTGAAAAGCCAATATTGATGGTCACGAAGGAGATTGTCGCTGTCTGCAATGAGCTGTGCTTCAGTTCCAGCATACGGCTTTAACAGCGGCGAGCTGGCAAAGACAAAGTTGGCGAAATCAGCAAAGTGCGTATAGAGAGTATTCTCTGTACCGCCCTTAGCCTCATCCTCAATGCGAAGTACACCTTTATCTGTCTCACCTCCGTCATATTTCGAGCCTATTTCGACCTCGAAAGACAAAGTATCGCTGGAAGCGCTTTTGTAACAATAACCATTCTTAATGTCACCGGTATTAATAGTTACACTGTGCGCATAAATATTGCCGGTCCATGCGCCATTGGCGTCTTTCGATACAATCCAGGGCATCTGGTAAAGAGCGGCAATTGCGCCATTATCAGCGCCTGAGATACACATGTAATCAGGAGATTTTTTCTTGTCGTAGCCAAAGGTCTTCTTGTCGCCCTTGCCGGAGCCCCATGTCTGAAAACCACAGAATTGAGGTGCACCATTGCCAATCTGGTAGAAGCAAAGGAACGGTTTTTCATAGCAAGCAGCGTGTCCGGAAAGAACCGGGCGTCCGTCACTGCCATTGTTAACAAGGCGCTGCCACAACTCATCGAACATCCAGATACTGCCAAGTTTATGGCTCTGCATGGGGGATGCGTAATTACATTTGCCTACAAGCTTGGTGATACCGCCACGACCATCTTCCAATTCATACTTGCTGGTATATACCTGACTAACTCCATCAAGAGAGTTGAAGTAAGAAATTTTCTTATAGTATTTGCCGTCTTCTGCGTAATGTGTGGGGTCATTGGGATTGTATTCCTCAGCTGAGATTTCTTTATCGTCTTCAAAGCCATCAGAAATATTCCACCAATAATAACCTTTCGCTGATGTACCCTGGCCCTTATCGGTCATACCAACAAAAGTGCCGGAGTGTTTTGTGTCAAGACTTTCCGGATTACCGCGTTCCTTGTAGATGCGAACATCTATCTGGACGTTCTTCTGCTTGCTCTGATTTTCACGAGAAGGATAATGACCACCTTCAGGAATTTTACGCAGAATTGTATTAAGACCCATTGCATTGCAAAGGTCATAGCCAATCTCTGTACCGTTAAAGATAGAGTTGAATCTCTTAAACAGCTTCTTGTCCTCAATGGTAGGCATACCGGCCATGTAATCGTTCTGAATTTGGGTGGAGCCGAGCTGCTGACCTTTGTAGATACGAATGCCATACACATCGACATCAGCTTCATCCGAACCGATTACGATTGACTGAGCACCATTGGCGCCGATGGGAATAAACGAATCTTCATCAGTATATATATAGGAGCGGTTGCTTTTACCGTTGATATATAAGCGCACAAGGTTCAACCCTTCACCACGAAGATTGCGAATGATGTTGATAGTAACATGTTCGCGCACCTCTTCCTGATAGTGAAGGTCGCATATATCCTCAGTAAAGTTATTTCGGCTGAGGCAAACAGCTCTTGTAGGATAAAATTTTAAGCCGGTATAAGCACTACTAAAGGGAGCTGAAGCGTCAATAATCGGCGCGTCGCCTACGATGTTACGAACTTTAATGTCAAATTCAGCCGTCAAGGAACCTTCAACGCCGCCATTGTTGTGGCCAGTATTATCGTCGAACAATTCATACGGAAGTATTAACCTATTGCCTGCGCCAATTGTCGCTACGGGTACATTAACTGTTGCTCCCGTAGAATCTGTTTCCTGATTACTTAACCATCCGGAATTGGTATCTTTAGGGTCTCTTAAAAGGCTTGCAAGCGGATAATCGGTACCATCAATAGTAATCTTCTGTTTTTCAGCGGAAAGAATTACACTGGCACCTTTAGTGGGCGCAAAATTCTCGGTATTGTCCACCGTGAATGAAATATTATTGCCGTATGTAAGGCCCGCTGCATTTGTAAAGATGGCCTGAGCATGAATCGTAGTCGGCTGTTCATCTCCGGCGTATTCCATCTGGAAGTTCTCATCAAAGTCATAGCTTACGCCATTGGCACAAGTCATATCACGCTGAATATAAATCTGTCCTGAGCCAGAATCCTGAAGTACGATACGAAGCGGTGTGGATTCACCGGTGGGATTATAGATGGCAAAACGGAAGATAGTGGCGCGGGTCCAGTTCTCAAACTCTTCCATGATGTCCGTCACGGCTAAGATTGGCGTAGTGTTCGTATCGTCTTTCGGTAGATAAATAAACTGGAACGCTTGATGTTCGGTTTCTGCGGTATAGCCATCACCGAAAGCAACCCACGCCTCAGCCTTAACTGCACCTCGCGTAAGCGCAAATTCACTTTGAGTCAGAACTGCGGCGTAAGTATTATCAGTGTAAGTAGTCGTACCAAGGGAGAAGTTCTTGGTATAACCGTTAATTTTGATTCTCAGCTGCTTCTGTACACTACCCGAAATGCGGAAGGGTAACTGAATGCTGTCGCCCTGAAAAGCTGTAGCAATCGAGCCCTCATAGTTCGCGGCAACATTCGAGTAAACGATAGTCATAGTCACAGGACTGGCCGAAATTTCACTCTGCTCACCGGTAGCGACTAATCGAATCTGATAGGTAGCATCAGACGTAAGCAACTGGCTGAGGTCGATTGTTTTTGTCTGTCCGGACTGTATATTGACGGAAAACGTTTTGCTCGTGTCCCATGAACCCCAGGCGCCGTTGGCATTCTGGGTACGGCACGAAACTATAATGGTAGCGTCCTCATCCTGGTCGGTGGTCTCATGAGTAATAGGGTTATATTGCTGCCAGAGATAAGACACTTCAATGCTGGCAATCGGTTTGCTGGTGACAATCGATGCTGACGATTTTCTGGTTAGAGTAACAATATTGCTGACGCCACCCTGCTCTTCGAGTAGAGGAATTGCAATATTGGCCAACCTTAATGAAGCATTGGCCACGGGGTCAGTCATATAATCATCATAAGCCGCTTTGTCTGCAAAGCCCCACAAGTGATAATACCCATCAGTATCTTTGGTCTGCGGGATAACGGGATAGCCTATCTTAGAACCGAGCTGGGTCTTTAAAAAGGCTTCGATGTCTTTAATATCCACGCTTTGCCCCAATGTCTCATCGCACCAGGGTTCTTTAAGAGAAGTTAAAGTTTTACGAATTACGGTGTTCTTCGCCATAGGATTTATTGTTAAGTTAATTTATTTTCGGTTTGCGCCCCATCCGGTGCCATAATCCCAGCCATGCCCATGCTGCCACCAACCGCCAGCCAAACAGTTGCTCACGGCCTCCCATATCAATCGAGTGCCGCGATAAACCGCCGAGATAGCCTTTGTTCCATAATACCTGGCAGCAAGCTCAAGGTTGTTTCTGATAATCATTCTTCGTAAATATTGTATTCGACATCGTTAACAACTTGATTATTGGTTACTAACGCATCATATTCATCTTGGGTGACATAGACTTTTTTGTTGCATAACACAATCATCTCATTGACTTTGGCAACAAGCTGATTAAATTCTACTGCCGTCAGTTTACCGCTGGCGTTGACGCCTTGATTGGCGGTTTTTGTTCCTATATTGAGTTGATCTATTGCCATAGTGTCAGAAGATTATGGGAAATGAATAATCGAAATAGTCTGCCAACCCCAGTTCACAAACAAAGACATCAGTACCGTCCATGTTGTAATTAAGGGTCAGCACATTATCGCCATCGGTGACATCAAGGTCACTATAGCCAATATCTGTTGTCAGGTCATCAATTTTATATCGGTGCCAAGTAAAGGTGAAGTGCTCCAGAGCATACTCGGTGCTTACCGGCTGACCCTGATAATACACAGTAGCAGTCAGAACCGTGGCACATACACCGTTCTGGAAGGCGTTACCTTTGGAGGAAGTTACCTGAACAGTATAACCTTGCACATACTGCTTGGTGATATTAAATGTGTCAGTATAAGTTCTGGCATCATTCAGTTTTATGACGCACCGGAACGATACCATGCTTTCTCCATGATACGTTATGGGTTTGCCATCGGAATCGGTAGTGGGAGGAGGCGTGACATAGCCAAACCAATAGCAAGAATCTGGAAAGATCTCAAGAGACTGGCCATTAGCTCCGGGAATAGCCACCCAGTTGTCGCCGATCTGGAGATACCACTGACGCTGGCTGGAAGTAGATTCAAATCCAACCTCCTCTAACGACATCACTATCGAAGCCGGGCTACAAGTCTTGCCAGTAGTAGAATCTTCCTGACCAATAATGGTAAATGTATCCTGGCCCAAAATCCTCATGTAGCGGTTCGCTATTTCATCCTGAGCGTCCTTACCGAGATTGTCCCAGTTAAGCGTTACGTCTTTGCCAAATGTTACTTTGCCATCAGTATCCCACTGAATATTTTTTTTGGCAAAGAATCCGGAGCCATCCAAATTCAATCTGAAGGAATTCGTACTGGTATCAATTGCACCGGAGCCGTCATAATTCAGTCTGAGTAGGGGATTCTGGATGGTACCGCCGATACCACCACGAGCAAACCACGCACCGTAGTCGTCGGTTTCATTAAGGATGTCGTCTGTGGGCTGATACTGAGTGCAATACTCACCAGCCTCCAGCTGAGGTGCGGTGATATAAAGCTCTTGCTCATCGGGGTCTACGCTTCCAGCAACAGATTGGTACAGCGAATTTGAGAATGAAGGTACAAGCCCCATAATCATATTGTCAGTGGTCTGATCCGGCTTCAGCAAGTCGAAAAACACGTGCAATCGTCTCCATTCATGCGTCTGTGCCGAAGAAATCTGGATTGTACCGATGGCCTTACCATTTTGTCTTATGCTAATCTGACATGGCTTCTTAGCGTAGGCCCAGAATGAGAAACAATATCTTTTGTCCAAATGCTTATCAAGCCAATCACGCGACTGGGTGAACATTAACAGCTCGCTGGAATTGGTCGTCTTGTAAACATGACCCATGCCAGTCGGGTTAATCAGTGTATCATCATCAATAGTGATTGCGGATTGGAAATTGACATCACACGAATTTCGGAAACAATTGCGATGTATCTTGCCAGCGTAAAAGGTCGATGCAAATCCATTCTCATCTCCGGCAGTCAATGTGCCTGAGATATGAGCCGTCTGGGAAGCATAAAGCTTCTGAATATAGGCTCCGTACCCAGTCAATGTACCGAATACCGGATCCGCTATGCCGTCAAGTTTGCCGATGCGCATAGAAGTTGCATCTCCAAAATTGGCGATGCTGTCGAGAAGGATGATGTTGAAGTCGGCTATTTCGACCCAATCACCTACGTCTAAGCCCTGAACATCAAGGTTAAAAGCACGTAAATGTCGCCCAGAATTTAGTACATTGACTGCCTGGAAATAATAGCGCCAATCTTCAGTGAAATCTTCGGTCCATTCGGCATCCTTAATGATACCGCCTGAGTATGCAACTTCAGCATTAACAGTAATAGCCTTGCTGGCTCGTGCTTTATATGAAATCAATACTCTCTTTTGAGCAGCTACAAGTTCATAAAATTCCTGACTGAGGCCACAAAAACCAGTCGATGTCTGATTTCTGGTTAAACGGATAATACGGCTATTGCCATTTTCATTGCTCTTGAACTGTTGTGTCAGGCCGGACCCCTTAACGATATATTGTGAATGTGAATCTTCAAAAGCCTCGCTGGCAATATTCTCCGGCCAACACAAGCTCTTGTTGCGGCCTATGCCGTCAATCACATCCATAAATGGTGCCTGACGGTCGGAAGCGGTCAGGTACAATGCCCCCGACCTATCAGCATTGAAAAGGTTAGTGATACGCGCAAAGTCAAGCAGCTCCTTTGTCTTAGGAGCGTTGCCTTCCAGCAACGCCCCGATAAAATATGGCACGTCCCGTTCTACGTTGGTTGTAGCAATAGTGCCGTCGGTATTAAATATCGGCTTATCGGCAGAATCATATAACGCCTCTGTCGATGAGCGTTTAGTTGTACCATAAGCCAATACACACATCAGCGAATAAATGACATTGGCGCCATCGAAATACTGACGTCGCACAATGTCACCTGTTTGCAACCCCTGAACTTTCTTTGAGTCAGGAGCAATGAGTATTTGATATTTTTCCAGTTTAACCGGTGCTGCCATCAGGTTATGGGTATTACTTCGTCTCCTGAGCAGAAATCACTAACCCAAAGAGAGCCATTCGTACATGAAATTTTTTGAACTTCAAGTTCATATACTCTCATCTTCTTACGAATGGTGAGAGAATCAAAAGTCGCGTGGAAGCCTCCGTTGGTCACTTGGTCTTTCACGGCCCAACCATAACCAGCAAAACCACTGGCAAAGCTGGGCGATGAAATATTGCCATCGAAATAACCGTTCCCGGCATATCTGAGACCATCAACAACTCCTTCAATGAACTTTCCGTCATCAAAGAATAGAGCATCCTCAATTAGTCGGGTTTTATATGAGCTACTTTTTATTGCGAAATATTCAGCCTCTACCGGTTTATCAAACGCGAAAAACTCACCCTCAGTGAAGAAATGGAGAGTAGCAGACCACGCTAACGACTGGTCTCGAAACAGAGAAGTGGACTGGGCAAAATAGGTATTGAAGGTTAATTGCTCAGTTGTAGCGCCTCCAGTTACGTAAGCCAGCTGAATATTGAGACGTCCAGTGGTAGGGTCCTGATATATTGCAGGACCGGTAGTAGAGCCGAATCGAATTTGCTTCGGGAACAAGACTCCCACATTGTCAGCGTCGGTTCGATAAGTCTCAAGAACGCTGGAGCCATTCACCGCGCAATCAGCTTTCAAGCCATTCGGGAAATATCCGGCACCTTCCTTTGAGATAAGCTTGAAATTATTAGTATAATCCCATATATCTGACTGAAGAGAAATTTTGCTTGTCTGTTTCCCATTGTCACTATCGCCCAGGTTCATTATCATACCAGGGGCTGAGAACGACACGACGTTGCTGTTGCGAACGTTCACGATATAATCATTGTCGAACTTGATGCCATGGCCATTGATAATTCTGAAGTCAGAATCCAAAACAACCTGAGCCGTATTAACGGGCTTGCCATCGCCATCCATAGATGTAATGACCTCAGAATAGAGCAATGGCTTATTATCCGCTCCGAGGGAAAAACCGCCGCTGGAGGTAAGCTTACCATCAATTGAGGCATCACCTTTCACCGTCAGATTGCCATAAACAGTGCCGTTGTTCATGGCCCAGTCCACGTCACTTTTATTGGAATTTCCGGCATGGTAAAACTCGTACTTGTCCCAAAAAATTCCTGCTGAGTTAATAAGAGTGTTTCCTAATTTGAACGTGCCATCAACGACCACATCGCCTTTCAATGTAATGTTTTGACGTTCAATGGTTAGCGTATTGTTGTCCAGGTATATTGACTTAACGCCATCAAAGGCAATGCCTTGGCCAAGCTTGACTAAGCCATTGATTTCAGCATCTTCAGTGACACGTAAACTACCCTGAACAATGGCCCAGCTTTTATTGCTGGCATCTATGGAAACCTCAAATATCTTTTGCCCATCAACACCCGCATCAAAACCATACCAGGCGCTCAACGAACCCGTCATTGAGTCACCGGCACGAGAAACAAAGCCATTGGTAGATGAACCGCCACTTCCAGCACCATTCAATACAGACATTATCGAATTTGCAAACAGATACGCTGCATTCTTCATCATAATATCTGAATAGGCCGCAGAGACTTGAGCTATCTGAGCGGCTTTTGCAGAGTCGAGCACGGGATTGCCGTCATTGTCAAACGTAGCGTTGCCATTGCTATCTTTGACAATCAAATCATCAGCAGAAGGCAATGTCGGAGCGTCTACTTCATTAGCCTTTTGCATCCCCTGATACAAGCGGTCATATAAATGATAGGTATCGCTTGTTTTATCGAAGGCTGCCTCATCGAAATTTAATTTAGCTTCTGCCATAACTATTTCTGAATTTGAACTTTCTTAGTTAAAAATCCTGTGTGGCCTTTAGCAAATGCCTGAATTTTGGCTTTAAGGGAAATAAAACTGGGGAGTACATTAGTCGGGGCTTGGGGACCCATCATAGTGGGCGTCATCATCTGCCCCAGATAACCGACAAGGTCCGAAAGGATTGAAGCTAACTCTTGACCAAGCACTGCATCATCAGTGTTCTGGTCATCGCCGATATATGTGGTACCATTCGTGACCTTTACTTTAGAGCCTCCTTTGCTAAGCGTGGCTTCATTATCGTTGAGGTCAAGCTTGGTTTCATCGTGCTCAACGCTCAGACCATCCTGATTCATCACGGAGGAAGTCTTGTTGTCGCCAATAATCTGAGCAATTTGGGTGCTGTCTATTGTTTGACTAACTTTATTGTTGGAGTCTTTACCCTGAACGCCCGTAGATATAGAATCTTTAGTGTATGTAGTGTTAGTCTGGACACCGGTTAGCTTCAGTTCATGAATGTCAGGGGCGTCTTCATCATCTGGCTTATATTCCTCGCGTTCTCTTACGCCAACCGATATTTTGTCATGCGAATCCAGCTGGATGAGGTCAACATGTGAAAACATAGTCACATACTCATTGCCAGTCTCAGGGTCCTTGCTGACAAGCACATCAGAATAAAGTTTCGGAATAATGATGTAGCCTTGCCGGTCCCCCTGAATAGCGGTCAGTAGAACGCCCTCATGGTATCCTATTTTTGCATCTTCAGATTCTGAGACTGCCCAATCAGCATATTCTTGCACGTCAATAGTACCAAATAACTCGTCACTTTCATCGGAATGAATCTTAGCGACGTATCCTGTTACTTTGGATGTACCGCGAATCGTTCCGGTCTGGCGATTAACCACGCCCTTTAAGGCTATGGCTCGTATCGCCTCACGAATCATTTCATTGGATGAATGATCCGTCAAATGCTTACGATAATCACTCATGGTCTTTATTATTTGAGGTTTCGTTGCCTTTCCTCGTTATGCAATAAGGTAATGTAATGCGTTGTCTGAAGCCTTTGGTACCAAATGTGGTATGGACTTCTTCAACCAAATAAGTCCCGTTTTTCCCAGGATAACGGTTGTCAATAAGCTCTACCTGCTGAGCTGTACGAAGATGTAAGTCCCCAAAGAGAGTTAAAGAGCCTTCGATACCGGTCATATTATAATGTTCAAGATAATGAATGGCCTCTTCAGCTAATTTCTCTTTTGTAATTGGGATTGTCTTGGAAACGAATGCAATCTGAGTATAAAGCTTAGTGTCTACTTTATCATGAGGCGCGTCTGTCAAATATCGTTTACCAGCTTTTAATGCCTTCTTACTCAATTTGGTCTCATTGACGTAGCGATACCTCGGATTGCTTTCGGATTCGTCTTTGCTATCATCAAACTGGGGGTTTCTAAGCACTGTGAGGCCAATAAACTTGTCATCTGAATCAATGCCCTTAGCTTGCACGGCTAAAAAATCCTTATTGGTAGAAACCAGCGAAAGCCCGTTATCAGCAACGTTATAATCAAAATGAATGGGCACAGCCTGAGGAGTGGTAGTAGCGTTGAGTAACGAGTCCTTGCCTGGGTTGGAGAAATATGCTCGGCCAATCTGAATGGCGGGCTCTCCATTGTCGTCGCTAACGTAACAGAATAATCCATATTTTGCCCATTCCGTCAGCACATCTGCAACAGTCAAATCCGAGTGAAGCTCGACGGCGCCAAGGTCAAAGGTCATGTTAGCAGTATCGGGATGTAGTTTCAGACCGGTACCTTCAAGCATTTTATAGCGACCATCTGCACCAAGAAAATCCTTTACCTCACACTTCTTCAGACTGACATGAGGCGGGCACGAAATGGATTTGAGAACGCTGGCCAGGTTCTCGCATTCCAACTCTATGGGCGTATCGAGACTAACCTTGGTGATGACGCCGTCAAACATAAGATTCATGTATTTTTTTGACTCCTGAGGCGTATGTTTAAAATTCTCCAAATACTTCCGGCGGGTCTCATCATCGTTATATATAGTCTTGCCGGTATTGCTAATTTTGGCCATATCAGCTACGGCTGGGTTCGTCGTGTACCCTAAATAAATTTTAATGCGCTGGCCAATACTGAAAGTCTGATTTGTGATTACAGATGTACCAGTACGACTTTCCAGGACTACACCATTAGTATAACCGGTCACGCCACTATCGGAAAGACAAACGCTTACTTTATTATAATCGTTCTCCTTTTCGGCAGTCTGCTGGGTAATCGTTTTACGAACAATGGTGCCGCGAGGGAAACGAACTGAAGCAGTACCGATAAGCTTTTTGAAAGATTCTTCTATTTCCACTTCCTCGACTTCGCAGATGTACATCTTGTCTCCTTCAATTTCACCATTAGGCTTCTTTTTGTCTTTGGGAGTCCATATCTCAATCAATGATATTAAGATGTGAAAGCCGGGCTGCTTATTGGGGTCAAATTCTTCCATGCTATCAAATGTTTGAGGTAAGAGCGTCAAGACCTGCGCCTACAGCGGATTTAATGGCGCCAGAGCCAACGTTTAAGATAGTTTTTGCGCCTAACTGAGCCCGCTTATTGTCAAGTATGGCCTTGTACCATGTATCCCACTGAGACTCGGTAATCTCCTGATTAATCTTAGAAATCGTATCGCCGAGAATCTGTATCGCTTCATCCGGCTCGACGGCCACACAGGAAAAGCTATATGGCTGGATATTCTTGTATTCCGGAGTGCCCAGCGAGAAATCTTTAATGATAATTTTAGTTACTCCGAGCAACCCGAATGTGATGTAGTTTACATTCACAATTCCATTGTACTGCATAATCTTGACAAAGCGCTTGACCGCTTCAGCAGGGTAAACCCCTTCTTCATCAGATACGATAGTGCCGTTAACATTGTATGTTAAATCGCCACCGGACACTAATTCCTTGCGAGTAAAATCACGTCCTTGTACTTGGGTGAGCACAACATTCTTGGCACTACTCATTGTGACCTTGGGAGTAAGGTCAATGTGAAAAACAGTACGAGTGCTATAAGACAGCTCTCCAATTTCCGCACGGTCTACTTCTATCTCGTTACCGGGATTCCATATCTTTTCGAGAGCGCTCTTTTTTTTCAAGGAGTATCTTGTAGATTCCCTGCCATGAATATATGTATCCTTAATTTCAATGGGAGGTTCTGTTGCTGGCAAGTCGTAAGATAAAATCAAAGACTCCGGCACAGGAGTGCCGTATTTGGTCTTGGCGATCAATGTATGATATGACGTACTCTCAATCGCTTCACCATCTTGAGGTTGCCAAATGCCAGAACCCGATACAAGCTTAATATCAACTCGTCCAAAGCCTTCCGTCGATTTATTGCCGTTTGCAATCAATATCTGACGATTTTCATGCTGCTGGGAACGAACCGCCTCAAGCATTTTATTGCGGGCATATTTCTCGTATTTGGGAAGCAAACTATTGAGCTCTCCCTCCAGGGTGGACATTGCCAGCTGTTTAGCTACATGAACAGCAACGCTTTTATATGCCGACTGAGATACATATTTTATGTCACTGTCGCGGTTGGAATAACGCCAATTGATGCTACTTACATACTGGGAAGCAGCATTACCGGCATTAAACACCAGATTTGACCAAATATCTTTAAAATAGCTCATATTAATTCGTTAAACCATTCAACATCATTGTGCCGTCTGAAGCGGCTTCTACGAGGGCATAGGCTATTTCTCGTTTCACTCTATCAATTACCGCAGCTTTTTCGGGGCTGGTCATATCAATTGAATCGACATTCATAAGGTTCTGAATGTTAATATTTATCTGTTTGGGGATGGCGCGTTCCTTATAGTGAGACTTGTAATCGGAGGAATTGAGACCATGATTCTGATTGGGTTTTTCGGTCTCAGGAGAATTGTCGTTGGTATCAGTAGAACTTACCTTTTGCCCCCAGCCAACAGCAGTACCACCGCCATTAGCAATTACAGCACTGGCTCGCTCTAGTGATAGACGATTGGGTGTATAGCGCCCATACGTCTTGTATCCCAAATTTGACAAATTCCAATTGTCGTCGTATAAACTTGTCCTACCCGACCGAGCAACAGTGCGCCATCCGTTGCCTAATAGGCTATTAGATTGGCCCCCTGCACCAAGCAAACCATAGCGACTACTTGTGCCTAATTCATCTTCAGAATAATTCCATCGCGGCAAATATGGAGTGCCAGATTTAACACTCCAATACATATTTAAAAAATCATGAACACTCAAGATGGAATCATACAAACCATTAAATCCAGTGTTCCAATCATAACCCAAGCTATTGCCTAAGCTGCTAATGGAATTACTTAACCCTGTAATTCGTGTTTTAATGTACTCTAATTCACCATTCTCACCGATGGCTTCGTACATGTTTAATAATTCGTTCCATCTGTAAAGCTGTCCATTTAAAGTTATTTCTTGATTTTTAGAAACATCTATTAATTCCTCACTTGCACTACTAAATGATTGGGCTTGAGTCAATAAAACATTGCAGAAGTTCATCAATTCAATAGCTGCCGGTTGAGACGCTGCACCAGACTGCTTAACAGCATCAATTATAGTCTGCATATTGGAAGCTGCCATTTTAGCAGCTTCTTCAGCAGTATAGACATGAACAATTCCATTTTCATCAGTCGTGGTATAACCAGTGAAAACACCATTCTCGTAACCATGATTGGCGTACCAATCGGCAATATTTGACGGGTTATAATCTTTCACAGCTAAGCCCGCCTGACCGCCAATTACGTATCTCAGATAGTCTCTTAATGTGCTAGATGATAAATTACCGGACTCAACTTCATTTCTGAATTTATGAAAAGCATTTTGCATAGGCGTAATTAATGCCTGAAGACTTGCCCACATAATAGTACGGGATTCTTTATCAAGCAGCATGCGGCTCAAATCCCAATCGGTATCTTTAATATCGCTAAGTCCAATTAAATTAGAGAGAAAAGCAGGATTATTAGCTTTGGCAATTTGATCAAAATAGCTATCAGCTTCTAGTGCACTAGCACCTTTCCTACCCAGCTTTGCGATATTTAAACGCAAACCTTCAACTAACTTTTCATAATAGCCGCCAGGAGACATAAGCTCAGCAGTAGCCGCCATACTTGCGAACGCTGCTTTCATGCTATTGGTAGCAGAAGTACCAGCTCTTAGAGCCTCTTCTCCATTGACTCCCTGCACTTTATAATAGCTCTTTCCTCCTTCATTGACATAACCGCCTGTCAGAGAATCGGCTGTGGTTAAATAATAAGCTCCTTTATAGAAAATAAGATGCTTATTGGAGTTGAACTTATCGCGATAAATCTCATTGAATGCTTTTAGATTGTCGCTCTCCCACAAGTCTTCATGCTTTTCCATAAGACCCTGAAATACACCAGTAGAAGCATCCATGGGATTATCGCCACTCTGCAATCCAAGAAGTTTAGCAGTCAGCTCAATACGCTTTTCTATAAGGCCATTAATGTCATTATATTTAGTATATTGAGCTTCCAGATATTGCATGGTTCGGCTCTCAGAGCCTGCTATGACGCCACTATTAATCGCATTCTTTTTCGCAAACTCCTGAAGCTCACCGTAAATCTTGTTAGACTGAGTGGCAGATCCGATTGCCTGCATAATGCCGCCAACAATTGCGGCACCAGCGGCAATACCCCAGCCATAAGGACCGCCAACCATAGCGGCAGTACCGGCGATGCCGTACATTACGCCAGACCATGTATCATAACCATTATCTGCATCAGCAATTTTGTGCATACCATAGCCTAAAGCCAAAGCGCCAGCCGCGCCACCGGCTACATTAACCGCCTGCTGCGCAAATGCTCTTCGGTTGTATATTTTGCGCTCTCGCTGAACACGAGCAAGTTCCTGTCGATTGTATTGGTGTCTGCCGACAATATCATAGGAGCCTCTATCATATCTTGGAGTCAAGTCAAGCGGACGCATAACACGGCGCCCCATAATGCTAAAGCCATTTTTAGCCCAAGTTGCCTGTTGCGGAGAAAGCATAAACAATCCTCCTAAAGCTGACTTTACCGTCATAGATGTGGCAGCAGAGCCAGCAGTAGCAGCTACACCAGTTCCAGTTACGCTGGCCACTCCTCTTGATGCAAACGTTGCAGCAGTTCCGAGGCTTCTAAAAGAGGTAATCAAACCACTGATAAACAAACCAAGCTTACGTATTCCCATAATTGCCAGGAAGACGCTACGCAAAGCAGTAACAGCTTTAACTACGGGCCAAATCATAAGCTGGAATTTGGCCCACACTTTAATAAATGGCCAAGCCCATCCATATAATTTAGCAAACCATTTGGTTGCATCAATGATAGTATGAACAAACTCCATCAAATTTTTGGAAATCTCCTTAAATGCCTTTGAAGCTTGGTCGCTCTTCAGCCAGTTGATTGCCGTAGTCATCATATCTCGAATTTGGCCTTGCACACTGTTAAAGGCGGTTACACCCTTATCAGTGAAGACAGACACGAGCTGTGCCCATAAACCCTGAAGTGTGTTCTTTTTTGCGTCTGCCAAGTTCGCCGAAAGACCTCCGGCTAAAAAGTTTTCAAGATATACATCTTCCCACTTACCTGCATGAGAAGCGAGAGCAACCGCTCCAGATGCCGCTGTCTTATGAAAAAGCCTATAGTATGTGCTTACATCTAAATTAGCTTGATTAAGTTCCTTGAATATCTCAAGAAGACTCTTTCGGGAACCGTCCGAATTAAAACGGTTTACGCCAATTTCAGCCCAAGCCTTTTGCTGTTTCTTGGTAGGATTGACCACGTTAGCCATAATGGTACGGAGCGTGGTGCCTGCCTGAGAACCTTTGATACCTGCGTCGCCAAGTACACCGATTGCGGCGGTCGCCTCTTCAAAAGGCACATCACCAGCCGATAACAGAGATGCAGCATACTTATAGGCTTCTGCAATCTCCGTCAACGTGGTGTTAGACATGGTGAAAGTATTGGTCATAATATCAGCTGCATTGCGCATCTTGCCCGGCGCAATGTTATATGCAGTCATAATATTAGTAACCAAGTCGGCGGTCTGGCCCAGTTCAGTATCACCTACAAGCGCAATGTCAGCAATCGGTCGAATGGCCTGAGAAATCGCTTCTACATTCAGACCGGCCATCGCCAAGAACTTAGCGGCATCTGCAACCTCAGTCACCTTGAACTTAGTTTCCATACCAACGTTACGGACGGTAGTTGACATCGAAGAGAATCGGCCTGAGAAATTGGCCCCCGTGTCGTGCGATTTCAGGATATTCTCAACCGTCTTCATCAGGTTGTCGTATTCAGCGGCCTGATTAACAATGTTGGAAACCATTGTTCCCATACCGGCAATACCGTAAGCGATGCCCATGCCTTTCAGCATATCAATAGCCATACCGCCATTGTTCGGCAGAGGCGTAGGGCCGAAGAGCTTATAGCTTAAATTACCTGGACGAGTATATGCCATAGGAGTATAAGCACGAGCAGAAGTAGAAGTCGCAGGAGTGGTGCGGGCAGGCGAAACGCGGGGCTGGGATGCCCTCGACCCTCCAATAGGAGCAGGAATCGCCTTAGTCGCAGCACGTCCTTTAGTCGCACCTAAAGTAACTCCCATGGCATTTAGCTGTTGTACCTCAGACTTTGCCATCTGTAAGGCGCGAATCAGCTTGCCTATCTTTTGTGTAGCAGGCTTCGTGTTGATATTAACCGAATATTTTCCTCGGTTAAGCGCACTCATAGTCTCCACAAGACCACGGACTTTGTTCTGTAAGTCTATCAGAGGCTTTGTGGCTTTGTCCATCGATGCAACCGCTCTTTTAAACGAATTAATCGCATTCTGAGCAGAGACTGCGTCAACGTTGACTATATAATTAACTTGGTATGTTTGTCCAGCCATAATTGTAGAAAGTCCTTTACATAGAATAGAGATAGCGAAGAAACCACGGGTAAAGAAGGACCCCGCTGCAAGGAGGAAACAGCGGGGTCTCAACGAGTGTAATTATAGACCTAAAGCATTTGCGTATCGGGTTATGACCATCTGAGAGTGCATCCATTCAGCATCGTTAACGAGAATTGCGAATGTCTCATCGTCAAGATCGTCAATATTAACACCCGGAAAGTAATGTCGTAGGTAGATTAACTTCTGACGAAAGTAATCGTCCTCTTTTACTTCCCAGGCTTGGATAAATTTATGACTCGGCCACCACGCATCTTAATGAGGTGCTGAAGCTGTCCCATCAGGCCGAAAAGAAATAGCGAGTCGTCGTCCAGAAGCTCGCGGTCGCCTTCAATAAAGCAGTCCTTAGCAAGCTGGCGCATAGCCGACGCCTGGTCCTTCTGCGAAAGAGTGAGATACTTGGAGAAGTCCATAAACGAAGGCTGAGTGAAGTAACCTACGTAATACTCTTTCTCGTCATCAACGTCACCTTCTACCAGCAGAGGAATCACTTTCTTTGCCTTAGGGTTGTTAGCTTTGAGTTCTGCGGCCTTCTTTTCGATAGCTGCGATAACCTTAGAATCGATTACGTCGTTTTCTACGGTGTCAAGAATTTCTTTATCTTCCATAATTTAAAATGATATTTTAAGTGGTTTCATCAGAGAATAGAACTTGTATTTATCATAGAGGTGAAAAAACTGAAAAAATAAAATGCGGCATCGACTATTGCCGGTGCCGCATCCATTCACTCTATTGATAACCTATGGAAGAAGTTACTGTCCGCTGATTTCAATTTTGAAGGGGTTGAGCTCAAATTCCTTGGTGATGTTGGTATCGTCCTGAGATACCTCCATGCCGTCCTCGTTGAAGAGACAGCCTTTCAGGGTTACAGTCTCGGTCGAGAAGTCCTGAGAATTGAACTCGTTAGCGAAGGAGATTACAAGGTCGAACTCGCCCAGCGCCATCAGTGAGCCCTTGAGGGCACGAAGCTGAACCTGGGTGTTGTAGTCCATGGTAATCTGAGCCTGATACTCGGTGTTACCGAAACCACGGTTGGCAGGCTCGCCACCAAGGCCATAGTTGACTTCTACTTTCTTCTTGCGGTTCCACTTGATTGCGGTCACGCCCTGAAGGATAATAGGATTGGAGTTAGCTGAACCGGTAAGACCAACAGACGTCAGCTGAACCATTGCCCACGAATAGGCGACGTTGTTAATAATCATTGTCGTATATTAGTTTATGCCTGCTGGCTAACGTACAGACCCTCAGTAACCTCAATGGACTCAGCGCAGCCCATGGGAACGATGCCATACGAGAGCACCAGCTTTTTGGTAACAAGAATATTCTGGTCAGCGGAGACTGTTACGAAAGCAGTTGCGCTAATCTCCTCAGCGGTTTCCATTGCAGTGAGCACGTCTCTGATAAGGTTCTCAAAAACCGTTACCTGTGCTGCGGAAAGACTACCGCTGGAGGGGTCAACTTTGATAGGCGAGTTCACGTAAGGCAGAAGTGCGATACGGATAAGACGACGCGACTTATTGATGGCACGGTTGCGCGAAATCGTACTGAAATCGCCATCGGAACACGTATGGTCGTTCGAGAAATAAGCGTGGCCTTCCAGGCCCTCGAATGTGCGGGCAAACACATAACCGGCATCTGCCAGAGCATTGAGCTGAGCCTTGGTTAAAGCCGAATAACTAAGGCTATTGGTAAGCAGTCCGTCGGATACGGTAGAGTCACCAAAACCCATCTCAATGGCGGGTAAATAATTGACAAGGTCAAATTCGCGCACCCAACCGATAGAGGTGCCGACGTTGGCTCGTACAAGAGTACCCAGTGCAAGACCTACAAGACCTACAGGAGTAGTCGAGGCAAGAGAAGCCTGCATCTTACGAACATTCACGTCCATAGACTGCGACAGAAGCACAGTCACATAACGGGCGTCAACTACGCACGAAGGAATCTGGCTGATAGCAATCTGATTGTTGGTGGTGCTACCGACTTTTACCTTCGAGGTATTCGCACTCAGCAGAATGGAAACCGGTGAGAAATACTCGTCAGCAAGCTCTGTGGCAGCACGATTGATGTCTGCAATCAGTCCGACGGAATAAGTGGCGGCCGATTCATCGGGTTTAGACCAAAGCTGCTGCTCTGTCCAAACGCCAATCTGGAAGATTGCACCACCGGCAGCTCGCTGCATTTCGATGATTGCATTCCAATCTTTCGAGCAGTCAGCAAACATTACGAACAGACGGCCACTACCACCGGCCATACCGAAGAACTGACGAATGTGATAGTAGGGGATGCCAGCCAGGACGTCCTTGCTCTGGCTCGTTTCCGAATCCACCTTGCCAGTGTATTCAGTAAGGCCAGCCTCAATTGCATCATTCAGGCTATTGAGCTCAATAACCTTGTCCTTCCAGGTATCGGCAATTGTGGCACCTCCACCAGTAGTCCAGAAGTTGGTCTGTCCAGAGATGTCGAAAATGAGACCGCACACCGTTTCAATGGTGTTGGACTGCATCACGGGAAAGTGACCGTCCGTGTCTCGCATAAATACATTTCCTAATGCCATTGTATGAAGATTTACAGTTTGAAATACGGATTATTATACAGGATGGCATCCTTGACAAACACCTTGAGAGTGTCCTTGGGGAACATGCCTCCAAATTTGTCGATGTAGAGCGCGTCTACTTCAGGGTGACGTTTGAGATAATCAACCGCCTGAACAGGCAGAATGCTGAGGTCAGCAGCGGGCACATTGGGGATTTCATTTACTGGAGCCGGAGCCTCGTCCGGCTCTGCTGCGGGAATTACTTCTACCGGAGCCTCTGCTACAGGGGCTTCTGCCGGTTCTATTTCAGGAGCTACATTTTCAGAAGCTACATTTTCAGGAGCTTCTTTTGCTTTCTTCTTGACCATAAGATTACTGAATTAAAAGTGAAAAGAGGAGTGGAGTTTCGGTGTCTCCACTCCTCATATCGATGATACTATTGCGTTCAGTGATTAGTCGCCATCACCCTAAGCATTGGTGTAGGGAGTCCAAACGACGATCTCGCTGGGGCGAACCAGGTTGACGTCCATCTTGAGGCGCATCTGGAAGAAGTACATCTCCGAGTTGGCCTGAAGGCGCTCAACCTTAACGGACTCTTCGTCGGTGCTGTAGTCAATGGCCATCCAGAGGCAGGAGTCCTGATCAGCCGAGAACTTGCCTAAAAAGATGGTGGATTCGGGTACACCGTCGATGACAACGATCTGCTTGCCCTTAAAAGTGCGCTTGTTCACGTCGGGGTTCTCAACATACTTGTAGTCCTTCTGAGTAGTAAGGTACTGGTCGTAGAGATCCCATACTTCCCAGCCCATGACGAATTTGAGTTTCTTGGACTTACGGATGTGAGAAGGCGTCTTCTTCCAGATGGCGTAGAGGGCGTCTTCAACATCCTTACCAGTGGTGAAGGCAGTCGAGCCTGCGAGAACAACCTCGCCGGATGCAACCTCGTTCTTGTCAGCTTCGGTTACGGATGAACCACCTGCGACAACGGTCTGAGCCTTGAGGTTGGCGAGGATACGGGCAAGAGCGCCGTCGAAGTATTTCATGGGACCAGCTGCGGAAGCACCGCCGAGCTTGGTAGCGCCGGAAGGCGTAGTGATGGTACCGTCTTCGCCACCCTTCTTACCACACCAGATGCAGTCGTTGATGTACTGGTCCTTGCGGTCGAGAAGCAGACGAAGCATGGTCTTCTGAACAGCGGGGTCGAGCTCGCGGAATACGAGGGGACCTTCAGGCTGAGCAAAACGCCAATACTCCTCAAAGTCGCGAGGATTGAACTCCAGATAAACCATAAAGTCCTGGGGATCCAGATAGCGCTCCGAAAGCTTATACTGGTTGAAGCCGGTAGTATCATTGGCAGCGCCCTCGGTCGAAGTCGGAGTGGGCTTGTTGTCCTGGATGATTGCACCGAGCTGAATGTGAGGCAGAACATAACGTTTCTGAATACCGGGCTTCACATGCACAAGACCGGCCTCATAGGTCTCGTTGCCCTTAGCGGTGTAGACAAGAAGATCCTCAAGGACCTCGCCCGCATAAGTGTTACCGGCAAAATTGATAGTAGCCATTGTTATTGGTTCGGGGAATTAAAATTTTTCAAATTTTACTTCACCAAGATGTTCCTTAACTTTGGCCTTCATCTGAGCCTCGACATCAGTCAGGGTCTCTTCGATTTTGTCCACGTTAGCCGCATCTTTGGCGATTTCTTCCGTGATTATCTCACGGGCCTGGATGGATGCAAGAGTAGCTTTAACGGTCTCGAAATCGGCCTCAGCCATTTTGACCCAAGCTTCTTTTGCAGCAGCCTCAATTTTGCCTGCCTGGATAGCGTCCTCGATAACGGATGCAATCTCGGCTTCGCGAGCTTTCTGCTCAGCGTCTTTGTACGCCTGGAGCGATGCCTTAGTCTCGGTCAGTTCATTGTTGACGTTCACGAGTTCAGCTTCTTTACCTTCGAGTTTAATCTTAGTGGCAGTGAGCTCTCCCTGAACGGTTTTGAGAGTATTCTCTGCGTTGATTAACTCAGCGATACGAGCTTTAATCGCTGCGGCCTGAGTGTCCTTCGCGAGTCCAAGTTCAGCTGAAATGGCGTCGAAATTGATAGTTTCGTTCTGTTCCATTGTATATTTGTCTTGGATTTGTGAAATTTCCTTTCGGTTACGAATAGCATCAATGTTCTCAATAAGTTTATTTTCATCAACTTCCGCCGATACAGCCGTCATAATGTCACAAATAGAAGTCATATCATCGACACCTGCCATTTCATTCTTCACTTTGTCCCTTACCTTCTTAGAAGTTTTAATTACATTCTCCGCAGGTAAAAAACCGGCTTTAACAGCATCCTTCGCACTGAAGAATGTGCCATCAGCATCACCTTCACCATTCATTATCGCTTCGACCTTGTCTTTCGAGAGACCAAATCGTTTTGTATAGATTGTTTCCAGCTGGGAGCGGAAAGCTTCAACGGTCTGCTTAACTGATGGATCTTCATCCATTAACTTCGCGTTAAAAGGATTATGAATCATAAGCAGAGAGTAATCGTGCATGAATAGATTGTCTCCAGCAGCCCAAATGATGCTTGCCATTGATGCGGCAAGACCTTCTACTACGCAGTCCACTTCTATCGGGCACGAGCGGATGACTGAGAACATGCTCATTCCGTGGAGCACAGAACCGCCTTCAGAATTAATCATCACGATTATCTTGGAAGGCTTCACACAGTTCTGGAGCCACAAAAATTCATCGTTGAAGCATTGAACGCTATAGCTGTCTACGGATGTGAAAAACCGAATAATAGCAGGTTTGTCGGCTTCTGCCTGACCAACTACATATTTCAAATTAGCTATATCCATAATTGATTCCTCTTTTCCCAAGAATAGGTGAATCGATTATGGATGGGTTAAAATCAGCTTATTTTGTCCTCGAACCCTGCAACATCCTCAAATTTGGGCGATTCATGGTTTGGCATATTGTCAGGATTGGCAATCTCATTCTGGTCACTCGGCTGAGTAAACGGCGGCACTGTAACATATACGTCTTTGTAATTCTTGAATGCGTATGCAGTATAGTCTTGAAACCAAATCTGATAATCAATCCAATAAGGTTGTAACGCATCATCAAAAGTGAGTGGCTGGTCCCAATACGCCAGCTGGAAACGAGAGACTAAAGCCGGGAAATCAGCTTTCTGAGCCTCAATCGCAGCGACGATGCGTTTATAGACTTCCAGTCCTTCACACTCCACTTCATCATCGCTGTTGTTCAGTCGATTCAGCACATAATGGATGCGCATGGTGCCCTTGCCCTCTGCTATCATAGATGTGCCTACGTTGTAATAGACATCAATGAAGTGAATAAAAACAGCCGGGAAAGCTATGCCATACTCCAGATTGTGACTATTGTTTTTAATTCGACTAAGCTGGCCGTTATCAAGCTTTATGGTTTTAAATAAAGGCGGGCTTTTAGGGTCATTCGGGTCTTTTTTTATGGATTCCAAGATTTTGCGCACTGCTTTGTATGCACCAATCATTGCATTGGTTTCCACTGCCTCTTGAATGCCATCGGTTTCTTCCGGCGACTGCGGGGGTGTATCTACCGGTTCAACCGGAATATCGGGTTTACTATGTTTATCAACAATCATCGTCTTATACCTGGGAAAGTCCTGAAAATCATGAGTTGTAATTCACGCAACTTGTCATTCATCACCGTTGAGTCGCGTTTTTCCGTAGGCATGAACTGTCGCTGGGGCATATTGGCCACACGCCCAGTTCGCACGGACGGGTCATCTGAATTGTGCACTGCGGCAAAGCAAAACCCTTTGTGGTGATATGTGCCATTGAAAGCCGAAGGGTCGGTGTAAACATGAACTTTGCCTCTGGAACGGTTGTACGATTCGACTTTATAGACAATTGAATTGCGCAATGAACGTGATTCCACCAGACCGCCAACCGTAAATCCTCCTTTATTTCTCTTGGGACGATGCCGCCACACCAGACTGCCGTTAGAATTAAAACGTTTCATATCAAAGGATTTTTGGAATATCTCTACGGCTGACTGGCCGACAGACACTTCAAAATTCCAGATATTTAAATCAAACTGATGCGGCAAAGGCATCCATTGTGCTACAAATTGTTGCGGAGTTAATGGGATACCTTTATTTACTCTCGCCATCTTTCAAATATTTATCTTTGATACGCTGAGCTATGGCATTGAGACGCCCGACATGGCGCTCGTCAACTTGGAAATATGGATGTTCATCGGAAAAGATACGGCCACCGAGAGCCACGCTTTCCTTGAATGTACGGTTAAACCAGTCCGGCATCTCCGGAACTGAAGCAGATGCCATAACTGATTCTATACCTGAAGCGGTATCTTCAACCAAAAAGCATCGGCATTGATGTTCAATCGGCGGGATAAGCCATGCGGGGAAACCTGATTTGGGAGCAGTGAATCCTTCATACTGAAGATGCCATGGACGGACTCGTTCATCACCCATAGTCATATACATCAGCACAGTCTCGTTTTTAAGAGCTGAAAGATAAGCGGCTACAATCATCGCATATTCTGTATCTTGATTTTCGGTCCGCATATATCGGTCATTGAATTTGGAAAATACAGGCATATAAAAATTCAGCCAGTCTTCGTCATCCATTTCCTCAGCCTCTTCTTCAGACAGCGTCTGCTCCAGTTCAGCCATGTCATCAGCCATCTGATATTCTTCGACAACCGAAAAATCAACTAAATTATCGACGGCAGCAAGCACAATGTTACGTTGGGCCAACTGTTCATTATCAAGGCTATCAGCATTGCGAATTAGTTCAATGGCATCATCGTAAGAGATGCCAAAACCATCAAAAGCCCTTTGGATGGCAATGTCGGCACGAGCCGCCATCAGATCTTCCAATGTTTCCCATTCGTTTTCGTGTCCGGCTACGCTAAGGACAAAATCATGAAATAGAGCCAGCAATACTGCTACCTCCTCTTTATGTCGGTCCTCACTGCTATCGGGCTCTCTTTTTGCCATTATATCGGAGAGGGAAGCTGAACCCTTCACTCCCTCTCCAGAAGAAAATTTTTGGTTTCACGGGGATGCCCGTATCTCCTATAATATTCTTCATCAGTTAAGTGACGGGTTGCTGTATGACTATAGCCACTTCCGCTACCACCCCCACCAGTGGGGCCTACACCACCAGCTCCTTCTGGAGTAATATTGAGCTGACGCTTAACTTTCACACCGAACTCCTGCTCAATCGTCTCAGGGTCCATTTCCCAGGTTGTAGTCAAATTCTGGAATAAACGTATACGGTCTTCATCTGACATCTCAATACGTTTAGCGTATTTGAACTCAAGACCTTCAGGCAAATATCCTAATTTCACAAGACGAGGTATGACGGTTTCGTTCATCACCAGCTCGATATAGTCACGATAAACCTCAATACGGTCACGGAAGATGTTTTCGTGCGCACGTGTAGCACCGACATACGACTGGGTAGCTCCGGCCATAGATTCAGAACCCAATATCAGGTTAGACACATCTTTATCTACAATGGCAATCAGACCGGTGAACACATGCTCTGAATTACTCATTGTAAAAGTCTTGATGTCTACCTCATCATTAAGACCGGTAACGATGACTTTATTTTGCGCAGCGCTGGCAATGTCATTCGCCATTCGCTTGCGGTCGATGGTATTCTCAGACTCGGTTTTGCCATGGATGATAGGCTGACCATAAGTATGAGAGAAATTGACGTAATTGGCGAAAGTGAATTTTTTCGCCAAAATCAGCGGTGCAACAGCGGAGAAGAGACCTAAGCCACCACTATTAATAAGGACATAGTGGTCGGCATATTTGGGGTCGTCAAAACTCCATTGAGGCATCCATATTCCCTGACGTAGGACAATTTTACGTTGGTCCGCCAAAATATTGCGACGCTCAACATAATTGACTTTGAGACCGCCGTGCTCTTTGTTTGGGTCAACAAAAAACTCCAAGCCGGTATATCCATACAGTTTGGATTCAGCAATACCATGTATAATTTTCAAAAACTCGGTATTCTGAATTTTCTTGGTAGCTGCAATGTCTTTAGAATATTTGCCCTTCTCGTTTTGCTTGGCCATCATAAATCGTTCGCCAACAATCTGAGAAAACAAAGTTTCAAGAACGCCCCTCAGATGGGCATCCTGCTGAACACAAGCTTCGTAAATATCTATTAAACGGCTACGGTCATCCAGCACCGTACCGTTTTGGAGGTGTCGATATGCGCTCTGGAAGCGACAGCGGCGCTCAATCTCGCGCACGTATTCCTGAACGCTCTTTTTGCTTGTCATAAAAGTGCTTTCCAGCTGCTGGGTGACAAGCTCTCTATCTGAAAGTTCTGCGTGGGCCATTTGTAACCATTTTTACTTTACCAAGAATAGTAGTTATGGCCAGTGTTGGTGTTGCGATGATAATTTTTATGGTCCTAAATGAGTATTCGACTAAACAAATTTGTTTATGTGCGTAAAAATTATATTGTTGAAATTCAGGTATAAAATAAAAATTATGATGTAAAAGGATAGTTTTTGATATTGTTATTTTAAAAATTATCCTTATCTTTGCGATGAATTAACCAACTAACCACATAACTATGGAAGAAAAAGAATTAAATTACTTCCGTGTCAAAACGGAATGTATAGTAGAGCTTCCCAACGGTGCGCTTGGCAAAAAAAAGATTGAAGAACTGATTATGGCTACCAGCTATACAGAAGCTGAAGCATTAGTTCATGAGATTGTCGCCTCGCTTAACCGCACTCAGTTTGGAAGCGTTAACTACGAAATCATCAAAACCAAAATTGAGGACATCCAGTACAATGATGTTTTGACCCAGGAAGAAACCATCAAGCATTTTGTCTGCAATTGCTTTTCTGAAGACGAATCATCCGGCGTCGGCCTTTATGCCGTTAAGGTGGACTTCTTCACCGTCGATGAAAAGACAGCCAAAGAAAAGAAAACCACAGAGAGCTATTATGTTCCAGCTCTATCAAACGCTGACGCAACAAGTCGTATTCAGCGCTACCTCAAACAAACAGTCGCAGATTTTGTAATCCGCGACGCCAAATTTGACAAGACCGAAGCAATCTATTGGCCTCTTGACGTACATAATGGGAAAGTTAAAGCTTATGAGCTTAACTGATGTTAGGGCAGGCAGGGAAAGGCGAAATAAAGCTTAAATGCGAAGAGCAGTCCTTTCCTGAATTTCCCAATCTGCTCTTTGGTCAGGACGAGACCGGACGCTCGTTCTTTGACGCAACATACTATCTGTCGAAGATGACAGAGCCTAAACCCATCCAGCCATTCTTTACACAATATCGCTATCAAATTAAGGCCCTGTGTGACACCTATGAAATAGATGACAAACAGGTGTGTCTCATAAATGAAGAAGGGCATTATCTAATTGACGGAACTTTCGTGTTCCTTTTCATATCATTTATCAATCCAGACTTCCTGGCATATATGTGCGATAGAGTATTTGAACTATTTGCGCATGGGGTAGCGGTTTCTGACACATACCTCTTGTCGGCGGCACGAAGCCGGTTGTCAAGAGAAGTCTTAACAGCGATAAGTGACTATGAAAAAAACACTAACTAACAAAACCAGTAGTCCGGTATTGGTTTTCAATCCTTTTAAAAGACTTGTTGGCTACTTTCACTCCATGACGGCTGTAGCCTCAGCGTTCAAAACGTCGAACTCTGCGATTCATCAGGCTTGTGTAGGTCCCTGCATATCCAGCTGTGGACTCTATTTTCGTTTCCTTTCAAAAGATTTTGAAATAGAGGACAGTGATTATGGAACCCTCAGATTGGAAGAATACGATGAAATGTGCGGCGTTGAGCGTAAATATTATCCCACAACCAGCATGACCCGAAAAGGCATGAAATATAAACAAGATTCAAAACCTAATAAAAATGAAAATCAAACTTCTTTCATCCGGAGCCAAAGTTCCCACCAAGGGAAGCGATGAAGCTGCCGGTTATGACCTCTATGCTTCAGAAAATACAATCATTTATCCTGGACGTAACCTTATACCTACGGGTGTGGCCATCGCTCTTGAACGCGGCACTCACGCCCATATCCGTCCCCGCTCAGGATTTTCTCGCAAAGGCTTTGAGGGTCACGCTCTCACTAATGGAGAACAAGGTTACCTCGAATACGCTGAGCGTTTCAACGCCGATGTGAAACACGGTACCGTCGATTCTGACTATCGTGACGGTATTGGCGTTATCGTCAAAAGCGATGAACCCAAACCATTTATGGTCGCTCAGGGCACTCGCATCGCTCAGATGGTCATCATCAAACACGAAGAAGTCGAGTTCGAGGTGGTAGATCAGCTCAACGAGACAGCTCGTGGGACTGGCGGTTTCGGATCGACCGGCACTCACTAATATACCATTCACTCTAATCGGGCGCATCGCTCTACGGTGCGCCCACTTTTTGATTAATATGAGCACAGCAAAAATTAAACAACTGCTAAGTACAATTCAAGAACACAATCAAGCATACAGAGCTGGCAAACCGATGGTGTCAGATACTGAATACGACCAAGAAGTGGCTGAACTAAAAGAACTCGACCCTGATAACGAATGGTTCCAACACATCGAGCCAGTAGCAATCAGTAAGGGCCGAAAAGTAAAACTTCCCATTCCGATGAAGTCGCTCAACAAAGTCAAGAGCTTATCGGACCTGAAGCAATGGACCTCCAGCCTCGCACTCCCCCCAACCGCCAAGTTAGTCGTCATGCCAAAATATGATGGCGTGTCATGGTTGCATGATGAGAAACGTAACAAAACCTACTCACGTGGCGGCGCCGAAAACGAAGGCCAGGATTGTTCATCGCACTTTATCAAAGGCGAGTTCGACAGCAGCAGTGATATGTTTCCAGCCGAATACACATTCGGAGAATTGGTCTTCTCTCGTCACAACTGGATGTCGTCAATGGCCGGACGCAACTCCGATACCACTGGAGAGCCCTATCGATCGCCCAGAAATACTGTGGCCGGATTTATCAACCGAGACGAAGCACCGGATGATATTCGCTACGCCAGCTTTATTCGCTATGGCGTGGATGAGTATTCACTCAGCAACTGGCACACATTCGCTGACCTTCTGGAAGATATGAGTATCGAGTATGCTCAGATGATGAACACCCCCAACGGGATGAAATATCCATTCTGCACTACGACCGTCCAAGAGCTGACCGAAGAAATGCTCACCGGCCTGTTCAATGCTTGGCAGCATGAATTTTACATTGACGGCCTTGTCATCTACATTAACGACTTGGCCCTCTGGAAAGTCATCGGTCGCCAACAAACAACCGGTAATCCGCTCTATGCAATAGCCTATAAGCATCCTAACTTTACCGAATCTTTTGAAACAACCGTCAAAGGCGTAGACTGGAATATCAGCAAAGCCGGTGCCCTCAAACCGGTTGTCAATATTGAGACTGTTGACACAGGTGATTGCCTGATGGAAAATCCCACGGGTTATAATGCGCGATATATTTTTGACAACGGCATCGGTACCGGAGCAAGACTTATTGTAACGCGCTCAGGCGGTGTCATTCCTAAAATTCTTAACGTTATTGAAGAAGCGCCGGTCGAGGTGATGATGCAACAACGTGATGACTTGCTGTATTGCCCGGATTGCGGGCAACCGACTACCTGGAATGAATCCTCAGCCGAACTCATCTGTACCAATCCGGATTGTCCCGGCATCCGTCTTGCCAAAATTATCCACTTCTATAACACGCTGGATGCAGAACAGATGGGGGGAGAAACCATAGCCAAGATGTTTAGAGCCGGTTACAATACGCTGCGGCGTATTCTTGACATTACGTTTGAAGAGCTTATGCTCATCGATGGTTTCGGCGAATCGATTGCCAACGCCATCCTCGACGCAAACAAACGCATCCGCGAAGGGGTAGAAATTTCCAAGCTCATGCATGCCAGCGACTGCTTTCAGGGCATAGGCCAAGTCAAAGCTAAAAGCATACTTTTAGATCTGTCCAAAAGCGACAGGCTTGCCATTGTCAATGGGTTCGTTCACACCGAGGAGGGCTTCGACAAGACACCGCAATTCTTCAAACTTAAAAAGACCATCCAGTCATTCCTCAAAGGGCTCACTCCATTCTACAACTTTGTCGCCACCAACAAACTGAAGTTTCTCCCGATGGAGGAGCCGGTCAAGCCTGTGGGCGACAAATATGCCGGAATGAAAGTCTGCTTTACCGGCATCCGAGACAAAGAACTGGAGCAGGCAATTATCACCCAAGGTGGCGAAATTGTGAACGGCGTATCTAAGAAGACAACACACCTGATTGTTGCAGATTTGGCTTCAACATCCAGCAAAATGACTAAAGCTAAGGCGCTTGGAATACCGATATTTACAGTTAAGTCATTTAAGATGCTATAAATTGACACAAATACTTGAACCGCTGGCCATTATATTTATAAATAGCCAGCGGTTTGTCCTTCATTTTAAAATTTATTACAAATAAAAAGATAGATTTTAACTTAATTCTTTTGTGGTTTCAATTCATTTGTATATCTTTGCAGCACAAAACTGAAACAACGAAGTAATATGGCAAAGAAAAATCAACTAACAACAAGTGACCATCTCCCCTATGATGAGTTTGTGCGTTTGCTCAATTGCCTTCACGAAGATGGAAACTACCGCTGGGAAATGTTCGCCCGCCTTTCATTCTGTACTGCCTGTAGAGCCTCGGATACTTTGCAGTTCCGCTGGAAAGATGTACTCGGAGTATCTGCTGTCACGGTCATAGAACGGAAAACAAAGAAAGCTCGTAAGGTACCCTTTAATCCTTCGGTACAAAAAAGTTTTGATGAGCTTTGGAAAGCGCTTGGGTGCCCTGATAAAAGTGACTACATCATGGCATCTTCACGAGGAGAAAAACCGGTCACTATCCAGTTCATCAATAGAAAGCTCAAGGAGTTTAAGCGGAAATATAACCTGAAAATTGAGAACTTCTCGACACACACCTTTCGCAAAACATTCGGACGCTATGTGTATGACACCAACAATCACAGCGCCGAAAGCTTAATGCTCCTTAATAAAATTCTTAATCACACATCCATCCAGATTACCAAAACTTATATTGGTATCACACAGGAAGAAGTGGCGGGCATTTTTGCCTCCATAAGCCTCTAATAAAGGCATTTCAAATTGAAGCACACCTCGCTGTGCCCTTTCATAATCCATATTTCCGGTGCGACATCGGACGGTTATTTCTCAAAAGGGCATGGCACACTCATTCATCACATGTTCACTTTGCGGTAAACGAGAGGACCTGGAAGCCTATCGTTTGATTAGCTCTCCTCTTGTTGCGAAAATGAGAGAGAACAGAATATGCTTTGACTGTGCATATTGGCAATCCTGGCTGAGCAATCCGGAACCCGATACCGTCATCATCAGCGGCAAGCTTTATAAGCTGACTCAGCCTATTCAGGTTTCTAACTTACGTCAGGTAAGAGCAAAAGACATGTGCTTCTTAATAGATGCTACATCCAATCACGTCTATACATGTCGAGACCTTATCTTGCGTGGAACGATACCAAGCCAGTTTCATTCGATACTTCAGGACCAATACAAATTCATCACTGGAGAGGAGTATCGGAGAATCTATCAGTATAATGCCGAAATGTGCCTGTCTAAGGGATGCTTCGACCGGTATCATTGTATCTGGTATCGTGCGGACATCGCTGAACCCGACGGTCCCTGGAATACTATCCCCCAAGACTACGTAATTGGCGGCGAATACTGCCCCAGCTTTGTAAATAAACATGGAAAACGTAATAATTAGTAGCATTTTTCTCATGCTGCTTTTAATTCTCTTCTGGCAGATTGGAGAGATAAGAAAGCACATGGACAACACGACGACTCTTCTCAATGCTATATGTGAAGCGATAAATGAGACCAGTGGGTCGATTGAGCAAAGTAGTCAAAATGAAGCCAACACGATTCAAGCATTAAAAGAAATCTGCGTGGCCCTTAATACGGCATTTTCAAATGAGCAGGGGTTTATGAATCATACCGCCGCTGCGCTACACAACATTGTCCTTTGCATGATTCCTTTCGTTGATGACATAAGAGAATGTGCTATCGAGGAAGAGGATTACGAGAAAGCTCAAGAGTGTACCAGAATCATCACCAACCTCAAACAACTCGTCAACGAAAAATAGCCATGAATGTATTCCTTATTACACTGGGAGGTTTAGCAATCGCCGCCCTCGTATTTAGCCTCTGCATTGTTGCAGCCACGCTTCAGGCTGAGATGTGCAGTAGATGCCCCTTTAAGAAAGTATGCGACGCCCATCAGAATGATGAAAACTTTACCCCGAAGTGCGACAGGCATCGGACCATGACTTCTCACAACACAATGAATAATTCGCTATGAAGATAGATAAACCACAAGTTGCCAGTTACGGGTTGCATTACTATGCCAATAATCAATTGGTGCCAAATGCTACAGACCGATTATTATTCCAATGTCTTATTGATATGGTGAGGAGCCAACTCAGCAAATCATTGGACGACCAATCAATCATCGGTCCTATCAGTAAACTTGCCCGTGTGTCCGGGTTAGACGCATACCGAACAATCCCCGGTTGCCTTGAACGATTGGAAGGACTCGGTCTTATCAAAAAGCGCAAGAATGCCATTACGGTATTTTGTGATGAGTATGTCGCCCTTGTCCAATATTACGAGACATTGTCCCCAAACTCCAAGAAACTCTTTGCGAAAGATTTTGCTAATCGTGGAACCTACATCCTTGCAGATATTCCTGTCGAAGTTGTGCAAGGATGCAGGTCTGAACTACTGGGGATGTCAGGTAGCTCTATCGAGTTATCAAAAACCTGCAAGGATGCAGATATTTTGACTAATGATGCTGAAAAACCTGCATCCTTGCAGATATTTCAGCAACCGAACCCAAAAAACCTGCAACCTTGCATATATGCAACCTTGCAGAAAAATTTGCAACTGATGGCGAAAAATCTGCATGGTTGCAGGTTTTACATGGATTTTGATGAATTTTGTGCCCTCTTTGAACCTGCAACCTTGCAGGGTGAGGCATTCGAGTTCATAAAATCGGCATTTTTCACTGGAGAAGCCCCAAATAGTTTCACTTTTGATGTCGAAAATATGTGCAACCTTGCAGGTTTAATATGTGCAACCTTGCAGGTTTTTTGCCAAAAATATGTGCAACCTTGCAGTACAGTAATAATAGGGGATGATAAAAATGTAATAAATGAAAACCTCAAAAGTGAAACAGACCAAAATGACGACGATAGCATTCAAAAAGGTTTGGAAAGTTTTGGCAAAGTTGAAATCATAGACCTCAATGAACCTTCAGAGGATTTTAAAGAAAGTTCAGAAGCAGATGATGATATTTCCCAGCAAACCTATAAAAGAGCAGACCGTGCTTTAAGGGCAAGGAACCCTTATCGTAATAAACCTTTCTTAAAGGTTGAAAAGGTTAAGGAAATTGTTTATGGTCTTGATGAGGTTGTGCAATCTCCAGTAGATTTCTTTCTCTATCAATTCTGGTGGGGCGTCTTTGACCTCTATTGTGACCACTACCATCCTTCCCAGAAGATTGATGAAGAGGGCGAGGAAGCGGAAGATCCCCAGATTGTAGAATGGAGGGAGATGATTGGCGCCCCGCTTCCCCAGGACGAGCTATATTCCCTTGCCCAGAATATCTATGACGATATGCTGGGAGCCGTTGAACAAGGCAAATACGTTTACGGAGACAACAACGAATGGGAAGTAAAATTCGCCTTCAGCTCGTTCGAAGATTTCAATCCATGCGAAATCTTTCAATGGGTTCCGTGTACCATGCAGGATAAGTCTATACCGGCTCTTAGGGTCGCTATCGACAAGTTCTATAACATCGAGGCTCCGGATGTCTTTACTCCCAGCAGAGGGGATAAGAAAGTCAAGAATGCCCAAAACAAGAAATTCCTTCAGCTAATCCTTTCGGCTGAGGATTCCCAGCTTACTCCTATGGAAGCAGCCATCAAAAAATTCTACCGCGATTTTGTCATAACCGGAGAAAACAATATCGTCGATGAGTTTACCGACGGTCGAGGGACGGCCCTGGAAAGCGGTGGCGGGCTTCCGGATCATCTTCTGAAGCCCTGGTGTTATGATTTGCCGTTCATCTACTACAATGAATTTACGGGCATGTTCAGCACTAAATACAAGCCTTGCGAAGGCGTTCATAAGAAAGCCTATCTCTTTTCAGCTGAGAAGGTAGTGGAATGGAACGAACGGAATGGCCACACTGGAACGGTTGCGCATCAGGCTATCATGTAATCGCCAGCTGCTTTAAAACACAAAACCGTCCGCTCGACCGATTTGGTTTTGCGGGCGGTTTTTGCAATTAAACCCTTTTTAACCTTTTAAGCAAGATAAAGAATATAACAAAAGGTTAACGAACAAGCGAAGCGCAGTTCGCGGGCGGGGAGGGAAAAGGGGGATTATAGGGGGTTAAGGGTAGTAGGGGGTACCGGGGGGAGGAGGGGCTGGGGGACCAAGGGGGAGAAACCCGGAAATCGGCCACAAAATTCCCAGCTTCAAAATTCTTCGATGCGGGTGAAGTGTCCCCAGTTTTTGTCTGCCTGATACAGAGCCTTACTTCCCTTGGGGACCAACAGCACGGTCTGTCTATGGTGGTAATCGTTGGCGTGTGTGCTTACGGCCCCCTTTTCCAGCTGAATGGGTTCGGTGGCATGAACCTTGAATGTATCGATGTTGCATTGAAGGAAAGCTCCGGAACCGATTTTCTTCAGGGTGCTGGGAAATTCGACATATCTCAAGTCCGAACATCCGTTAAAGGCATAGTCTCCGATATACCTCAGCCCTTCGTGGAAAACAAGGCGTTCAAATCCGGTGCTTAAAAAAGCATAGCCCTTGATGGTTTCCACCCCAGGCATCACACACTTGGATAACCTGTGGCAATGATAGAAGCATGAGTTAGGAATCTCAGTGATTGTAGAAGGGATGCTGATATAGCGCAAATCCTGTTTGTACTCGAAAGCCATCTGCTTAAAGCCGCTGACGGTGTATGGCTTTTTGTCGATGGTTAATATCGGCGGGATAACGATGCTATCGGATTTACTGCCGTTATCCATAACTACAAGGGAATCTTTCCCAGCTGGGCAATAGTTCAAACCCTTGTAGAGTACACGTCCGTAAGCTTTCAGTTGGTTTACGTAACCGTAGCGGGTCTTGATACGGCTTGAGACCTGGGCAATTACTCCCAGCGTCAATAAGCATAAAAGAAGGGTAGTGATAATTTTTCTCATTTTGGCTCAGGTTTTATGTTAGTCTTCCATTTCGGGCCATGCGTCAGAGGCCAGATAATCTTTAAGCAGATCGCGGATTTTGTTTTCCATCTTGTAGGCTGTCTTGATGTTGGTAAAATAGTTCCCGGCCAAATAACGCATTCTGGAGGTGGCAACGCCTTTTTCGTGGTCTGTCTTTACATCCAGCTTATCCGTGATGTAGTAGTATGTTGAGCCGGGCTTGGGTTCAAAGCCGAGCGGTTCGATTCTGTGCAGTTTATCCTTCCAGACCTTACCGACTTTGTTTAGCTCTCTTCCGAGACGTCTGAAGCAACTGGTGGATTCACCCAGGGTAGAAGTGATACCTTCCTTGTCGATGTTCTCGAAGACAAAAGACTGAAGTGCGACTCCGATGTTTTCGTGGAGGTTGTAGCCGATACGTTTGGGCTGGGTGGATGTCGGATAGATGAAGTAGCAAAAGAATATCACGTTATCATCATCGGTTATCTCACGAACGACCCCCACGCCCTGAACGTTTATGGAGAAATCATAGAAGATTACACGATTTCCCAGCTCAGGAATAAATTTGGGGACAAGCTGCATTGTGGTGGGGGATGGCTGAAGGCCGTTATCCAGCAGAGCCTGTTTAAAAGTTTGCTCCTCCTGTTCGGATACTTCAGAAATTTGTTCGGGTGTGACGGTAAATTTCTCAGTGCTTATAGAACCGTCTGGAAGGAGAGAGCCTATTATATCGCATGTGTCAAGAGTACAATTTCCCAGCAAAATTAACTGATTTTTGAATTTTGCAATTTTAAGGGCCTCTGAGCCGTTTTTAAACCACGAGATGAATGATTGGGCATCCAAGGGCTTCCCGTCGAAATTAGGGGCAAATACGGCGGTTTTTGGGGTAGTCTGGAGGTATTGTGCCAGAAAGGAATTTATAAAATCGCCGTCGAGGTCGGTTTGAGGGGTGTAATTCGAGAGAAAGGATAGGGTCTGGAATTGTGATTTCATTGCTGATGGATTATGGTATTATCAACTGTTTTGCAAAGGTAGGAGATAATTTTGGCATATTTGGGAAATATGTGCGGTAAAATTGGTCAAAATGTCAAAAAACGGATTTCAAAATTGGAGTCCGGGGAAAATTTTGGATTTTGATATTAAGAAAACGTATGGTGGAAGGTTGAAAAATTTGGAGCAATGAGACGGTGTGGGTGTTATATATATTAATGTGTGCTGGGAAGGTTTGGTCTTAACGATGAAAAAGGTAACGGAACATGTGATAGATTCCCAGGATTGATGTTAAGAGGGTAGGGGAAGGGCTTTAGGAAAGCTGGGAGGATTGTGTCTGCTCATCGGGGTTAATAAAACCTCCCAAAAAACGAATTTGAAAATCGGGGCCGGAGTATATATATGGAATCCCCACCATCGGGTACGCCCTCCGTTCCATTTTTGTTCAGCTAAGGTGCTCAAAATCAAGCAGTTAGATGGTTCACTTTTGTAGTAAGTGAAAGCCCCATCGGCGCTGTTACCCCTACGGGGTAAAATGGGCGTATGTCAAACCCCAAAAATCAGCCCCTACCGCCCTCGCCTCGCAATTTACGTAGTAAATTGCGCTTATGTGTTGACTCCATGCAAGTTAGCGTCGCGGTATAACAACCACGTGCCCACATGCGCGATATAACAACCCCGCGAGCTAAAACCGTGCGCACGTATGGGCGAGCAAAGACCGTGCGCCCATGTGCGGGGTTGTTAAATTGGGCGCGTGGGCGCACAACTCCGGCGTGGACGCTCGCGGGGTTTTGATACTTGTTTTAACATCTTTAGATGTTAAAAAAGTATTAAAACCCTTCACGCACCAGCCCACTGGGAGGGAGGCTAACTTTGCACCGTCAACATCGACAAACCGCCGCCGACGGGTTTCGGCAAATTTCCAAAATTTTCACAATCATGGCACAGTCCGCAAACACCCCCAACACCACCGCCAACGCTAACAACGTAGTTGTTAACCCTCAGTCCACAACCGCAACTACCCCCAAAGGGGGTAAGGCTCTGGTTCGTGTCGTGGAAACCCGCGACATGTGGGCTGTGGTCTTCGACCACACCGCAACCCTGCTTGCCAAGGCCATTAACGGCGTAGCCGTTACCAGCGAAGACATCGACGGCTTTGCCTTCGGCAAAAAGGTGAGCCGAAACGAGGAAACCAAGGAGCTTGAGGTTGCTGCTAAACGTAGTTTAGCAAGCAAAGACCAGCCCAACATCCACGGCTACCTGTACTCGCTCTTTGCTGCTTTTAGCAGCAAAAAGGCTATCAAGCACTCCAAGGGCACAGCCCTTGAAACCCTCGACCTCGAAGAGGTCGCTAAGTCGGTCGCTTTGGGCCTTTGGCCCAAATTCAACTGGAGCAAAAACGTCGGCGGAGCCGAGCCAAAACAAGCCAAGTCCCTCATCGCCGCCGTTATAGCGAAGCTATAAACCGCCAACCAACCGCCCTGCAAGCTCGCCCTCAACCCCTTTGGGGTTGGGGGTTTTGCTTTGCCCTTACACGTGCGCGTCCACGTGCGCAAAATACACGCGCCCACATACGCCCACACGCAACACGTGCGCCCCCACAGAATCGCGCATGGGTGTCCACACGCGCCCACAGTTCGCGTCGTGGGCGCCCACCACGCGCCCACAGTTCGCGTCGTGGGCGCCCACCACGCGCCCACACTATCGCCATGCGCCTCCACAACGTTGCGTGGATACCCACAACGCCGTGATGCCTGCCCACAAATACGCCGTGGACGTCCATGACGTTGTCGTGGTGGCCCAGCTAAATGCGTGAGGCTCCACATATTTTCCGTGGTCGTCCACACAAGTTTCGTGGCCGTCCACAAAAATGTTGCGGCAGTCCACATAAATGCGTGGAAGTCCACATTTTTCACGTGGGCGTCCATGAATAAACGTGGGACTCAATCCGCATAACGTGGGCGACCATAATAATGTGCTGGATGCCCACAAAATGCGTGATGGTCGCCCATTAACGCATGATGGACGTCAATATTTCGTGACGTGGACGTCCAAAAGCCGCCTCACTTTGGCAGTCCACGATTATACGTGAGCGTCCACAAATTCTCGTGGCCGTCCATAAAACTTCGTGGGTGTCCAATACGGCAGTTGCTTGGTCGCCCATAATACCTCGTGGTCGCCCAATACTTAACGTGGGAGGCCAACGAAATAACGTGGAGCTCCACCCATAACGTTGTGGTGGCCCAAAATGCGTGATATTGGCCACATGTTTGGGAGTCCAAGGATTGCCGTTGTTGGACGTCCACAATATGTGCGTGGGCACCCAAAAGAGCCGTGGCTTGGCCGTCCACATGTCTCGTGTGCAGGCCCACAAAACTTCATGGGCGCCCAAAGATTTGCGTGACCGCCCACAAGATGTCATGGTCGTTCACACATATCGCATGGCCGTCCAAGAACAGTCGTCGTTGGGTGTCCACACGATTACGTGGCTGTCCGTAAAACTTCGTTGGCGTCCAGATGATTGCATGGTCGCCCAAAGACTTCGTGGACGTGTGTGGCTGTCCAAGACCCAAGATTTTCCGTGGACGCCCATATAACGTGATGGCTGTCCAAAATTTCGTGGGTGCCCATAACAGGCCGTGGACGATGGTGGCCGTGAATTATGGAGGGCTGTGGACAAATGTGGTGGCACGAAACGTGGGAGGCCAGCTTGCGGTTGGGCGCCCAAAATACTGGGCAGACATGGACTTACGTGGAGCCGCGTGGAGTTGTATGGGCACGTATGGACGTACACGAATAATGTGGGTGAGTGGGAAAGTCGTGGACGTGCATAGTGACGCTGACTTGGCCGTACACGACGTGTGCGTGTGGTCACCCAAAATTATGGGCGCGGCTGGATGTACACGTGCGTCCATTGTGGCCAGACGTTTCGCGTTTCGCGTGGTCGCCCAGGTCGTGTGGACATGGACACGCAAAATGGGCACGTCCACATTGGTGCGCCCATGCCCATAGCCGTGGGAGCGCCCATTTTTGCGCCTCCTTGCCCACGAAACTTTTCACGCGCCGGCTTCGCCTCGTGCGCCAAGTTTTTCAAAATTTTCTTCACTTAAATGCTTGACAATTTGGTCGTTGTGCATATATTGTTGATGTCGCCGCCAAGGTGAGCAAGACCAACGGCAAACGGCGACAAGAGAACTTTGACATAATGCGATATGCGACAAGCGTCGTGTGAGCCGTATGGCGCACGACGTGAGCACAAGATGCCTCTCGGAGAGTGGTCGAAAACTACGCTTAGCGTAGCGAGTACACGTAGGGTAGCAGATGGCAAACTGCATATCGTTGTTGATACGCTTAATGCCCCCGAACATAGGCTCGTACTATGTCCGTTCGTGACAAGGCGAAAATCGGTTTGTAACTCAATCGATAGGCAGAGTCAAGCGTACACTCACTCACAAGGGCACACGGAAGCGGTGTGCGAGTTACCCATAGGCATAAGGGCCAAGCGAAACGATTATGGCTAAGACCAACAAAACCAACAACAACGAAATCAAGTTCAACGTAACATTCGGCACCCAGGGCGTCACACCTATGCCCGCCAACGCAGCGGTGCTCCTCCGCAACGCCAAAAAACGTATCGACGGCGAAATGGTTGAAGTGACTGAGTTTATGGCCGTGGAGGGCGTGAAACGCATTTCCGGCGACGGCATCCTCCTCCCCCTGCTCGCCCTTATGGTGGCAGACGCACAGGAGCGAAACGGGTTCGCCGTGGCGTTCAAGGTCGTCAAGGTCGGCACTGAGGAAATCGAAACCAAACTCACGGCCAAGAGCACGTTCACTCGCTGGCTTGCAGGTAACGTCGTGTATAAGACCGACAGCAACGGCACACTCAAAAGCGACCTCACCCTCGACGACGGCTTGCTGCTCCGACACACGGCGCTCAACGTTAAGAAAACCTCGCCCCTGCTCACTGCGACAGGTGACGCACTGGCCGCACTGATGAAGACCACGGCAAAAGCTATCGCCAAGCAAGCCAATCTCCGTACGTCTATCCTCGCCAAGGCTGAGAGCATCTACAACGATGCCGTGGACAACAAGCCCGCTTTAACCCCCACAAGTGAGGCAAAAACTGCCAAAAAACAAGCCGCATAATCTCGCACTGACACAAGCGACGCCACCCAGCCCTACGGGGTTGGGTGGCTTTCTTATGCCCTCGCTTGTGCCCACATTGCAACACGCCCCCACTCACAAACATACGCCTCCACAACAGACGTGTGCCCACAAACGAATACGTGTCCACATAAGTGCGTAGCATACGCCTCCATCTATGTTGTGCGTTGTGTCGTGGCAAAGTCGCTAAATGCGTGAAACTCAAAATTTTCCCCCGGAGCAAGGAGCCGGTTAACTTCAACGATTATGGCAACATTAGGAGATTTTCTCAGCAACACCCAAAAAGCAACCATCAAAGCGGATGCCGTCGCCGCTACAAAAGCGCGTAAAAGCAGCGCAAAATCCGCTATACCGACCGACAATATTTCTGAAAATGTCTGGAATATGATTTACGATATTGCCTATGAAATGGGCCAGAAGTTAGACCGTGCTTTTTGGGGTGAAATCAACGCCCACATAGGCCGGCATATCGGGCACGTTATATGCCTGAAGGGTCACAATATGCGTGAGATAATGCCCGTAGTCCGCAATGTGGTCTGGGCAAAGCATTTCGGCCAAATGCTTAAAGACGGCTATCGTATCGTTTACGTCAGAGAAAACGGCTTTGCCTCCGAAGTGACCTGGGACAATTGGAGCCGAGTGTATCGCTCGCTCACAACAGAGCCGGATGCTCGTGGCTATGACATCCAGCCTACAAAGCGCGAAGTCAGTCAGATTAGAACGGCCCGACGCAAAGAAAAAGAGTTTTATGACCTCGCCCGACCTATCCGCACAAAGAAGGGCGGTCGGATGCGCATCAGCTTCGAGGAAGCCCGTGACCAGCGAGTGAAAATGGAGCGCATAGACTACGAGTGCAAGGTTGTGAGCACCGCCAACAAAATTTTAGAAGTGTTGTAATAAGTTCCATAATCGTGATAGCCACGGTCGGAGTAAAATCCGGTCGTGGCTATTTTTATGCCCAATCGAAAATGAAAAAATATTGGTATTTCCAAATCGTGCTGTGTTCATACGAACGTGTTGTTAAGGTCGTGAAAGATATGGCATATTATTGCACCGAAGAGCGGATGCACGAAATCGCGTTTGAGCTTTGCAAAAAGCTGGAAGATGCTGGAATGGCATTCAATGGAACAAACGCACAGAGATATTTTGAAGTACAATCACAAGAAGCTCCGTCCCCAGACGAGCTAAACTCAATTTTACAAAACGCCAACCTTGCAAATTAACCCCCACAAAACAATGGAAACAAAAGTCTATACCCTTTACGGACGCCCTCGCATTGCCGTCCGCGTCGCAACATGCACAAATGGTGTTTACATCAATTTTGCAACCCCTAAACCCGTCAGCGTAAAATGAAACACGTAGCCAAAATTTGCGCACTCATGGCGATAGCTATGGAAGCGCTGACACTCTTAGCTTGCAATACAACCACCAAAGCGCCCGTAGCTGAGGCTTATCTGGAAGACAACGAGCCTATCAGCGGAATGTTCTTCACCACCGAATCTGTAGTCAAAGTATACGAAAACGAGGGTTCATATTGGCTGCTCTACGATGATGCAGACGCCAATATGTTTAACGTGGAAATAGCCGTGGACCTGGAAACCTACCAGCTCTGCCTTGAAACCCACAAAACTGGCAAACCTCTTGTAGGTGCTCTCGTACTCAACGACGATTACTCATACGATGATGTTGAGGTATTCACATTCGTAGAAGACCCGGAATTTGAAATGGCCAAAGCATCAGCAAACCTCTAAACGCAAACCAACAATCAAAAAGCGGGCCGGTGCCGGTATTAGGCGTCGGCCCTTCATTATTAACCCCAACCAAACCTCCAAACAACGATGAAAACTTTAACAACAAACCTTCTTGAAGTAATATTTGAGATTACCCTCCACATAATCGCCTCAGTATCTCGCTTTATTCGCCGCTCATACCGCCGCTTTTGCATCAAGGTACTCTGGATGCACTTTGGCATCGAAACGCCTGCTTATCATCAGTGGCATGACAAACGTGCCAAGAAGCTCCAGGCCCTCCTCGATAACGAACATTCCATGTACCCCACATTCTGAACGCCATGAACAAAGAGCAACTACTTCAGCAGATGGAAGCGGTCGTGGCTGATGTGGTGAAGAACTATCAGAGCGACTTCTTTCAGTACGATAAGCCCCGAATCGCCAGTCCGGAGTTTAAATTCCCGGCGATATGGATTGTCGGCGAGTCACATACGCATCGCCTCGAACTTGGCAATTACAAAGACTTGTTCTTTGAAGCAGAGAGTGTGAGGTATGACTATCTCAGAGAGCCGAATCCGTATAAATATTTTCTGAATGAGGGCTATTTTGCCAAGGACAAATGGTTCCTCATCACTGAGAACGGCCTCCAGTCTATCAATCGAGAACAGGCTAAAGCGGCTATCGAGGACTATGTTATCCCGGCTGTCAAAGCCTGGGAGGAGGAAAATGGCCCTATTCCCAGACTCACGAAAGTTCCGGTCAAGTTCAAAGGCATTACTTTCAACGAACTAAAAGCACTCATTGCTGATTGTCGTGCTCACGGCAACGACTCTTTGCTTGAGTGCTTCAAGATGCGTCACAAAAGCTGCCGAGTTGCTGATAACCAGTTTGCCGTCATTACATGGCATAAAGGTTGGAACGAGTTCACTTTTTGTGAGTATGTCAACGACGAAGAAGGGCTTGAAGGACATATTGTATTCCACGGTTGGCCCGAAACTGGATACCAAATCAACGGAGCAGTCCAGCTTAACCCTAAATATGGTTGGAGCTCCCACACTTAATACTGAAAGTTATGTTCAAAAGAAAATTCATATTCCGTCACGAAAACGGAGAGTTTGAGGCATTATGCAACCCGATGTTCATTCGCCAGGCTGCTGTTGTGGCCCTGTCTGAGAACAACGCCAAATTCATGGAAATCGCGGACTCCGAGACCGGTGTAACTGAGATGGTTTGCGTCTATCGCTCAACCAACCCAAACGGCGGTTTTATGTTCCTTTTCCCCGACGACGAACCTAAAGACGAAGATTGATATGTTTGAGCGTATACTCCGGTTCGTCACTGAGAAGAGTGACGAGATGGCTGTGGTGGATCCGTTCTACCTTGCCAACATTTGCATCACTATTCTGTCTGAGCATAAAGCGCGGTTCATTACCGTTTATGACCCTCAGAATGGTATGCGAACAATTTTTGTAGCACATTACAACACAGAAGTCAAATCAGAAGACCTCAAAGACCGATACACATATTGCTTCTTCGATGGCTCTAAGAATGAGCATCTGAAGCGATACTGATATTATTCATTCAGTTTGGAGTTCCGAAACCACGCAGTCTATCCTGATTGCGTGGTTTCTTTTCATCCAGGCTATAACAATTCACGATTATGAGCAGAGATTATATTGAAAGAAAAGAAATCGGAGATTACCGGATTACCATATATCCTGACTACGACGCTGAGTGCCCGGTTACTAACTGGGACATGGGTGCCAGATACCTCTTTGAATATCCCGACCGCTATCACCATTGTTTACATAGTGAGTGTAACTGGAAAGATTGGTTTTTAACAGATAATCATTCTCTTGAAGAAACACTACGCCAAATGGCTGTAGAAGTTGTCGAGCATAAGGATATGGTAAAATATCTGAAAGACGG
>CAMEGQ010000010.1 GCA_945916235.1 uncultured Porphyromonadaceae bacterium | reverse complement strand
TAATCCACCTAAGGATTCATCCGGCTTACAATTTTATACGATTTATACGATTTATTCCCCCTATAATTAGAAAGAGGCTGCGCCGTAATTTGAAGTGGCTCCTAACGGAGTTGACCGCTTTCTCTATTGTCCAAGTCAGCAAAATTTTGTAATTTTGCGCTATGAAAGCAAAATATATTATATTCCTTTTCAGCATTTTATTTGCTTGTGCATCCTACGCTGCTGAACCCAATATCATTAGAAAAGATGTGCCTCGTTTCATTTTTATTGATGATTTGTATGAACTATTTTCAAGTCCTTTGTATTATAAATTCGATACAGCCACTGGTCAATTGTATGAAAATGAAATGACAAGCGACCTTACACAAACATCATTTATCCATATAATTGGAGTTCCTGTGCCTATTGACAATGTTTATCCAGGCCGCTTTCAATTATCTTTTCAAAGAAATGGCAAATATTTCATTTTTATTCTTGACACCATGACTGGAAACGTTTGGGCATCTAAGATGGGAAAAGAAAGAGGATTCAAGCCTATTCCAAACAAAGAAGAAAATTAACTCGCGTCTTTTGGCAACCGCATAAGGGTCCATAACTTCGCTGAAAATATCAGCAAGTTATGGACTCTCTTAATTTCAACTCCGTAGAGAACTTGCCGGGTTTAAATGCCCGCGCTTCGTTCCAAGTCAGCTCGTCGGCGGTCTTCAAGGAAGACGTTGACATCGTGCCGACTATCATAGACGAACGGCTCTCGTATGTGCCGTGGGGCGGCGACAACCTTATGCCGTTCAATTTGAGCACAATTTGAGCCGTAATTTGGCGCAGCCTCTACTTTTATTGGATTACAGCAGATTAGGCTTTCTTAGCAGCTTTTTTAGCGGGTGCCTTCTTCGCAGCAGGCTTGGCTTCGGCTTTCTTGGCAGGCGCTTTCTTGGCGGGCTTGGCTTCTGCCTTGGGAGCGGGTTTTGCCTCTGCTTTGGCAACCTTGCGCAGAAGGTGCTCCTCGTTGAGATGCTCTTCGTTGAGGCGATAGGTCTCCACCTCCTTGTTGAGCGTCTCGATTTCGCGGGCCTGGTTGCGGATGGTGGTCAGCAGCGAGTTAAGTTCCTCATTCTCAATCGACATAGGATATTGCTCCTCAACCCTGACGATGAAGTCGGCCAACACGTTCATATAGTTGGTGAAAGCGTCGTAGGGCGAATCGTAGGGGGAGAACATCGAGTGGGCGGCGCCGTCGGCGAAATGCTTGGTCGACATATAGAAGAAATGGTCAGAAGCCTGCAGGCGTCCCCAGTCCTGTTTGAGCTGACGGTTGTCGGTCAGGCGCACACGCTCAGCCACGGAATAGAGCTTCTGGAAGGCTTCGTTCTGGAGCTTGTTGCCCAGCCATGCCGAGGTGTCGCGTGCCTCGTCAGCCCACGAAATGGGGTGAACCACCGAGAGCTCAGCCACGGGCTTGAAGGTCTTGACGGCTTCAGTCGGGGTCATGAACGAGATGCCACGGTCGGCGGCAAAGCGCGGCAGTGCTTCCAGGAACTGGAAGATACCCGTATTGGCCTGATGGAATTCGCCGAATGTCTCAAGGTTCATGAACAGATTGAACACCTGCTCCTCCTGGGGAGTGTCGGCAATCCAGCCGATATATTTGTCGGCCGTCAGGGGGTATTCACTCCATGAAGAGTCGGAGAAACGCATGGTGATATCGTCGGAGAGCTTATCGTTCTTAAGCAGCAGCTTAAGCTTAGGCGACGAAGCAGCCGAGTAAACGTAGTTGGGGCTCTTCCAGCCGAGGATATGCTTGGCGCCTTCGGTGATGCACCCCTTGAAGCCCATGGCGGTAAGCTGCGGAGCCAGCTCGTCGCTGTAGATCAGCTCGCTGTTGCGGAACACTTTGGGTTTCTGTCCGAAAAGCTCATAAATCTTGTCGGAATGGAGCTTTACCTGAATGGCAAATTCCTCAGGGTCAGCAAGCGAAGCCAGCGAATGGTCGTAGGTTTCGGCAAGGAATTCCACCTTGCCTGTGTCGGACAGCTTCTTGAGAAGGTCGATAAACTCGGGCACATACTGCTCACACTGCTCCAGGGCTACGCCCGTGATGGAGATAGCGCAGCGGAAGGCGCCCTTGGTGTCCTCAATCATCTTCAGGAGGCTCTGGGCGGCAGGGATATAGCTGTGCTGGGCTATGCGGGTGATAATATCGTCGTTGGCGAAATCGTCGTAGTAGTAATGGTCGTTACCGATATCGAAAAAGCGATAGCGTTTCAGGCGGAACGGCTGATGAACCTGGAAATAAAAGCAGATGGATTTCATCGTGATATGGTTGTGGTTTTTTTGGTTACTGATTTAATGAATTGGCAGTCGGATAGCTGATTAAAAAGTCGTATTTCCGATTATGAAGCGGATTACCAGCCGAGCACCTTATGGTAGATGTCGATCACTTTCTTGCCGGCTTTGTCCCAGGTGATCTGGTTCACTTCGGCCAGACCATCGGCGCGAAGCTGCTCATACATAGCCGGATACGTGGTGATGGCATAGATGGCGTCGGCCATGGCGTCGATGTCCCAGTAGTCGGTCTTGATGACATTGGTAAGGATTTCGGCGCAGCCGCTCTGCTTAGAGATAATCGATGGCACACCCATCTGCATGGCCTCCAGGGGTGAGATGCCGAAAGGCTCCGACACGGAGGGCATGATGTAGACGTCGCTGGCTTTGAGCATCTCGTACACCTGTTTCCCCTTCTGGAAACCGGGGAAATGGAAGCGGTCGGCGATGCCGCGCTCAGCCACAAGATTGATCATCTTATTCATCATATCGCCCGAACCGGCCATCACGAAGCGTACGTTATGGTCGAGTTTGAGCACTTTGGCGGCAGCCTCGACGAAATATTCCGGACCTTTCTGCATAGTGATACGGCCAAGGAAGGTGACCACCTTCTCCTTGGGTTTCTTCACCTGAACGTTAAGCAGCTCCTCGCTCAGAGGCACCACAGCGTTATGTACCGTAGTGACCTTGGCCGGGTCGATGCCGTATTTCTCGATCACAGTCTGGCGCGTGAGGTTCGACACGGTGATGATATGGTCAGCGTGAAGCATACCGTCGCGCTCGATGCTGAACACGGTAGGGTTCACGTTGCCGCGCGAGCGGTCGTAGTCAGTGGCATGCACATGGATCACCAGCGGCTTGCCCGTCACCTGCTTGGCATGTATGCCGGCCGGGTAGGTGAGCCAGTCGTGGGAGTGGATGATGTCGCAGTCGACCGTGCGGGCTATCACACCGGCCACAATCGAGTAATTGTTGATTTCCTCCAGGAGGTTGTCGGGATATTTGCCTGAAAATTCGATGCAGCCCAGATCGTTGAGGCGCATATAGTTGAAATCGGCGTAGATATTGTCGCGCAGACGGTAGTAGAGGTCGGGATCCATCACCTTGCCGATGCGGCTCTCGACATAATCGCGGTTGACATCACGCCAGGCCACGGGCACCTGCGAGCAGCCGATGATATGGGCGAATTCGCGGTCTTCGTCGCCCCAGGGTTTGGGGATAACGAAGGTAATATCCATGTCGCCACATTCCCACATCCCTTTTGTGAGGCCGTAGCTTGCAGTTCCTAATCCGCCGAGGATATGAGGTGGGAACTCCCACCCGAACATAAGTGCTTTCATTGGTTTTGGAAGGATTTAAGATTCAAAACGGCGCAGGGTGCGGATCGTTCGGAGCACCTCGGCGATATTGGTGGCATGTGAGATGGCGCCTCGGCCGGCGAAGGGCGGGTTACCGTCGTAGAGCTGGCTGAGCGAGCCGATGCAGCCCTGGCTCATCTCCTCTTCGAAGCCGATGAGCATGCGGTCGATATAGCTTACGCCCGAGCGTCCGAACACCTTCAGGTAGGCGTCGGCGTAGAAGCCCATAAGCCACGGACGCGCGGGGCCGTTGTGCATGGCTATCTCGCGGTCGTAGGGCGAACCTAAGTAGAACGGGCGGTAGCCGTAGCTCTTCGGCGAGAGTGTGCGCAGCCCCTTGGGGGTGAGCAGCTCGCGGGTGACCACATCGAGCACGCATTTGCGCTGGCGGCGGTCAAGCGGCGAGTAGTCCAGGCCGATGGCGATGGCCATGTTGGGGCGCACCGACGGGTCGGCGTAAGTGCCGTTGACGTAGTCGTACAGGTAGCCGTAGTCGTTGAGGAATGTGTCGATGAAAGGCTGCTTCATCTTGATGGCGGTGTCGAGCCATGCGTTGCGGCGTTCGGCGAGCGCTTCGTTGCCTTCCACCAGGTCGGCGCCGAAGAGCAGAGCGTTGTACCACAGGGCATTAAGCTCTACCAGCAAGCCCGAGCGCGGGATTACGGGGTGTCCGTCCCACATCGAGTTCATCCATGAGGCAGGCGTCTGCGAGCCGTCGGTGGAGAGCAGGCCGTTCTCTTCGGGATAGAGGCGCGGATGGCGCCCTGAGAGCACGAAGTCGATCAGGTCGGTGACCACCTGCGAGTAGCGCTCGGCTGCGGCTTCGCGGCCGTAATTCTTGGCATATTGCTGAATGGCCCAGATAGCCCACATGGGGATGTCGGGCAGGTCGATGCCGTGGATGGTCTTCGAGATGTACCCGTCGGTCATATAGCGGTTCAGAGCCATGACGGCCGTGCCCATTATATGCTCGAAGTCGCCGCGATGGTCGATGGCGATAGTGTTGCCCGGAAGCGACATGAAGGTGTTGCGCGCCAGGATGGTGCCCCAGGGATAGCCCGAAAGCATGAATTCGCGGTCGCCCTTCATCAGATAGAGCTGCTTGGCCGAATTCTTCAGACAGTTGAAGAAACTGGTGCGCGCCGTGCGCGAGGCAATTTCGTTTTCATACATCTTGGCGAGCGAGCGCGTCGACACTTCGCTGAGTCCGGCCGAGAAGATGATTGATTCCCCCTTGCGGATATTGACCTGGAAGTAGCCGGGCACCCATAGATCTTCGGTGTAGGGCACTCCGCGCTCCATATCCTTGACGTATTCGATGTTCTTATACCAGTTGGGATTGTCGATCCATTCGGGCTTGCGCGTCAGCTGCATATAGAGCTTGGGATAACCCTCGTAGAGGCAGCAGGCCACTCCGTTGGGGATAGGCTCCATCGTGGTGTTGATCTTGTCGTTGGCCATACACAGCGCATTGCTCTCGCGGAAGGCGAGGAACGGACGGAACTGCAGGGTGGTTGCCGAATGGGCGTCGACCATAGTATAGCGAATCAGAAGGCGGTTTTCCTTGGAGATAAAGATGGTCTCCTTCGTCAGGATTACGCCGCCTACACGATACGTGGTGCAAGGCACGCTCTCGCAGTTGAACTCGCGGATGTATTTGTGTCCGTTAGGGCTGTAGACGCCGCCCTGATAGCGGTGCAGACCCAGATTGAAGGCAGCGCCATGCTGAATCACGGTCTCGTCGAGCGACGACAGGAGCACGTGGGGGTTATACTGCTCGTCGCCCAGCGGAACCACCAGCAAACCATGCTGCTTGCGGGTGTTGCAACCCACTACTGTGGTACAATGATAAGCGCCTGCCTGATTTGTGCGCAGCATCTCCTTGGGGAGCGACTGCTCGAGGTTAATCATGAGGTTCTTATCAAACTTTAGGTAACTCATGTGTTAGGATTTGTATGCTGTTAGTTTAATTTTCAGGTTGTCCGTCGGGTCGGGGAGAGTATCGGCCGGGCAGCTCTCTGCCCGTGTTGGCCCGCAAAATATTTTTCGCACCTGCCGCAGGCGCGCTGCCCGATGCCGGGCGCCGGATGTGGGGTTGGTATATACATTTTATGCTGCAGAATCATATTCTACAGCAGCTATCCGGCCGTTCTGTTGGATTAATACTTCATGGTATTGTTTCAACAACGAAAGTACGGCCTTTTTCTCAAATTTACAAATCTTTAATAGGAATTTAATGATTTTTTTGCGGATACGAAACTTCGGCTACCGTTCACCCGAATTCGTTACCGCCGGGCCTGAAAGAAGGAGCGCAGAAGTTCGAGGCATTCGTCGGCAAGCACCCCGGTGGTGACAGTGGCCTTCGGATGGAAGGGCGTAGCCCCGGATGCGCCTCCCTCCGGCCTCGCGATAAACGATGTATAGCCGCGCTTGGGGTCGGAGGCACCTATCACTATGCGCGGTATCTGCGCCCAGCCGATAGCTCCGGCACACATCAGACACGGTTCGAGGGTGACATACAGCGTGCAGTCCCTGAGATATTTGCCGCCAAGGGTCTCGGCAGCGGCGGTGATGGCCTGCATTTCGGCGTGGGCGGTCACATCGTTGAGCGTCTCTGTCAGGTTGTGGCCGCGGCCTACTATCGTGTTGTCGCATACGATGACGGCGCCCACGGGAATCTCTCCCGCATCGGCCGCGCGTCGGGCTTCGGCCAGAGCCTGAAGCATATAGCGTTCGTCAGTGGTCATGCATAAAGCGGTTTTACGGGTGTGCGCTCTGCATGGCTCTCTGCCAACACTGCGCACACGAAATAGACAGCTACCAGCACCCACAGCGCCAGATAGTTGGTCTGCTGGAGCGCCAGAGTCGAGCCGTTGTTGTTGATAGCTACGAATCCGTTGACGCCCCATGTGGCCGGCACGAGGTTGCCCAGCCAGAGCCACAGCTGATTCATGGCGTAGCGCGGCCATGTCAGCCCTGACAGGAACAGGAAAGCCACGGAGGTGAACACCACCACTATGAAGGCGCTCTCGCGCTCGGAGGCCAGGAACTGTACAGCCTGCCCAAGCAGCGCAGAGGCTATCAGAAGCGGCAGTATAAACAGGAAATAGTCGGCGATATGCCCGATATGCGGGAAGGCGAAAAATTCAGGCACGAAATGAAGCACATACAGCGCCGTCGGAAGGTAAAATACTGTGTAGCAAAGCGTACGACCCACCACCTTGGCCGAAGCGGGGCCTTCGGTGTCGAGCGGATCGATGCCGCCATGGAGGCGCCGCCGGTCTTTCGACGACCCGCGAAGCATGAGCACACCCAGCATGATACTCTGCTGGAGTATCAGCACCAGAATACCCGGCAGGATAAACGATGCGAACCCCTGCTGAGGGTCGCCGAGGAAGAAGGCCTGGGTCTGGACAGATGCCGTGGCCGACGACGGGATTCCGGCCATATTCATGGCTTCGGTGCGAAGGTCGGTGTCAGTGGCCATCTGCAGTTCGGTCATAGCCGACAGCATAGTGCGGTAGCGCAGAAGCAGCCCCATATCGGAGTAGAACTGGATAAGTCCCTGCTCGCCGCGCCCCACCTTCTGCGAATAGTCGGCGGGGATGTAAATCACAGCGAAACATTTCTTCTCTTCCCACCATCGCTTCGCTTCCGACAGCGACGATGCGTAGCCGCATATCTTTATGGCCTGAGTGGCATCGGCATGGCGGACGAATTCGCGCGAATGGGCCGAGCGGCATTCATCGACCACAGCCACGGGCAGATCTTCCGTCACCTCCGGGTTATATATCAGCGAGTACACCAGCGGGTAGCCCAGCGGAAGGACGAAGAAAAAAAGCATGACGCCCACGTCGCGTATTACCATCCGGAATTCGCGGCGGAAAGCTATGGCGGTTGCATATATCCACTTCTTCATATTCAGTCGTTATTGCACGTAGACCGGCTTGAGCATCGCTCGCTTGTATAGCGGGCTCAGCAGCATGGCCACGATGGGGAAACCGAGCAGGGCCACATAGTACAGGCGCACAAAATACACCGGCACTCCGTCGAGGGCCACACTCAGATATATCAGGAAATAGTAGCGTACCGGCAGGATGTAGGAGAAGATACCCACAGCGCCGTACATCGACTCCACCGGGTAGGAGAATGCCGCCAGCGAGAAGGCCAAGATACCCGTAAGCGAGCAGAGCGACAGAGCGTAGCGCGGGTTGGGGAGCAGGGCGCACAGCCCCACGGCAAAGCTCTGGCATGCTATCACGAACAGCAGCATCGCCAGCAGCATACCGCCCATCGTCCCGTTCATCGGGAAGTGGTGCCAGCCGTACATCAGCGACATCATCCCCACCCCGACGAGCAGAAACAGCAGCGTCTGCGGGAAGAGTTTGCCCAGAATAGCGGTGGAGATGCGTCCGCGGGCGGCGCGTATCCATTCCGGAGCCGTGTCGCGCTTGATTTCCATGGTGATGGAGTAGGCCGTCATCAGGAAAATCATCAGCTCAAGCAATCCGGGGAGGAACGACGAGCTCAGATAATAGGAATAGTTGGTCCAGGGGTTGCGCAGCGGATGGAACGCTATATTCATCGGCTGGATTATCGCCCCGGCCACTCCCTGCGATATCCCCTTCTCCACCAGCGAATTGGCCACTATGCGTCCCGAGGTGGTCACTGCCATGGTCTTGAATCCCTTGAACACCAGCGAACCGGGCACGTAGTAGGTCAGATTGCAGTAGAAGGTGATCGTGGGCGCTTTCCCGCCGATGGCTTCTTTCTCGAAGTCCTCGGGGATGACGAAGAAGCCCATTATCTTCCCCTCCTGAACGGAGCGGATGGCCTGATTGTATGATTCCTCCCTGTCGACGATATCGACCAGCTCCATGGCGTTGAGCGATCGGGTGGTCTGGCGCGACAGAGGTGTATGATCGAGATCGACGATAGCCGCCGGGACCTTCTCGGGCAGCCCTTCGCCCAGAAGCGACACGAACAAGAGGCTCATGAAGGCGGGCACCAGCAGGATGCCGACCAGGTAAATAGGCCGGGAGGTAATCCTGCGCAGTTCGCGTTTTACTACGTCGAAAAACATATTCTCTTTCTCTCTAATTGCTTAAAGTCTAAGAATCATCCCTTTAAAAAAGTCTCAGAATCATTCTTTGTACACCACCGTCATGCCCGGGCGCAGATCGGGGATAGCCTCCATAGGGCGGGCTTTCACTTCGAAGGTCTTCGAATCCCAGTCGCCGGTGGTCTTTGTGGCGTGCCAGGTGGCATAGCTGCCGAGGTCGCGCACATAGTAGATCTTCACCTTGATTTTCTTCTTGTCAAGAGCCGGAATCATCACTTCCATCTCGTTGCCGAGCTTCATGTCGTTGAGATACTCTTCGCGCACATTGAAGGTGACCCACTTGTCGTCGAGACGAAGCACATTCATCAGCGGGGTGCCGAGCGCCACGAGTTCGCCCACATTAGGATAGATCACATCTATCTGCCCGTCGCAGGGCGCCGTCAGATACTGGTCTTCGAGCAGAGCCTCAACCTCGCCCACACCGCCTTTGGCGGCGTTGACCATGGCTTCCGCCCCGGCTTTGTCCTCTTTCTGCGCTCCGGCCTTGGCCAGCTCATACTGGCTCTTGGCTGCTGCGGCTCCGGCCACTGAGGCATCGTAGGCTGCTTTGGCTTCGTCGCGCTTCTGCTCGCTTACCACTCCCTCGGCGTAGAGGTTCTGCATGCGGTCGTAGGTTTTTTTGGCGATACCTACAGCTGCCTCTGCCTGCTGCCATACCGACTGGGCGGCGGCTATGATCTGGGAACGCGTCCCGGCGTCGACTTTTTCACTCATGGCCTTGGCCGCATTCTCCATACTCTGAGCCTGCTCCAGGCGGGCGTCGGCCAGCGACGAGTGAATATGGATGAGGGTGTCGCCCTTGCGCACCATATCTCCTTCGGCCACATAGATGTCTACCACGCGCCCCGGCAGCTTGCCGCTGACGCGCACCGAGGTGGCATCGGCCTGACCCTCGATTATCTCGGCGGGCTTGTTCATGAACAGGAATCCGATGATGGCCAGCGCTGCCACGACTATGACCACTATGCCCAGGGCACCCAGTAGCACCTTGTTCTCCTTCTCCTGCTGAGAATTCATTTGTTTAAAATCCGGCATATCGTTATGAATTATTTATTACATATTGTTGAGTTTCACTATCTTGCAGACATCACAGCATCATCTGTCGGCCGAACTTTGACCTGTGCTCATCGTCCCGAGCACTTTCGAGAGGTAGACGTCGCTGAGCTGCACGTCGATCATGGCGTCGATATTCTCCGAATTGGCTTTGAGCCATGCGGTCTGGGCGGCCATGACGTCGTCGGCGGTAATCACTCCCTCGCGGAATCCGAGAGTGGCCGTGCGCAGATTCTCCTTGGCCGAAGCCAGATTGCTTTCGGTGGCCTGATACGTCTTCATCGCCTCGGAAGCGCGGAAGGAAGCCTGGTTCACCTGCAGCTCGATCTTTTCGCGGGCATCGGCCACCTGCAGCCGGGCGATGGTCTCCTCCGACTTGGCGGCGCGATAGGCGTTGTAGTTGCCTCCCCAGTGCCAGAGCGGTATCTTCACAAGCACTCCCACCGAGAACGCTCCGGCGAAGCGCTTTTTAAAGCCGTCGAACATATTCGGATTCGACACCGAGTAGGCGCCGATAAGAGCCACATTGGGCATCATCTTGCTCATCTCCACCTTGGCCTTCTGATTGGCGGCCGAGGCCGAAAGCTCAAGAGCCTGAAGGTCGGGGCGGTTCTCATACACACGGTTCATATCATACGTGCGGGCAATCTCCGCATCCGGGCTCACGCTTATGTTCCCTTCGTCGGCCACCTCGGGCTTAGAGTCGACAGGGAGGCCGCAGATCTGCGCCAGAGCCATGCGCGAGAGCGACAGCCCGTTTTCCACCTTGAGCAGGTCGACATTGGCCTCGTTGAGCTTCACATCGACGCTGAGCACTTCGGCCTGTGTGGCCACTCCCTGCCGGAGCATCACGTGGATATTCCGGTCGAGCGAATCCAGAAGGTTGACGTAGCCTGTGGCCAGATCGTGCTTGGCTTTGAGCGACACTACGGTCCAGTAGGCGGCATCGACGGCATAGACCACATTCTCGCGCTCGTTGCGCTGCAGATAGCGGTTGGCTTCTTCGTTGATCTTGGCCAGCTTGTTCATCGCCACGATCTTGCCGCCCATAAAGATGGGCTGGGTGAGCGTGACGGCCCCGAAAAATACATTATGTATATCGTAGGTCATGGCCGATTTCGGAATCAGCGCCACGGTGGAGGGCACCGGGGTGCCGTCGGGCAGGAGCACCGGCTCGTGGGTGATGGGGTTGATTACGGCATTATACTTGTAGCTTTGCGTAGCCAGGTCGAAACTCTCGGTAGGGAGCAGCTGGTCGGAGTCGAACACCGAGATTTTCTTCTGATTGTAGGTGTATCCACCCTCGAAATCGAGCGCCGGCAGGTAGGCCGCGAAGGCCTCCTTGCGCTGCAGTCCGGCCTGATGCAGCCGCTCGTTGCGGATCATCAGGTCTTTATTGTTTTCGAGCGCGAGGGCGCGACACTGCTCAAGAGTGTACACTTCGGCTCTCAGGCCGCTGATGAAGCCGGCAAGGGTCACGATGGTTATTGCTGTGCGGATATGTCTCATAATGACAGGTTGAAACGTAATACCGATACTGCCCCGCTGTGTATACATCTCAGGCTGTGATGATTGCCTGCCGATGGCTCCACAGTTGCCGGGGCGCAGGGAGCGATTGCTCTAATCCCTGTGCAAATTTAAACAAATAACCGATGCGTTTTGATTGCCTGCTCTACTAAAAATGCCCTAATTGTCCAAAGATTCGTCAAAAAGTCATATTCCCTACTTTCGCCCGAAGTCGGCGGGAATCTCGCCCCACGAATCCGTATCCCAGCGGAGTATGGGGTTGCGGGTGTCGTGGCTCTGAATCCAGAGATTGGCGCGGGCAAGCAGTTCGAAGATCTTTGTATTGGCCGCCGTCGGAGTCAGGCGCGTGCGGCATCCGCGGTTCTTTATCCAGCCGCGGGCCGTTTTCGAGTCGGAGTAGATGGGTGTGGTCTGGTCCCCTTTATTATATAGGTAGGCCAGCGCATGCACCAGGGCCAGGTATTCGGCCACATTGTTGGTTCCCTCGGCCAGCGGACCCACGTGGAACAGCTCTATGCCGGTCTTGACGTCGACGCCGCGATATTCCATCATCCCGGGGTTCCCGGCGCAGGCGCCGTCGACGGCTATGGCGTCAAGATTGATTTCGGGGATGTCGGCGTAGGCTATCGTGGCTTGCTGTGCTGCCGGCCGGGCGCTGTGGCCGGCGATAGTGCGGATAATGCTCCCCTCGTCGTCGGGATCGCCCCGGAAGGCTATGGTGGCGGCTGTCTGGCTGTCGAACGATTTATATCTCGCCCCCGGAAAGCCGTTCACCTGCTCGAAGCAGTCGTCCCATTCGGTATAGATGCCGGGCTGCCGCCCTACCCACACTACATAATATTTTCTTGATGCCATTTCTCGGTCGTAAAGTTAGTTAGCTGAGCGACAACAGAATCCGGATGTCGGTATAACGCATCGAGGCCAGCCGGGCCACATGCTCGTTGACGGCTTTGCCCATGAACGTCAGCGTAGCCTCCTGCAGGCCGGGGGTCATCGGCAGGGCCGCTCCTGCGCTTTCGCAGTCGGCTATCTGGCTCAGCAGCGTTATGAAGGTGTCGCTCAGGGCCATGGCTGCCGTACGCGGCACCGTGCTCCCCGGATTGACGAAGCAGCGGCGGCGGCGCGCCCGCTCCTCGTTGTTCAGGTCGTTGGCAAAGCAGAATCCGGTAGTCTCTTTGCAGGTGGTGCGGTCGAGCTCGCCCAGGTCTACGCGCTGGATGGTCGGGAAGGCCTTCCCGGGCACTTTCGAGAGGTCAAATATCAGTACGTTGCGCTTGAGTATCCGGTTGATGTCGCCGTCGATGGGCAGCTCGCGGTCGCTGTCGGTGACAATGATGATGTCGGCCGTGCGCAGCGCGTTTTCAAGCACATGCTGATGCACCGACGAACCTATCACCCCGCCTCCGAGCTGGCGCAGCGCCGTACGCAGACGGTAGACGTCGTCGTCGAAAAGTCTCACCATGGCTCCCAGACCCATCGCCGAGCGTGCTGCAGCGCAGGCGGCCAGACACGACCCGAGGATAGTCACCTCGCAGGGGGTGATGCCGGCGATACCGCCCAGCAGTATCCCTTTGCCGCTGACAGGGTCGGCAAGCATCGACGCGGCGATTGTCATGGCGCTCCGGCCGTCGATTTCCGACAAGATGTCGCCGAACGGATGGTTCCCCGCCGGGTCGGCCACCAGGTCGATGGCTATGTTTATTATACGGCGCTCGATCAGCTCGCGTATCACCTCCTTGGCCTGCCGGCGGTTGAAATTGGCCAGACTCAGCAGCAGCGCTCCGTGGCGCAGCATCCGGATGTCGGCCGGACTCATCGGCGCCAGATGTATCACGATGTCAGCCCTCAGGGCGTCCTGACGGCTGCACATCCGCGCTCCGGCGCTCACATAGGCCAAGTCGGGATAGTGAATATCTTCGGCGGCGCCATGCTCCATCTTCACCGCGAACCCCCTGCAGGCCAATGCCCGCACGGCCTCGGGCGTGAGCGGAAATCGCCGCTCGCTGGCGCTCTGCGACTTTGGCAATCCGATGGTGACGCGTTTGCGCTCTGAGGCTATCTCTTCGGGAACTTCCATCACTATGGGCGTGACGTCGCGCTCCGGGGTGTCGGACGAATACATGGCTAATCTATTTTTATTTCATATGATTGGATATCAGGGTCATAAAGCGCCGGCATGAGCGTTCTATCTGTTCTTCGCTTTCCAGCTGCGAGGAGTCGAATGTCATGGCCGCCTTCGAATAGTCGGCGTCGCGGGATGCCAGACGGCGGATCACCTCGTCGCGGAGCTGCTCGTCAGTCTTTCCAGCCACGAGCGGACGCTTGTCGCCACCCTCTCGCAGGCGCCTCAGCGTCACATCGAGCGGCGCCACCAACCTGACTGTCAGCCCGTTGGCATTCATCCACTCCATATTGCCGCCGTGGCAGGGCGTACCTCCGCCACAACCCACTATCACATTGGGCCTTCCGCCCACGCTGCGCAGCAGTTGCGATTCGAGCTGCCGGAAATACGGCTCCCCCTTGCGGGCAAAGATTTCAGCCACGCTCATCCCCTCGACCTGTTCTGCCTCGTCATCGAGATCGATAAATTCCATCTCAGGATGCCGGGCCGCCAGAGCCGAACCGAGCGTCGTCTTCCCGCAAGCCATAAATCCGATCAAAAACACCGCCCCCATATTACATAAAATCCTATCTGTAAGCCCGCAAGAGGCTTCTCTATTATCTGTCGGGCTTGTCAGAATGGTTCAGATGGTAGGAGCGCGGTTCCGAGCGAGGTCTGAGCGTACATTAGTACGTGATGCCTCGCGAGAGGTTCGCGCGACGCCCCAGATGAGCCGTTATCACAAGCCCGACAAAGCCCGACAAAGCCAGACAAAGCCAGACAAAGCCAGACAAAGCCAGACAAAGCCAGACAAAGAATTATTTGTTCTTCAGTATATCCCTGATCTCCGTCAGAAGTTCTTCCTCCTTCGTCGGAGCGGCAGGCGCTGCTGCGGCTGCCGCTTCTTCCTCTTTCTGTGCCTTCTCGGCGCGCTTGCGCAGATTGTTCATAAACTTGATCATCACAAAGATACAGAATGCCACAATCAGAAAATCGACGATGGTCTGCACCCATGCGCCCCAGTTCATGGTCACCTCGGGGGTAATAACCTCCTGACCATCCATCACTGCCTTCTGTAGCACAATCTTATAGTCGGTGAAGTTGATTCCGCCGGTTGCCACGCCCACCAGAGGCATGATGATATCGTCTACGAGCGAACTTACGATTTTGCCGAAGGCAGCACCGATTACAACACCGACAGCCATGTCGATCACGTTGCCCTTCATGGCAAACTCCTTAAATTCTTTGAAAAAACCCATTGTTATAGTTGCTTAGTTATTATGGTTAATTTATTGATTTCTATAAGTCCATCTGTCACATGGCGAGCCCCACAGCCGCCAGCGACAATCCGAATGCCACCACCAGCAACGCTACCAGCAGCGGTATGGCCAGCGAAATTATAAATCCGGCCACAGCCAGTCCGCGCGGACGCCGGCCGAGGCCCACAGCCGAGAATATCAGGCCCAGCAGCCAGATAAGCCATCCGATGTAGGGGATAAAACCGATTACCAGCGAGATCAGCGCCATCACGAAGCCGGCAGTACCTATGCCGTTCGATTCGCGGCGCGGCTCCGGGCCATACCAGGGGTGCTGTGAGTTCGGAGCTGGTGTGCATCCTTCCGATATCGGGTAGGAACGCTGTGTGCGCTCGCCGGGAGTAGGCGGGGGCGTCTGGCGGTTGCGCATCGGTTCATTGTAGCCTCCGTTGGAGTCGGGGCGGTAGGGGTTGTAGTTATCGGCCATAGTATTGAGATATTTTCTAAGTTTGCAAATATAAAGAAATTTTTTGTTGAAAAAAGCCGCGGCAGGCAAAATCATGCCATTTCAGGCCTCAATTTTCAGAAAAATCCGCCCGAATAGGCTTTTTATAAAGGAAAATCGTTAAATTTGTGAATCATCATCAACGACAATCTACCCACATGAAAAAATACAATAGGATACTTTTGAAGCTCAGCGGCGAATCGCTGATGGGCGCGCAGCATTACGGCATCGACCCCGTGCGTCTGGGCCAGTATGCTGAGCAGATAGCTCAGGCAGCCGCTTCGGGCATCCAGATCGCCATCGTCATCGGCGGCGGCAACATCTTCCGCGGCGTCCAGGGCGCTGCCAAAGGCTTCGACCGCGTCAAGGGCGACCAGATGGGCATGCTCGCCACTGTCATCAACTCACTGGCTCTCAGCTCAGCGCTGACCGCCGCCGGATGCCCCTCGCGCGTGTTCACCGCCCTGAATATGTATCCCATCGGCGAATACTACAGCAAATGGCACGCCATCGACGCCCTTAAAGCCGGCGAAGTAGCCATCCTCGCCGGTGGCACCGGCAACCCCTTCTTCACCACCGACACGGGCGCTGCCCTGCGCGGTGTCGAGGTCGAGGCCGACGTGATGCTCAAAGGCACCCGCGTCGACGGCATCTACACCGCCGACCCCGAAAAAGACCCCGACGCCAAAAAATTCGACAAAATCACCTACGACGAGGTCTATACCCGCGGCCTGAAAGTGATGGACCTCACCGCCACGGCCCTCTGCAAGGAGAATAATCTCCCCATCGTGGTGTTCGACATGGACACTCCCGGCAATCTCGCCAAAGTCCTCGCCGGCGATCCCATCGGCACCCTCGTCTATTAATCCACCTGATTATCTTAACACAACAATATCCCCATGACCGACCCTAAAACATACCTCGAGCCTGCCGAAGAAAAGATGGAAATGGCAGTGATGTATCTCGACGAGGCTCTCCAGCGCATCCGCGCCGGCAAAGCCAATCCCAAAATCCTCGACGGCATCCGCGTGGACTATTACGGTTCGCAGGCCCCGATCTCGAATGTGGCCAACATCGCCGTGCCCGACGCTCGTACCATCGCCATCACCCCCTGGGAGAAGTCGATGTTCAAGGAGATTGAAAAAGCCATCATCAATTCCGACCTGGGCATCACCCCGGAAAACAATGGCGAAGTGATCCGCATCGGCATCCCGCCGCTGACCGAAGACCGCCGCAAGCAGCTGGTGAAGCAGTCGAAGGGCGAAGCCGAGAACGCCAAAGTATCCGTGCGCAACGCCCGCCGCGACGCCATCGACGGCCTGAAGAAAGCCGTTAAGCAGGGCATGCCCGAGGATGTGGAAAAAGACGCCGAAGCCCAGGCCCAGAAGCTCCACGACAAATACCTCAAGAAGATCGACGAAATCTTCGCCGCCAAGGAGAAGGAAATCCTCACCGTATAGTGCAGCGCGTTCTTTTCCATGAGACAGTGTTCGGGCCTATTCATTCGCGTAGGCTCGGCACTTCGCTGGGTGTCAATCTGATGCCCAACGACGGCAAGGTGTGCACCTTCGACTGCCTATACTGCGAGGCGGGCTTCAATGCGCAGGGCCCCGGCACTACCGGCTTCCCCTCGCGTCAGGCGGTGTCTGAGGCCCTGGCGGCCAAACTCGACGCCATGAAAGCGGCCGGACAGCAGCTCGATGTCATCACTTTCTCCGGCAACGGCGAGCCGACTATCCACCCCGACTTCCCCGCCATCCTGCGCGACACCATCGCCATGCGCGATAAGCATTTCCCCGAGGCTAAGGTGAGCGTACTCACCAATTCCACGCGCATCTTCTCTGCCGGTGTAGCCGAAGCGCTCGCTCTGGCCGACAACAACATCCTCAAACTCGATTCGGCCATCGACTCGACCATCCGCGCTATCGACCGCCCGACGTCGCCGGCTTTCACGGCCGACCGTGTGGTGGAGGCGCTGGGGCAGTTTGCCCATACGGGCATCATCCAGACCATGATGGTGCGCGGCGAGTACCAGGGCGTGGCTTTCGACAATACCACCGACGCCGAAATCGGCGCGCTAATCGAAGCCTACCGCCGCATCCGCCCTCGCGAGATCATGCTTTATTCGCTCGACCGCCCCACCCCGGCCTCCGGCCTTCACAAGGTGCCTGTAGAGGAACTTCGCGCCATCGCCGATCGTATCCGTCAGGCCACGGGCATCCCCGTAATGGTCTCCTGACCTCTTCTGAAAACCTCTAAATCCGACCCTTATGTTGCCCGACGGACTTACCGCTGGCGATAAGATCGCCATTGTCTCGCCGGCGTCGAAAATCGACCCGGCGCTCATCGATGCCTGCGCCGGGGCCATGACCCGCGAGGGCTTCATCCCGGTGGTAGCTCCCCACGCCCGCGGCGAATCCGGCTCCTACAGCGCGTCGGCCGAAGATCGCATAGCCGATTTCCGCGACGCCCTGCTCGACGACTCCATCCGCGCCATCGTCTGCTCGCGCGGCGGCTACGGCGCCGTGCATCTGCTTGAACAGCTCGACCGCCTCCCCGACGCCTGCTTCCGAAAATGGCTCGTCGGATTCTCCGACATCACCGCCCTCCATGCGCTCTTCGCCCGCAAAGGCGTCGCCACGCTCCATGCCGCCATGGCTAAACATCTCGGGCTCGGCCACAATTTCGCGTGCTACGACGCCGAGCTGGCTTTCCTCCGGGGCGAACTCCCTTCCCAGACCTTCCCCGGGCATGAATTCAACCGCTCAGGCGAGGCCGAAGGCCCCGTTGTAGGCGGAAATCTGGCTGTACTCGGCGGCCTCATCGGCACCACCTTCGACCCCATCCGCCCGGACTCCATCCTCTTCATCGAAGACATCGCCGAGCCCATCTATAAGGTAGAGCGCATCCTCTGGCAGCTGCGCCTGCGCGGCGTATTCTCGCGCATCAGCGGCCTCATGGTCGGCCGCTTCACCGACTATCGGCCCTCCGCCGACCACCCCGACATGGAGACCATGATCCACCGCTTCCTCTCCACCCTCCCCGACTTCACCGCCCCCGTAGCCTTCGGCCTCCCCATCGGCCACATCCCCGACAACCACCCCCTCCTCCTCAACCACCCCCTCCACCTCTCCGTCACCCCCGCCTCCACCCTCCTCCGCCCCTGATCCCCTTCCCTTACCGTAATAAAAGCCCGCGGCTTTTATCCCTCCTCTCAGCCTTATGCCTTTTAGCCTCTCCCCTCTCTCCCTCCGCCTTCCCTCTCCCTTACCGTGATAAAAGCCTGCGGCTTTTATCCCTCTCCCTCTCCTTCCCTCCTTCCCTATCTATAATTTTGAAAGCGGTTAGAGCTTCAGCTCCAGCCAAAATCTTCATCTCCACCCCCTCAAAAGAAAGAAAGAAAGCAAAAGGGGCCGCGCTCGATGCGCGGCCCCTTTTGCTATTTTCTTCAGGCGAATCTTACTTCACCAGAACTTTGGTCACTTTTGTACCCTGACGGCGGATGTAGATGCCGTTCTCAGGATTTGCAACGCGGATACCCTGCAGGTTGTAGTATTCTACTTCACCTTCTGCCTCAGCAGCCTCAACTGCCTCAACGCCGGAGGAAGCTTCAGTCCAGGTAAGGTTCCAGATTGCTGTACGGTCTTTATTCTTATCGCTTACAGCAGACGGGCAATTATTTACGATTTCAATAACAAAGTCGCCCTCAACATTGAATGCATGCTCATATTGTGCTACAGTAGCCTTCCCAAGAGTCTTGTTTTCAAGAACATCAGTTGCTACAACCTGACCGTCCTGTTTAACATTGATAGTCAGAGATACCCCATTAGCTTCAGTAAATGCGTAGCCATAATCAAAGGTCAGAGTGCCAAGACCGCCGGTGAGAGTAGGCGAAACGACTTTACCAACATTGGCGGTTTTGCCATTGAGGCATACAGCACGCACTTCGTCACCACCGATAAATGCATAGTAAGGATTCGAGGGGTTCTCCTTGGTCGAACCGCCGAGGATGCAAGCGTTGGTAGCTTCCCATCCGCTTGCATTGGTGTAAGTACCATACGAGCCATTAGCCTTTCCACCGTTGAACGAGTTGAATTTGCCCTTATAGGGATCCTCTGCTGCGATGGTATAGGCTGCGGTAGCCACCTTGCTGTTCTCCATTCCTTCCTTCACTGCGATGGCCTTGATGGTCATGGCGGCAGTCACCTCGATGCCTTCGCCTTCGAAGAGCGTCGAAGCGGTGGTAGGTTCGGTGTTATCTGTTGTATAGTAGATCTTGGCACCTTCGGTAGCGCAAGCGATAGTCACCTTTGTACCGGCCTCTACAGCTCCGGCAACGGGCGAGAATGTCGGGGTAGCTACTACCTCAACCACTACACCTGATGCATCGGTAATGACGATAGGATAAATCTGAGGCACATTGTTATAGATGGCTACGATACCCTTCACGGTCATGTTTTCGCCAGCTGCTACACCGATTTTGAATTTGTCAAAGAGCAGTGTGCGGCCTTCGTCGGTCGTTGCGTAGAAGTTGCTGCCCTCAGCTACGATGTTCACGCCCGTGAGTTCAACATACTGGTTAACCATAGCTGCCTCGAGGTCAGTAACAGCCACCGGAGTGCAAACCACTTCGGCTGTGGTGGCAGCCTTAGCCACCTTGGAAGGATTAACCACTTCAATCGTGCCCTTGAAGTCCTTATACTGACCGGTCATACCTGCAGCTACCTGCTCACCGGGAGCGAAGGTCAGGTTGGTGTTTCCGTAAATCAGCGTGCCGCCGGTTGCGTCCTGTACCCAGAGGTTATACTGTGTACCAGTGTTGAACTGGTAAACTGCGGTCATGGGGCTGGTGAATTCGTAAGTAGCCGTAGCGTCAGCGCCAGCAAGGAAAGCAGCGATATTATCTACTTTCACATTCCCGGCGGGTTCGGGATCCGGTTCGGGCTCCGAGCCGCCGCCTTCGCCGTTGGTGATAATGTCAATCTTCTTAACGCGGGTCTGGATACTGGATGTACCAACAAACTGGTTAGCACCTTCGTTGGTCAGCGTTACAATCGCTTCCGCAGGTGTGGGAGTAGCACATTCCGTAATTGTTCCGGTCCAGCCTGTGCTCATATTGGTGGGAACACCGGCATATCTCCATGCGCCTTTGTTGACATTATTGGCGCAATGGAGCACGATGGATGTCACTTTACCTGCGGCTTCAGGAATATCCAGCGTCATCACAACATTTGCGTACCATTTGAGCATGTCATTACTCTTGCCTGACTCTGCCTGGTTGCCGTTTTTGTCGTCTACGGTAAAACCCTTCATGTCAACCGTAAAGGTCTGACCATCGCTTGTCCAGCTTCCTTTGAGTTCACCTAATGTCTTCTCGCCTTCAGTATAGGTAGAAGCGGTAAACGTGCTTGTAGCAGGAACAAAGCTATAGGTAGCTGCCGATGCCGAAGCCATGGCAAGCACACCCAGTGTAAGGAGTAAAGCTTTCTTCATAAACAGTTATTTTTAGTTTGGTTAGTTGTTTTCTTCCGTGATTGGTCAGTGTCAAGTGTGGCCAGTTCATAGTATTTGATTTTGCAAAGATACTATTTATTTGGCCCTGTGTCAACGAATTTTAACATTTTTATTACCTGTCCCATTTTAAAAAATGTTAAATCTGCCCATCCCTCTCCAGCCTTCCCCTGCCGCGCTCCACCTCCCCGTCCCTGCCTTTGCCTTTCCCGGATTTTTTCATAAATTTGCCTTCATGCTTACCATCACCAAGGCTTCGGCCGGGTCGGGCAAAACTTTCGCCCTCACCCGCGAATATATAAAGCTCCTTCTGCTTGAAAAAGGGCCGCACGCCTCCTGGCGCCTGCGCCCCGACAGTGCTTTCCGTGGCGAAGGCCCCCACAGCCACATTCTGGCCGTCACCTTCACAAACAAGGCCACTCAGGAGATGTCGTCGCGTATCATCGGCGAGCTCGAGCTCCTCAGCGACCCCAGTCGCAACGCCCAAAGCCGCTACCTATCCTTCTTCACCGGCCTCGGCATCGATCCCGAAGCGCTGGCCCATACCTCCCGGCTGGCTCTGGCCAACCTGCTGATGAACTATTCCCTCTTCAATGTCAGCACCATCGACTCTTTCTTCCAGCGCGTGCTCAACGCCTTCGCCCGCGAGCTCGACATCCCGCCCCTGCACAACATCGAGCTGAGCGACGACTACCCCCTGGCCGTGGCCGTGGGCGCCATGCTGCAGTGGATCAACCGCGACATCCCCGGCGGCAACGCCAACCCGGAGGTCCGGCGCCAGAAGAAGGTGGTGCGGTGGCTCAAAAAATATATGGTCCATCTGCTCCGCGAGGGCGACAACGCCCAGCTCTTCTCCAAATCCTCGCGGGTCAACTCGGCCATGATTTCCACTTTCACGCGCTTCCACACCGAGCAGTTCAAGATCAACCGCCACCGAATCCAGCAATACTTCTCCGAACCCGACCGCCTCGACCGTTTCGCGGCCTCTCTGGCCAAGGGCGGCCCGATGCGCAAGCCGCTCGACGACGCCAGAGCCGAAGCCCGCCGGCTGTATGCCACCATTGCAGATTCCGGAATCGGCTCAGCCAACCTCCGCAGCATGATCGCAAAACTTGCCGACCCCACGGCCGACCCCGGCGCTGTCATCGACTCGGCCACCTTCCGCAAGGCCATATCCGACCCCTCAGCCTGCTTCAACAAGGGCCAGAGCCCTTCCACAGAACTTCTCGAGAGCATCCGGCAGACATCTCAGCATTTCTGCGATGCCGCCATGCTGGCCGAAACGGCTAAAAAAATCTCGGAACATATCTACCTGCTGGGGCTCTTCGCCGAGATGCACCATTTCCTCGACGAATACCGCCAGACTACCGACACCCTGCTGCTTTCTGACACCAACGACCTCCTGAAGCGCATCATCTCCCACGATGAGACCCCTTTCATCTATGAAAAGCTCGGCCAGCAGCTGCGCCATTTCCTCATCGACGAATTTCAGGACACCTCAGCCATGCAGTGGGAAAATTTCAGCCCGCTGGTGCTCGAAAGTCTGGCCAACGGCAACGACAGCCTCATCATCGGCGACGAAAAGCAGTGCATCTACCGTTTCCGCAACTCTGACCCGGAGATCATGGGCTCGCGCGTAGAAGCCGAGGCCGAAAGCTGGCGCTCGGGATGCACGCGAGTGCTCGGCGTCAAGGTGGAAGAGAACTCCAACTGGCGCTCATCGCCCGACATCGTCCGCTTCAACAATACCCTCTTCCACTTCATCGCCCGCGACCTGCCTCAGGATGCCGCGCGCACTATCGCCCGCACTTACTCGTCGCTGGTTCAGGGCATTAACCCTGACCGCCACATATTCCCGGGCTATATCTCCATCGTGGCCAAGCCCGAATATAAGCCGGGGAAGGCCCGGAAGGCTCCGAAAGCCACCGATGGCGCCGGAGGCTCCGAAAGCCCGCTGACTGCCGGGCCCGCCGGGCCCGATGCTCTCCTGACCGACATGATTCGCGAGATCGACCGCCAGCTCAAGGCGGGCTACCGCCCCAAGGACATAGGTGTGCTGGTGCGCAAGCGTCACGAGGGCGCCCGCGCAATCGAAGCCATACTCAGCGCCCAGCAGCAGGATTGGTGGACCCACGGTCCTGTGCCTGTAATGTCGGCCGACTCCATGAGCATCGACCGCTCTGGCGCCGTGCGCATCGTCATCAACATCCTGCGTATGCTCGGCGACCCCGTCACCTCGCCCAAACGCACCGCCAGCCCCACTCGCGCCGAGGATGCCGCCTACCGCCGCTACCGCCTCATCCACCGCTTCGAGCTTTGCCGCTATGCGGAGGTACCGGCCACCGACCCCGAAGGCAACCCGCTCCTCGACGGCCAAGGCCATCCGGTCATGAGGCGTCTGACCGACTCGGAGGCTCTCGAAGAGGCTCTGGGTGACACAGCCGACAACCCCGGCTTCTTCCCAGGCGAGCGTTCTGAGCAGATCAAGAAACAGATAGATAAGAATCTGTTCGTCCTGCGCAGTATGCAGTGCACCTCGCTGGTCGAACTGACCGAACGCGTCATCCACCGCTTCCTCACCGACGCCATCCGCACCGAGCAGGCTTCGTATATCGCTGCTTTTCAAGATATTGTGTTCGATTTTGCCGACCGGGGATCAAATTCCATCCGCGAATTCCTTGATTATTGGGACACTACGGCCCACTCCACCTCGCTCGACGCCCCCGACGGACTCGACGCCATCTCGGTGATGACTATCCACAAGGCCAAAGGTCTGGAATTCAAGTGTGTTCATCTCCCCTACTGCTCTTATGAGATGAACGGCTCCAGCAAAAAGCAGAAATCCTACCACTGGTACCACCTCGCCCCCTCATTCTTCCCGTTTTCCGATCCGGAGGACGTACCGCCGCTCATGCCGCTCCCTATTGTCTCGGCCAACAATAAGATTCCGGTTCTGAACGACGAAACCGTCGCCTGGGAGGTGGAGCAGCGCACCGACGGCCTGAATCTGGCCTATGTAGCCTTCACCCGCGCCGTCTGCGAACTCAACGTCTACCTCGACGAGTGGGAAGCGCCAAAAAAAGATTCGGCTTCCGAGCCCAAATTCAGCGTCCGCCTCGTCAACGCCCTGCAGAGCGTCACCGATGAGGCTATAGCTGCAGAGGCCGCCAACGGGATGCTGTCGCCCGAAGCTCTCCCCTGGGTCGGCGAACTGGCCTCCCACTTCCTCCCTGGCGAAAACGGCGAAGGGATCTGCTACACCATCGGCTCTCCCACCGTTCCGGAGCCCGAAAAAGACAAAAAACCGGCTGACCATACTCTGTCAGACGAATTCCCCGACCTCACCGAAGGGTATGAGGTCTCCGCCTTGAGCCGACTGAAAATGGAGGTGGATTTCCGCACCCGCGCCGTCGATCTCGACAATCCGCGCGACGTCGGCATCTACTACCATGCCATTCTTTCGGCCGTCAGACGCCCCGCCGACCTCTGGAAAGCCGTAGAGCGCCAGAGCCGCAGCCTGAAGGTCACCGACCCGCAGGTCAAGGCCCGGGCATACCGTATCCTCTCGCGAGCCTTGGAAAGCCCCGAGGTAGCGCCTTGGTTCACAGGATATAAACGTATTATTACCGAGCGCGAGATCTGTTCCGGCACCGACATTCAGCGCCCCGACCGCGTGGTAGTGATGCCCGACGGTTCCACCGTAGTAATCGACTACAAATTCTACCACGATCCCGACCGCTCCGACATCAACCGCAACAAGCGTCAGCTGAACCGCTACATCGCTCTGCTCCGCAGCCTCGGATTCCACAACGTCTCCGGCCGCCTCTGGTACATCTTCTCCCACGAAATCCTCCCCGTCTAAGCCCCGAATCCGCCGCGCGACGCCGCAGATGAGCCGCAGTTGTGCTGCATGGGGGCGCGGGCGCTATCAGAACGGTTCAGATGGTAGGAGCGCGGTGGTGAGTGGTGAAGGGAGTTGACTAAGGTCAATGACCGAACCCGAATCCGCCGCGCGACGCCGCAGATGAGCCGTTATCATAGCGCCCGAAAGGTTATCGCATGGGGAGCGGAGCAAACGTATACCCCCGCGCCAGAAGCCACTCTATAGCCTTCGGGAGCACCGCCTTCATATTGCGCTCGGCCTTGAGCGAGTCGTGAAATACAATCACCGACCCGTTGCGCGCATATTTCTTCACATTCTGGAACACCCGCTCCGGATTCAGCTTCTTGGAATAGTCGCGCGTCACCAGATCATACATGATGATATTGTAGCGGTCCTTGATCGACCGCGACTGCTTCCAGCGCAGCAGTCCGTGCGGCGGCCGGAACAGCACCGAGTCGATCATGTCGTTGGCCTCGGTGATGTCATGCAGATAGCGGTAGGTCGACACCTTCATCCCCTGAAGATGGTGCATCGTATGATTGCCGTAGGAATGGCCGCGGCGGCGCACCTCCTCGAGAAGCTCGGGATGCCGCGCCACATTGTCGCCTACCATGAAAAATGTAGCCTTAATTCCGTAGCGGTCGAGCGTATCAAGCACCCACGGGGTCACCTCCGGTATAGGCCCGTCGTCGAAGGTGAGATACACCACCTTCTCCTTCTGACGCTTGATGCGCCACACGGCCTCCGGAAACAGAAGCCTGTAGAACAGCGGCGGCCGCTCTATCCATCTCGAAATCAGGTCCATCCTATTCCTTCGGTAAAAAATATTCCAGATCAGCAATATCCACGCCCACCTGCTTCAGCTCCTCGCCGAGCGCGGTAAGGTCGCCGCCCTCCTGCGAATACGTCTGCAGAAGCATGTAGACATACGTGGGCACATACCGGTCGGCCGTCGTCAGCCCGGAGAATCCGCTGCCGGGCAGGCTCCTGCGCAGCTCCATGAAGTACGGTATATACTTGCCGTAGCGCATCAGATCGTCGTGGAGAATCTTCATCCCCTTCGCTTTCAGCTTCTTGTCGCCTGTCTCGGCGGCAATACGCAGATAAGTGTCGGCAATCTGGTAACCCTCCTGCACGCTGTAGGGCGCGGCCTTAGCCGGGAGCTTCTCCTCGATGAGGTTGAGGATTGTCACAGCCTTGGCGTAGCGGTCGGCGGCGTAGCTCAGGTCAGGCTCAGCCGTGCGGCCCGTAATCGAATCGGTCATCGGGCGGGCAGCGTTATACCCTTCGACAAACAGCTGGTAGGCCAGGTCGGAGAGCGCCGAGCGGTGGGTGGTCACCATGCGGCGCACAGTCTCGTCGAGATACAGCTTGCCGTTGCGGCCTGCCTCGGTGTCGAGTCCGCCCCAGCGGAAGCGCTCCATCACGTTGCGGTACATCTTGTCCGTAGCCGTCCATGTAGCCTTCTCCCCGTCGGGATTGTAAATCGGGCTCACCTGATAGGCCAGACCCGTAGAGCGCAGATAGGGCGACAGCGACAGATAGTATTCGTCAGGCACCGTCATGGCAAAATATGCCGGTCGGTTCCAGCCGTTGGCGGCCGAAGTGGCGATCATGTCGAGCGAGAGCGCCTGCGACAGCGTTGCGCCGCTCGAAGTGTTGGCCGGGTCGGCGCAGAAGTTCAGCTCTATGGCCTCGTCGGCGGCAGCGGCTTCCTCGGGAGCTATCACGCCGGCCTTCACGGCAGCGTCAAGATTGGAGGGGATATACATGTTGGGATAGCGCCACAGGCGGGTACCCTTCCAGGTGGCATCCGGCGCATGGTAAAGGTCTTCGAGCGCCGTCTTGGCGTTGACCCTCTCGGGGCGGATGCTTTCTGAGTCGTAGTAGTTATACTGCAGACGGTCGAAAGCGTAATCCTCGGGCTTGGCGCTGAAGGGGATGGCGGCGGCGCCGTCGGTGGCCACGCGCATCTGGTTGGCATACCACGGTGTGGTCAGATACGAAAGGTTGACCACACGCACGTCGGTGCGGTAGCCCTCCACCTCCTGAGCATACCACAAGGGGAAGGTATCGTTATCGCCGTTGGTGAATATGATGGCGTTTTCGTCGAGCGACGAGAGATAGTTCATGCCGTAGTCGCGGGTAGTGTAGCGGCCCGATCGGTCGTGGTCGTCCCATGTCTGGCTCACCACCTGCAGAGGCACGAGCACACCCACCACGGCCGCAGCCACAGCCACCCACATCGAGCGGCGGGCGTCGGTATGGGCGATGTCGCCCTCGGCGTCGCGCGAATGGTTGCCGATAAGGTAGTTCACCAGCGTCCAGAGTCCGGCCACTCCCATGCCCACCCAGATGGCGTAGGCGTAGAACGAACCGGCGAAGGCGTAATCGCGCTCACGCGGCTGCAGAGGCGGCTGGTTCAGATAGAGCACGATGGCGATACCCGTCATGAAGAAGAAGAAGAATATCACCCAGAATTGCTCTATGCCGCGCTTGGAGTGGAAGGCCTGCCATGTCAGGCCGATGATGCCCATCAGCAGCGGGATGAGGAAGAACACGTTGTGACCCTTGTTCCCCTTGCCGTACTCGTCGGGCAGCAGGCTCTGGTCGCCCAGACGGGCGTTATCGAGTACGGGGATACCCGAGATCCAGTTGCCGCGGTTAGCCTCGCCGTTGCCTGCCAGGTCGTTCTGCCGGCCGGCGAAATTCCAGAGGAAATAGCGCCAGTACATATGGTTGAGCTGGTAGTTCATGAAGTAGCGGAAGTTCTGCGCGAACGACGGGCGCGGCATCTGGGCCGTCTGCACCGTGTTGCCGTCGGCATCCACCAGCACGGGAGCGTCGACCTGAGGCAGGTCGGCCTCCGTAGCGTTAATCCATTCCAGATAAGCCACCGGATGGCCGCCGGCGGTGGAGAACATACGCGGCAGCAGCACGTTGGGCGTCATATTGTAGCGCGTGGTCTGCTCATAGCCCACATAGCGGTCGGTCGAGTCGGTAGCCGTGCGCACAGCTTTGTCATACACCATCTTGCCCGGCTTACGCGAGAAGGAGTAGTTGCCGTTGCGGTCCACCTCATAGAGCACGCTCGACTTGAATGTCGGCCCGTAGAGCAGCGGCGTCTCGCCATACTGCTCGCGGTTGAGGTAGGAGCTCAGGGCGAACACATTGTCGGGTGCGTTCTGGTTCATCGGCGGGTTGGCATGCGAGCGTATCAGCAGCAGGGCGTAGCTCGAATATCCCACGAAAATCACCAGCACGCTCAGCGCCGTGAGGGTCAGAATCCTGACGGGCAGCTTCTTAGCAAGGAAAAGCCATGCGCCCAAAGCCAGGATGATCACCACCGGCACCCACACCGACGACCCGATGAAGGGGATGCCCGACAGCAGGATGGTCAGCAGGAAGGAGATGCGTATGGCCATGGCCGAACGCTGAGTATAGAGTGTGCGGATACACCATATGGCCGAGGCCACAAACAGGATGGCATAGATCAGTACACCGATGTTGTAGCTGCAGCCAAGGGTATTGACAAAGAAGAGCTCGAAATATTGCGATACTTCGATAAAGCCCGGCACAAGGCCGAAGAGTATCAGCGCCACTATGACTGCCGACACCATCAGGGCTATCAGCGACCCGGTAGCCGTCACGTTGCTGAACTTGCGGTAGTAGATTACCAGCACTATGGCAGGAATACAGAGCAGGTTGAGCAGATGGACAGCGATGGAAACGCCTATGATATAGGCGATCAGCACCAGATAGCGGTCGGAATGCGGCTGGTCGGCACGGTTTTCCCATTTGAGAATGAGCCAGAATACCAGCGCGGTGCAGAACGATGAGAACGCATATACCTCGCTCTCAACGGCTGAGAACCAGAATGTATCGCTCCAGGCGTACATCAGGGCGCCGCAGATGCCCGAACCGAAAATCACGAGCATCTGAGTGAGCGTGATGGTTTCTGCCTTATCCTTGACCACCAGGCGCTTAACCAGATGGGTGATGGTCCAGAACAGCAGCAGTATGGTGCCTGCCGAAAGCAGAGCCGACATTGCGTTGACCATCATGGCGGCCTTGGAATAGTCGCCGAAGGCGAAATTCACGAAGAAACGAGCCGCGAGCATGAAGATGGGGTTGCCCGGCGGGTGGCCCACTTCAAGTTTTGTGCCTTGGGCGATAAACTCGGGGCAGTCCCAGAAGGAGGCTGTGGGCTCGAGCGTAAGGAGATATGTGATGGCAGCTATCAGGAAGCAGACCCATCCCAAAGTGTTGTTAATCAGATTGTATTTCTTCATTCCTTCGGTGAAATTGCTATAATTTCCGCGTTGAAAGCCCTGAAGTGGGTAGATCCACCTCGGCTTACGCGCTCTCAACCCGCAAAGTTACGCCAAAATCCCCGTATTTGCAACACCCCGAAAAGCCGCCGCAAAGCGGTCCGGCCGCCGCTTTTTGTCCAGGACCCGCTTTTGGCCGAGGTGCCACTTTTGGCCGAGGTGCCGCTTCGGCAATCCAGGGTCGGTTCATGGACTATTTGTTTTTGCGCAGCTTGCGGCGGAAGAAATCTATGAAGCGGAAGGGGCGGTCAAAGTCGAGTTTGAGCACGACTCCGATGCCCTGAGTCGTTTTGGCCGTACGCAGGTAATAGTTCTGGTCGTTATAGCGGTTGTAGGCCTTAAGGCGCCAGCGGCCCTCGCGGTCGAGGAGGTATTCGAGGTCAAAATCGCCGATAAACTGATTGGTATTCAGGTCGTTGTCGCGATAGCCGAAGTTACCGTTGAAGAGCAGCCGGTTGTTGAGCAGCCGCGACGACAGCGCCAGATCGAATTCCATATCCGAGAAGTCGCCGCGGTCGGAGCGGAAGGTCGGGGCTATGTTCCAGTTGTCGGAGATCTGGCCCAGGAGGTTGGAGATCTGCGACGAGATGGTCGACGAGGCCACGCTCACCAGCTCGTTGCCCTTGGTCGTAGCGCTCATATACTCAGGCGTATAGAAGCGGTTGAGCGCCAACAGATAGATTATCTGGCGATTCATCATATCGTCGGTCGATACGATCGAACGCACCTTGCGGTAGACGTCGGACGACAGCGTGGGAAACTCCAGATCGAACGCTATCTCCGGCTGGCGGATGTCTCCCGTCACCTTCATCAGGGCGTGGACAGGCACTTTCGTGCGGTTCAGCTCTTTATCGGTCAGGAACGACTCGTCGAGGTCACTCAGGTTGGCGTTCAGGGCATAGGTGGCCTGAATGTTGAGCTGGGCGGCGTATGGATCGCCGTTGAATACGATCTGGCTCCCCTGACGGATGGTGAAATCCTTGATAATCACATCCTGAAGCGTGAAATTATACGATCCGCGGTCGAGCGTATAGGTGCCGTACATGCGCAGGTCGTTGTTGGCCGAGCCGTAGTCCATGCGCAGGTGACCCGAGCCCCAGGCGCGGATACGGTCGCCGCCCACGGGGTCCATCACCAGAATCAGCTGTGCCTGCGGGGTGACACGCATCTGAAGCGATATGTTGTAGTCCGACGGTGAGTCGTCGCCTCCGTGGGCTGCTGCCGAACGCAGGCGGTTGACGAGTTCCATCGATGTGTCGCGCATCACTATGGTGTCGGTCATCTCGGCTGAGGCCCGGTTTTTGTCGCGGAAGGTCAGGAATGAGTATGCCTCGGCCACTTCCTGGTCCGACAATACAAAAGTGAACACCGAATTGGGAGCCGTGGCCATATCCACAGAGATATCCACCCTGCCGGGCACTCCGCTGACATAAGCCGAGCCGTCGCCGTAGATCTTCCCGTACCAGACGGGATTGTCGCGCGATGTCTCGTTGTACGACAGGAAGTTGCGGGCGTTCGTCAGTGAGAATTTAAATTCCGGCTCCTTGAAGAATTTATGCTTCACGTATCCGTTCAGGTCGGCTGTATGCCCCTCCACATCGCGAATGGTGATGCCGTTGAGGTCGATAAGCCCCGGACGGAAATGCACTGAGTCGCGGGCTGTGTAGGTGGTGTTGGTGAAGTTGATTTTCATCGAGAGATCGTCGGCAAACACATCCCCCTCCAGGTCGATATACTTGAACGATCCCCACAGGCGGCATTCGCCCGAGGCATGGCCGTGGATATCGGATGCGAAGGCCTCCATATACGGCTGCATGAACGCTACGTCGACATGATCTACCCGGAAAGAGATGTCAAGCGAATCGGCCATAGGGAAGATGGCTCCGTCGACATACGACCGTCGCCCCTCCTCGGTGATGGCGGCGTCGAGCGTGATGGCCTTGCGGCCAGCATCCCAGTGGCTCTTGACCAGAGCATCGCCCAGCACCACCTTATTATAGCTTATATCGCTGACACTTAGGCCGGGAGTCTCCAGGTGAGGCACCTGGTCGAACAGGTGGGAGGCGTAGAATGTGCCCGTGGCGTCGCCGCCGAGCATCACCTTGTCGATGCCGAGGCTCTCGAACAGGTAATCAAGGTTGAAGTTGAGAAGGTCGAGCGTCAGCAGGGCGTCGTCGGTCTCGGCTATAGTGCCGTTGATCTTGACATACTGGTTGTTACGGTGCACGTTGATTCCGTCAACCCTGATGTAGCGGCTGCCGTTGGCTTCGATGGTGGCAGGATTGACCGTCCAGGTGGAGTCATTGAAGGTCAACCGGCTCCGGCGCAGGTCGACTCGCGACAGCAGATTGCCCCCGGGCGCCCGTGAGAAGCTCGACAGGGCCTCCACATGGCCGTTGTAGGCGCGCTCACGCTCCACATTCCAGTCTACCGTGGTCAGAATATTGTCATTGCCGCCGTCGGCATTCAGCCGAAGGTTGAGAAATCCCTTTTGCGTGGGTGCTTTTGTGGTGAGGTTCAGACGTGTAGCCTTCGGGGTGGCCGACGCCTCAAGCCTCGTGGCTTCTATCACCTTGTTCCCCTGCCGCAGGTAGGGAGCGTCAAGCTCAACGGCCATCTCTCCCTCGGCGTCGCGGATATATCCCTTGATATCAATTGGATAGACGGCTGAAACGGGCAGATTGAAGAATCTTGCCATGGCATCGCATTCCTTCACCCGGAAGGTGAAATCAAAGTTGTTCCTTCCGATGTTCGAATTGCGTGCAGCGCCTTTATTGCGCCCGGTGCCTTTGGCTGCCGACGGATTCACAGCGGAGTGAGCACCTTCTGCCGCAGCGCCTGTCAGGGCAGGCTGAGAGCCTGAGAGGATCGACTTTACAGAGCCCAAGAGCCTCGGGACACTGTATGAGCCTGTCAGGCGTCCGTCGAGGAGGTCAGAGGTGAGGGTCACTCCCGCCGAGTCGGAGGCCAGCGAAAAATCACGCAGCTGGAACGACGAGCCGTCGGGGCGCGTCATGGTCAGATGCGACAGCTCGGCATGGCCCGCCATATGGTCGAGCTGCGGTCCGGCAAAATCAGCCGATATGGTTCCGGCATAGTCAGCCCCGGGTTCGAACGAGCTGAGATGGAGCGCCGAGGGGTTAAACCGGAATATAGTGCCGTCGATGACAGCCTGATGCTCGGTCTTGCTCAGCCCCCAGCTGCCCGAAAGCTGGGCAGAGAGGTCGGGATTGTCAATTTCCAGATTCATGCGGACAACTTCATCGGCAAGCGTCGCCTCAGCGGTAAAATCTGTATATGTGGCAGAGCGGAAATTCAGGCGGTTGGCGCGGAGTGTCATTTCTCCGGCGCGACGGCGTCCGCTGACGGAATATGAGCCTTCCACGCTCCCGTCGAACCCTGCCGATGGGTCGTCGGGCAGCATAGCGCCCAGCGCCAGCAGTCCTGCGGTCTCAGCCGATCCGGTCACCGAGAAATCTTTTGGGCCGTCATAATCCCCTTCGGCCTCGGCTGTGACAGCCCCGGCGGCTGTGGTCAGGTCGGCGTCAGCCGTGAAGTTTTTCCCTTCCAGAGTGGCCGCGGCGTCGAGGCGCACGAATTCCAGACGGGCTATGGAGCGCTGAAGCGACGGCGATAGCGCGCCCGGTGAGGCGAATGCGTCGGCAAGGTCAAGTATCTGCCGCGACGAAACATTGATTTCCAAATCTTTAAGGTCAATCCGCCGCGTTTCGGGGTTGCTGAGCGAACGGGCATCGGCATCCGCCCTGACGAGCAGACCGTCGGCCTGAGTAAGCTTTACATGTGCCGAAAATTCATCGAGATTTCCCTCGGCGGCGAGACGTTCGATAGCCACAGGCGCGGTCATGCCGGCCAGAGCGGGAGCAAAACTGGAGAAATCGGCGGGGGTAATCCTCGATCCCGGGGTCACGCTCACCGACAGCCGGGCTGTATGCAGCGCCTTGGGCAGCGAATTGATGCCGGTGAGCGGGATTTCCATATCGGCAAGCTGCAGATTGGAGTGCGGGAGCGTAACTGCCACGTTGGCCACCCTAAGACGCTCGTCAGAGAGGGCGGCAAGGGCGCTGAAAGCGTCGACACGCATCCCGGCGGGTCCTGTGAAGGCCATACGCTTGATTTCTGCGGCAAAATCGTTGTTGCGCAGGCGCGGCAGCGTGATGTCGGCGCGTAAGTCGCTGACAGCTATATGGTCAGGCGAGAATCGGCCCGGTTCGGGCATAGCGGCGGAGTCGACATCGTAGCTTATGCGCGAGGCGCGTATAAGCACAGTGTTGATTTTCAAGTCAAAAGGTGTGGGCTTGTCCCCCTTCTTGCGGCTCCGGAGCGCACGTATCACTCGCTCAAGATTGAGCGGGGAGTCTTTTGTGGCGCGGTGAAGTCGTCCGTCCATCCCGATTAATTCCACATAGGTGATGGTCAGCGGGTCGTCGGTCAGAAGCGACCCGATACGGATACCGGCGCCCAGACGGCGGGCCGTCAGCAGGGTGTCGCCCGGAGTTGTCTCCACGGTCACATTCCTGAGCACCAGGCGATTGAACGGGACGATGCCGAGATTGCCGATGGTGACGCGCGAATCGAGCATACGCGAGAGCTCGGCCTCGGCACGCCGGGCTATGCTTTGCTGCACCGGAGTGAGCGACAGCGCCACATACGACGCCAGCGGCACCAGTACCGCCAGAGCGATAATGGCCACCAACAACGAGCGCAGGATGCGATACACTATCTTCACACCGCGAAGTTAGCTATTTTTGAGCAATTTCAGACAACAACTTCTGAGCAATTTCATGCGTCATCTTCTCCCGGAAACGCCCCGGCCGCCGGCAACTTTTCCATGCCGAAGCGCCCCTGTCCGTTACGACTGTATACCCACGCGCCGATGGACGTCGCCCCCAAAGAATTATCGTGGATTTCAGGTGAGATTTTTCGGGGGTAAACCGGTAAAAATTTCGGCTTTTGATTGGTAAAAAGTGGATGAATGGTTAACTTTGTTTCGTCATTCGCAAAGCCGGCGGCGCATCACGGAATCATGCGGCGTCCGGCGTGCAGTGCGACCTTTTGGGCAACCGTTAACCCCTTGATACAGATATGAGACTGAGCTCAATTTTTAAGGTTTTGATCTTTGGCGCCGCGCTGGCCGCCGCGCCTGCCGCTTCCGCAATCAGCCCCGCCGCTGGCGAAAGAGGAGAGAAAACCATCTCGCTCGGAGCCGGTTACGCCGACTACAACAGCTCGGCTATGGCCGGGGTGGAGTTCACATATCGCTTCAGCCGGTATTTTCGTCTTGCCCCAGGGGTAAAATATGTGTTCCGCCACAATGGAGCCGACGCGCTGACCATCAACCTTAACGCCCACGTGCCTGTGGCGCTCTCGCAGAGAGTCGAGGCATACCCCGTGGCCGGCATCGCCTTCACCAACTGGAATTTCCAGTCGTCGCACGACGACACCGGGGATGTGACTACCCGCAAATCGCGCTTCGCCCTCAACCTCGGCGCCGGACTGGGCTGGAGGGCCTCAAGCCGCCTGTGTCTGGGCGTGACTGCCGGCTACATTTTCGTCCGGCGGTTCCACGGCGCGGAAGCCATGGTCCGCATAGGCTACGCCTTCTGAAGCCGCCTGGCCTCTGGACTCTGACCTCTGACCCAAAGCCTCTGACCTCGGTCTTCTGACCTCTGACCTAAGATTTAAGGTCTCCGGCACATTTGAAGAAATGAATTATATGTCTATAATGTATAATCAACTATTTGTTTAACATCTTAAAAGGTACAAAACATGTTGAATAGCAAACTCCAGGACGCTCTCAACGCCCAGATCAACGCCGAATTCTGGTCGGCATATCTTTACCTTTCGATGTCGATGCACTTCGCCAACGAAGGCTACGCCGGCATCGCCAATTGGTTCGCAATCCAGTTTAAGGAAGAGCAGGACCACGCTACCATCTTCATGAACTACGTCAACTCACGCGGCGGCCGCGTGGTGCTCGCCCCCATCGCCGGTGTCGACACCGAATGGGCTTCGCCAAAGGCTGCTTTCGAAGCTACTCTCGCTCACGAGCAGAAGGTAACCGCTCTGATCAACAATCTGATGGCTCTCGCCGGTGAAGAGCACGACTACGCTACGGAAAACATGCTGCAGTGGTTCATCTCCGAGCAGGTTGAGGAAGAAGACAACGCCCGCAACTACATCGACGCTCTGACCAAGATCGGCGACAACGGTTACGGCCTCTACATGTTCGACAAAGAACTCGCAGCCCGCGTTTACTCCACTCCCTCGCCTCTGGCAAGCAAGGCATAATCCCTGCCTTTTACAATAGCAAAGCCTTACAATAGCAAAGCCGACCTGACATCGCTCAGGCCGGCTTTACTCTTCTTATCAGCATAGCTCGGATAGCTATGATAGCTAAGATAGCTAAGGTAGCTAAGCAAAGAGGGCGGGCCATGGTTGGCTCGCCCTCTTTGATGGGGTTAATCGGATCCGGGCCGCATCAGTTACGGTCGGAGTAGAATTTCTGAATCTTGTTTTCGATCTTCTTGGTGCCGCGGATCACGTCGGGGAGAGTGCGCTGGAAGGTAGCGATGCCCTCGCGCTGGTTGAAGACCATGGCGTCGTTCTGATAGTCGAATTTGCGGCCGCTATTGTCAGCGTCGGTGACGGTGAACACTACAACCGACTGGTTGAGGGCTACCGGGCCTACGAGCTGGCCCTTCTTGGCAACGGCTACATTAGCCTGCAGCTTGGAGTCGCCCATGGGGAAATTGCGAACGTAAGGCTGACCGAAGGTGACCTGAGTGGTATCGACCTTCACACCCATTGCAGCTGCGTATTCAGCCACGCTCTTGCCTTTACCCTTGTAGTCGGCCACGAGCTTCTCGGCCTTCTTCATGTTGCGGATCTTGTTGGTAAGATAGGTGCGGATCTGAGGATCGGATACGGGGATGAATTTGCCGTCGTAGACATTGTTGACAGCCACGGCGAGCAGACGCGAGTCGCGGTCGTCGTTGAACACGCCGCTGACCTGGCCGGCTTTGGCACCGAGCACCCACTTGCAGGCGCCGCGGGTGTCGCTGAGGTTGTTGATCGAGAGCGTCGAGGGGGTAACCACAGCGCTGAGGGCGGAGTAGCCGGCCTTGGTGGCCTCTGATTCAAACTTCTCGGCGGTGGGGTTGGCTGCGAGGTAGTTGCGCAGGTCGCTGTTGAGCTTCTGGATGGTGGCGTTGGAGGGAACCACGTCGTAGGTGATTTCAGCCACATCGTAAACGCTCACGGGAGCCTTGCGCTCGCGAACGCGGACGAGCATGCCGGCGTTGCCGTTGTTGTTGGCCGGCTTGAAGTATTTGCCGGTCTCAGCCGTAAGGAGTTCGTCCTTGATGGCAGCGGCAGCGGGATCGAGCACTGAGAGCCAGATGGTGTCCTGAGTCTGAGTCAGGGCGTCGCCGAGCGATTCCTTGGTGGCGCCGGTGTTGAGCGAAGCCATGATGGAGTCGGCGTTGGCGTTTTCATTTACGAAAGCGACATCGACGCGCACAGAGTCGATCGAGGTGGTGACGCCAAGGAGCTTGGCGATGGTGTACTGATTGTCGATGAACGAAACCATAGCCACGGAGTCGACAGCCATACCGGGCACAACCTTCTTGAGGTTCTGAGCCATGCGGGCTGCAGTGGCCGAAACGCGGTTGACGTAGAATTTACCATTGGAAGCTACGGCGTCAGTCGAAGGATTGACCTTCAGGCCTGCGATAGCCTCTTCCACTTCTTTCTGAGCCTCCATGAGGTCAGACGACGAGGGAACCACGTCGACAGCGATGTAGGAGATCAGATGCTGGGGCTCGTCAATGAGGTAGCGGTTGTGTTCGCCGGCGTATTCATTGTTGATTTCGGCATCGCTTACGGGGAAGTCTTCGTCTTTGAGCGAGGAGACATCCTTGCGGGCATAGGCGATGGTGCTTACCGTAGCGTTGTCGTCGTAGATGGCTTTAGCGTCGAGCTTGTTGGCGGTGAGGACTCCCTGGAAGAGCTGGCCGAACTTCTGCGAGAGAAGCATCTTTTCAACGTCCTTCTCAAGCTGAGTCCAGGCTGCCTGGAACTGGGCTGCCTGCTGGGGATCAACGCCGCTCTTGGTGGGCTCGTAGGCTGCTTCGTAGAGCATCTGTGCCGAAGGGATACCCATGCCCTGCACCATCTGGGTGACGTAGGGGTGGGGCGTTGCGCCGATCATGGCTTCGGAGAGCTCCTTATCGGTGACGGTCAGGCCGAGCTTGCCGTATTCCTTCTCCATGAGGGTCTCGGCAATCATCTGCTGGAGCACATATTCCTGCACCTGCTCGGGGCTTACGTTGGTGTAGCCGCGCTGCTGGAGCTGCTCCTGCTGCTGCTCAACGCGACGCTGGAATTCGAGATAGTCGATTTTCTCACCGTCGACCTTGGCCACGGTGTGGTTGTCCTGAAAGAGTTCACCCGGATGGTCGACGGCCGTGAGGATGAACAGCAAAAGTGCCACGCCCAGGACCGAAACGATCAGGATGGGACGCTGGCGGATTTGTTCGAGTGTAGACATTTTGTCGGTTTATTTTGTATTTTTTATTTTCGATTGCAAGCGGCTGGCCGGCCCGGATTTTCGGCTTCGGAGCCTCCGGCCTGCGCTTTGGAGCGCTTTTAGCGCACAAAGATACATATTTTCAGCGGTGATACAAAGGAGAATGTTGATTTTTTTGGCCTATAGCGTCCGGAAAACCGCAAAATAGGGTCAGCGGGGACAGCCATCGCCGCAAAAAGCAGGCGGTGTGCCGGAAATGGCACACCGCCTTACGGGTATCAGTAGGAATTGAAAGTCTCAGATGTCGCCGAGACCGGCTGTCAGAGGCTGGCTACGACTTTGTCGGCAGAAGCGCTCTGGGGGCGCGATTTGCCGAAAGTGATGTTGAAGCCGAGGTTAATCTGAGCATTGGCGTGGCCGACAGGCACATACTGGGGAGTAACCTTGAAGAACTGATGGTCGGAGCCGATGAAGAAGTTGAAGCCGCGCGGATGGAGGTTGAGCATCCAGCCGAAGGAGTTGCCAAAGGTCGACGCGCCGTAGTTCACGCTCATGTCGAACCAGCTGCAGGGCTTGAGGTTGGCCGAGAAGCGACCCTCAGTCCAGGAGAACGGGCCGTTGAAGCGGTGGGTGAACAGGAAACCTCCGGTGAGTTTTTTCCATACGGGCAGCTTATACTCGGCGCCGAGGGTGAAGGTGGCTGCCAGGGCCTGGCTCTGCGAGCCGTTGTCGGAAATGCGGCGGAAGTTGGTGCAGTCTTCCAGATCGTCCCACATGTTGTCGAGCTGGTTGCCGAGCTTATTCTCGGAGTAGTCGGGCTGCGAGCTGTCGAGGGCTATGTTTTTGAAGCCGTCGAATTCCCAGCGCGTGTTGGGAGTCTGGGCGTAGACATTGTTCTTCCAGCTGATGAAGCCGAGGTCGATGACGGCTGCCGAGAGCGTGAGCCCGTCGACGAAACGGCTCATATCGTAGGTGGCGCCGAGGTCGAAGGCCATACCGAAGCCGCCGAGGCTGAATTTGTCGTAGTCGATGCCGTCGTAGTCGATCTGGTCGTGCATCTCGGGACGGTCGAGGTCTTTGCCCGATTCGAGGTTGGTGGGCACTTTCAGGCCGGTTCCGGCGCCGATATTGAGCTCACCCTGAGCCTGAACGCTCCAGATATTGTTGCTGAGGGTAACGTCCATCTGCTTGATGTTGGCGTCGACATGGCCGATGCCGATGAGGAACTTGACCTTGGCACCGATGCCGAGTTCCTTGGTGATCTGATGCTGGTGGCCGAGGGCTACTTCGCCGAAGGCCAGAGCCTTAAGGCGCAGGTCGGAGAAGCTGTAGCTGGTCTCCGGGCCTGTCTGGCCAAGCTTCATGAACGTCAGGAGGTCCTTGGGGATGTTGGCTCCCACCTCGGTACGGGCCGAGATAGTGATGGTGTTATAGCCGTGGAACGCGCGGAAACCGGCCGAGAGGAGGGTCTCGTTGAGGTTGGCCATGATCTTGTTGTTCTTGCCGAGCTTGCCGAGGAATTCGTCGGCGCTCACCGTGGGGCTCATAAAGGTGGTAAGCTGGCCGTTGGGGAGCTTGTAGAGGAAGGTGTTGACACCTATATTGCTCTGGAGCCCTACGCCGAGATTACCGAGAGCGGGGATGCTCACGTAGCCGCGGTCGGGCGTAAGGGCGGGGTTAAGCATGTGGCGGTATGTGTAGCCGTCGAGGAAATATCCGGAGCGGCTTGCTTCCTGGGCGAAGGCGGTAGTTCCCGTCGCCAGCGCACCTGCGAGAATATATAGCTTTAACTTGTTCATTTTCGTTAGTTATGTGGTTGGCTTGGGGTTATTAATTAAGGTCGACCGAGATTCCGCCTGTGATGCTGGCGTTGATGTCGTCGAAGCGTACGCTCTGGTTTTCGTTGAGACATTCGCCCACATGAGCCGGATCAATCGTAGCTTCGAAGTTTACGCTCACTCCGGCGAGGTTGCTGATGTTCTTGCCTGTGGAGCGCAGGATTACTTTAATGGGGGTCTTGCTGGGAGCTTCGAGCGAGCCGCCGGCAATCACACCGCTGACGGTGGCTGTAACGTTGGGGATTACATTGCCGTCCTTGTCGAGAGCGTCGACAACGGGATTGAGCGTAAGCGGCGAAGAGTTGATGACGGTGGCGGAGAGGTTCACCTGCGAGAAGTTGTATTTGTCGAAGTCCTCGGTGTCCCATCCGTTGTCAGTCTCGTTGTAGGTAAGGCGGAGCTTCTTGCCGAATTTGAAGGGCACCACGGCTTCATAGTCGGTGGAGAATTCGTAGCCCGACTCAGAGCCGAGCACGAAGGTCACCTCCTTGGTCTGGTCAGCTTTTGCTGAGATATTGGAGATTTCGATGCGTTCGGGGACTGTGCTCAAAAGCTCGCCGAGACGCTCCACCTTCACGGGGATGGAGCCGTTCTTGTCGGGGGTTCCTGTGCGCGTGAGGCAGATATCGGTATAGCCGTTCCCCTTGATTGTGATGGGGGCGGTACCATGGTCGGAGCCGACGCCTACCGACACTTTTTCGCCGGTTTTGGTATATGCGGTGAGCAGTGCGTTGACGTTGACAGATACGGGCGAGGTATTGTGTACGGTAAGGTAAATCTGAGGATTGATCAGGTCGAGATTGTTGCCCTGCTCGGCAAGGAAGTCAGGGATGCTGGAGATCTGCACCGAAGTGGGGTTCACGCTGATCTGGGGGTCAACGCAGCCGGTCACGGAGAGCAGCTCGGCCTTGACCACTCGGGTGTCGGTGCAGAGCACCACTTTCTCAAGTCCCGACTGGTTGGCGGAGTTCACGATAGACATCTTGCCGTTGAAGGTGATGAAGGCATCCAGGTCGAAATGGCCTACCTCGTAAAGACCTTCGCCACGGTTCTTGCCGAGTTTGAAATGGCTGACCTTCACCACGGGGGTAAAGCCGTTTTTGTCAAACTGCACATCGCGGGTAAAGCGGAGCGTATGGCTGTCGACGTTGGTAAGATATGAGGAAGATTCGTCGATGGGCTCAACGGTCCAGCCGGTGGGGAATTCGGCGGTGAAACCGGCCTTGATTTTGGCAGCGCCGCTGAAGGTGGCTGATGTATAGCTGATCTTCATCGACATACGCACGTCGGTCTCGGCCTCGGAAAGCGACTTGAGGTTGGGGTTGACGTTGTGGTCCTTGATGCTGAGGTTGCTGACGATATTGCCTGTGGAGATTTCCGACTCGGCCATACCGGGACGGAGCGGAAACTCGAAATCGGTGGCCGTGTGGTCGCCGGTGAGCATGTCGAGTTTCACGCGGTCAATGTCGATGCTGCTCGAAGTGCCTTCGGCCAGCTGCACGAGGCTGTAGTTGCCGGCTTTGTCGGTTTGAATCGAGCTCGACTGGGGATCAATGTCGAGGATTTCACCCATGGTGAGAACGTCGGTGTTGCTCACGGGGATGTGAAGTTCCTGGCCTCCGAGTGTCACTTTGAGATCTACGTCCTTCGACAGGTCATAGTCGTTGTCGACACATCCGGTAAGAGTGGCGGCTCCGGCCACAGCAAGCATAAGCAGCAGCCCTGAACCACCCTTAAACGGTTTGTTCATCATAAAAATTTAGGGAATGGTGATATTATTAGATTGAGTTGAATCGTGTGATTTATGAATAACGGGCGCAAATTTACAAAAATAATGTTAAAATGCGATCAGTTTATCCACGAATTAATTGAAAATATGATTAAGAAGAAAAGGAAAGAGCGTATTATGATGATAGCTATGTCGGGGATGCTTTTGTCGACTATTCGCTATTACGTCAGTCCTGTCATTTTACCTTGAAATTGCATTCTTTAGCGTACTCTCTAAGTATGCAGAGACGTAGTGAGCGTTCTGTAAGATTATAGAGAGACGACCATTGTGTCTGTGATGTCAGTTCTTCAGTAGGTAGTTGCGAAACACTATTGAGCAACCGCATGGCATCATCTTCTTTCAATGCGTAGTTATTTTCACTGAGTGTTTTTCTCATTGTATCATAACGATCTTTTCCATGGTCTGAGCCCCATCCGTCTTTTGTTCCAACCATTGTTGGTGAAACATAGAAGTTTGTTACGCACCGAAGAGTGTCGTTTGCTGTAAACACTTCCATGACGCTCGGTATTGTCTCTCCGGGAGCATTGGTATATTCCACTATGGCATAATCGCCCGTAGCGTCAGCCATGAAATAGTGGTAATTGCTTGTGCCGTTATCCTCCATATCCATATCGTATTGTCTAAGCATCTCTACTGCTTGCTTGACGGTGGAAGCCCTGTCGAGCAGCATACGTATAGCGACAGTAGGTCCTATCTTTGGTTTGCCTGTGTTCTGTTTGGTCTGGTTTTCTTTCAATGCCAGGATGCCTATTGCAAATCCGTCTTCATTGATACCGTCGAGTGCCGCATACGGCAGACCCATAAGAAGAGAAAGGTCTACATTAGGATTGGTATAGAAACCTTGTCCGTAGTAGAGGTTAAGACCGTCAACCATAGATATCGATTTCTTTCCTCCTGCAGGAGCCGTATGTACAAGAATGGCGGAAGTAGGCAGATAACTCTTGCCGTCGGATGTGGAATGACGGAAGTCATAGTTGCGTCCCATAAGGAAATTGCTACCTCCTTCTTCAGGAACGGCAAAAGCGCTGCATCCTGCACCGAATGAGACTTTTGCCTTTTTCTCCGGCAACTTGTCGTAGAGCAGGTATGCCACATATTGGAACAGGTCGGATGACGATGTTCTTTGAGCTGCGAGAACCTGGTCGAGTTTGTAATCGACATTATAGTTTATCTCATACAGACGACCTGTACCGTCAAGGTCTTTAATGGAGTTAAGCATTTCCACCTTCTTGGAGTCTGTTATGTACTCCATCTTTTTCTGAGGTTGTTCGTCGTCGTCGCTGCATGAAATGAACGTTGGTGCCATGAGAATTGCCATAGCCACTGATAAGTACTTGTTGAGTTGATTTGTTGTTTTCATTGCTTAATATATTGGTTCGACTGCAAATATAGTTTTTTTTGTTCATTTCACCATATTTTATTTGTTGTTTTTTTCGTTGGCAGACATTTAATATCTCCTTTTACTTCCATTTATCTCCCTTTTGCCATATTTGCGACTTTACTATCTTATTATTTTGATTATTCTGTTTCCCTGTCGTTTGATAACGATGCCGTGTTTGTTGTGATGAGTGCCTGAAAGCCGTCTGCCGCTTATGTCGTATATTGCGGATTGAGGACGTGTAGCCGTTGTTTCGGTAGCATTGATGCCCATAGAGCCCGATGTGCCCCATTGTCCTACGAGCCAATCCACTTTTTCCTTCAGTTTGGCTTTGATCTCCTTTGCTTTTCCCTCCATGTCCGCAGTCCCGTATTTTCCCCAGCGGGCATGGTCTGCCAGTGCAGCCTGACTGATGGTGTTGGCAAGGCTGTCTATAAAAATATCGACAGTGGGGTAGGAGTCACGGAAGAAATCACCGAATACGTTTCTTACGGTCTCTTGAAATCTTGGGAACTGATATATCTGGTCAATGAAGTAACATTCGAAATTGGGATAATTCCATATAAAGTCGTTAGCCGGGTTTCGGAAAGAATTACCGAAATCCCATACAGGTCCTGCTTCCCATTTCTTGTCGGTACCACAGTCATTATACATATAGAAACTGCCGTGGAATCCTTCTTCGTCCTGCATCAGTTCGCGTGTCACATAGACACATGCCATTGCCTCCTTGTCAATAAGCGTTTCCCATTCGGTAGAACTGCGGTCATTGCAGTAAACGGCATCCCTTATGGCATTGAACTGGTTTTGCAGATAATCTTTCTGTGTAGCCGACAGTACTTCGGGCGAATGGTAAGTAATCCATACATCCTGGTTCTTGTCGGGCACATTGACTGAGATGTGTGGGTCTTTGTCGTAGTTGTCTACTTCTACGAGCCATCCGCCTGTCACGTCATCGTCAGACAAATCCATCTGTTCTGTTATGTCTACCCTGTCTTTGTCAACCCGAATGTTTTCTGTGAGGAAATACAGTCCGATATAGTTGCCGTTGAGCACGACCTCAATGGGGCGGTAATCCGGAGTCCATGCCATTCCCATTCTTTTTGACAGTTCAAATCCAAGAGGATTGCGCAGATAACCGAGTTCGTCATCTGCACCAGCCATGAGGACGAAGTGCTTGGCTTTGTTCAGTCCAGCCAGTTTCTGTCCCACAGTCAGTTTTATCCTGTATGGTTTTTTATCGAAGCCGCTCCAGGTGTAGTTGCCTCGTCCACATATCTGCATATCCAGCGGTGTCTCTTTGGAACCTATGTCGCTACATCCCGTCGTGTTGTTGGCATGTAAGTAATAGGTAGCGTTGACGTATGTCTCTTTTGATGTAACAGGTGTTCCCCCCTCGGTATTGATATACAGTACCGGCAGCGTAGATGATACAGCGTCAGACGGATTGTCGAGAAGCCAGTAGCCGCTTGTATATTGGTCTGATGAGTTGGGTATAAATGTTGCGCCCGGTATCATCTGTATGTTGTCTGCATCCTGGAAAGTCTGTGTACGCTGCTCACCTCTATATCCTGCAATCATGTCTTTTACAGTAGTGACGCTTTGAGGATATTCGCCATCCGGCAAACTGGTGTTGCTGAAGAAATAGTGTGTCTGGTTGCTGATGGTTCCATTGATGGTCATTATCCATTTG
>CAMEGQ010000009.1 GCA_945916235.1 uncultured Porphyromonadaceae bacterium | reverse complement strand
TTGCCGAGACAGACGAAGAGGATGCGGCGGACAGGCTGAGAATGCAGACGGTCGATGAGCTGCTGAGTGCGCTTGGTAAGCATAGAGCTGAGAGTTGCAGTTGGGAAAGTGTCAGGGCCCGGAACCGGGGCGGTTGATCGGCTAAAAATATGTGCAAATTTAGCGAAATTAATCCGTTTGAGAGCAAAAGAGAAAAATTTTCAGAAACGGCGAAGGAATTTGTGGATAAATCGGCCAATTTTTCATATATTTGTAGGCGAAATAGGGTCGGAATTGCCAAAGTGGGGAATTTTTGACCAAAACGAGGATTCAGAGAACTTAAAAACGTAGAGCCGACGAAGCGTTTATGAAACAGAAATGCAGAATGGAAGAGGAGCCGCTGAAGCTGCCTCAGATTGCGAGATTAAAAAGTGTGTCAGACGATTACAGTCATCTGGGACAGGATTATATCCTGACTCATTTCACCACCAACTCGTCATATTTCTACGCGCCGATGGCGCGCAGATTCGACGGCATGATCATCATCATAGGGGTGAAGGGGACGGTGAAGATCACCATCGACCTTGAGACGGTGGATGTGCCGCCGAACTCGGTGGCGTTCGTGGCGCCCGAACGCGTGTTCAACCTCATCGACTGGGTGGGGGAAGAACTCGACGGCTACCTGCTGTTTCTGTCGAGCAAGTTCACGTATGACCTGAACATCGACCTGAACGCCGTGAATACGGGCATCTTCACCGAGGCCAAGACCGTAATGGAGCTTGACAAGGAGAAGATAGATGTGCTGATACGCTATTTCTATCTGCTCCACCGCAACGCTTCCGATCCCAACCCGTACGACCGCCACATAGCGCGGTCGCTGATGTCGGCGGCAGCCTATCAGCTGATGGCATTCAGCGAATCGGCCCAGCGGATTACGGCCGGCTCGCGCTCACATTCGCGCAAGCTGAGCTATGTGCAGAATTTCCTGCGCCTTGTGAGGTCGAACCACAAGAAGGAGCGCTCGGTGGCCTACTACGCCGACCGCATGTTCATCTCCCCGAAATATCTTTCACTCGTAATAAAAGAGGCCACGGGACGCACGGCAGCCGAATGGATCGATCAGTATGTGCTTCAGGAGGCGAAGAATCTGCTTAAATATTCGGGGAAAAACATACAGCAGATATCCTACGAGCTCAACTTCACGAATCAGTCGAGTTTCGGCAAATATTTCAAACATCTGACGGGGATGTCGCCGCGTCAGTTCCAGAACGTCTGATATGAAAAAATGGATGAAATGGGGCGGAATAGTCCTGGGGTGCATAGTAGCCCTGTTTTTGACAGTGTGTACGCTGGCGGTGTGGATACTGACGCCGCCGCGGCTGACGCCGATAGTGCGCAATGCCGCCGAGAGCGCACTCGACGCCCGCGTGGGTCTGGCGAAGGTAGAGCTGACCTTCTGGCGCACCTTCCCGCATCTGACCGTCGACGTGGATTCGCTGACGATAGTGAGCAATTTCCGCAGCCGGCTTACCGACTCAGTGGCTGCGAAGCTGCCGGCCGATGCCGATACGCTACTGACGCTCAAGAGCTTCCACGGCGGCGTGGACGTGCTCCCGCTGCTTGTGGGGCACATCTCGCTGCATGATGTGGAATTCGTAAGGCCAACCATCAATATGGTGCAGGCCAACGACACCGTCGGCAACTATCAGATAGTGCCGCCCTCGAAAGAAGAGGTGCCGGCGGATACGTCGGCGCTGGAGCTGCCGCGCATCTCCATCAACCGCTTCCGCATCGCCAACGGCGAACTCATCCGCTACCGCTCGCTGCAGGATTCGCTCGATGTGGCCATCAACCTGAAGGAGGTGGCGCTGACCTCGGAAGGAGCGCCCGAATATAAAATTACCGTCGACGCCAATGCCGCGACAGAGATGCTTGCGGAGTTCAACGCCAACCCGATAGCCTTCGGGGCCGACGGATGCCTCACGTGGGATTCCGACAGGCCCATGGCGGTAAGTTTCAGCGGGTTCACGCTCAGGATGGCCGAATTCGGAGCCAAGGTCGACGCGGCGCTCGACTTCACCCGTGAGCCGATGGTGAGCGCATTCGAAGCCACCACCGACGACATACAGCTGACCGACGCCCTGCGGCATCTGCCGGTGCAGTTTGCCCCCTACGTCGAAGGGCTGAAAACCGACATGAAAGTCAAAGCCAACGTCAGGCTGAAGCATCCGTGGAATCTGGCAGATTCGATACTCCCCTCGCTGACAGGGGCCATCACCATACCGCCATGCCGCGTGGACTACGACACATGGCATTTCTCGCGCTTCACTGCCACGTTCGCCACCGATTTCGACGGCTCGGACATCAACGCCTCGACCTTCACGGTGAAGGGGCTGGAGGTGCGCGGCGCCGGGATGGACGCCAGCCTTGACGCCACGGTGACCCACGCGCTGACCGATCCAGAAATCGAGGGGAAATTCTCCGGCCTGCTGACGCTGTCGCATCTGCCGCGGGCTGTGGCCAAGGCCATCCCCGGGAAGGTGTCGGGACAGGTGGAGGGGAAGGCCGATTTCCGCTTCCACGCCTCAGACTTCAGCGTGGCTAATTTCCACCGCATCTTCGCCAAAGGGGAGCTGAAACTGACCGATTTCGACGCACAGATCGACTCCGTAGGGAGGGCATACACCCATCGTGCCGAGCTGAACTTCGGCTCGTCGAACGCCTTTGTGGCCGACAACGGCGCCAAGGTCGACTCGCTGCTGACGCTGTCGCTCAACATCGACACTCTGGCCGCCCAGACCCCCGCCGCCGACATCGAGCTGAAGAATTTCCGCGCCGGAGCCGGGAGCGTCAACCGCGCCTCATCGGCCGACACCACCGAAATCAACCCGTTCGGGATGAAGATGAGCATGGGCCGTCTGAAGCTCAGTTCGCCCGCCGACTCGATACGTCTGTGGCTCGACCATGCCACCGCCAACGCTTCGCTCATGCGCTATAAAGGCGACGGCAAACTGCCGCTTATCAACGCCTCCCTTGGGATAGGCCGGCTGTTGGCCGGTCAGGGACTGAACCGCGTGGCCCTGAAGGAGGCCTCAGCGCAGCTTAAGCTGCATAAGCGCAAGCCGAGGGTGCTCACAGCCGCCGATTCGGCGCGCATCCAGGCCCGCCGCGAAGCCCGGAAGGCCGCAGCCGAGAGCGGAAAGGAGATTAAGGAGAATGACGCCGACATCCACTTCGAGCTCGACGGCGAGGAGCGCTCATTCCTGCGCCACTGGGATTTCTCGGGACATATCAAGGCCACACGCGGCCGGCTGGTGACGCCCGCATTCCCGCTGCGCAACACCCTGAGCCATGTAGACTTCACCTTCAACCCCGACTCGCTGCAGCTTCGCGAGCTGAAGGTGACCACCGGCCAGAGCGACTTCCTGATCAACGGCACCGTCAGCAATCTGAGGCCCGCCCTGATCGGACGCCGCAACAACACGCTGGGGCTAACGCTCAGCGTGATGAGCGACACTATCAACGTAAACGAAATCGTGAAAGCCCTTTTCGCCGGTGGAGCGATGACGCAGACAGCCGACTCGGCGATGATCTGGAACGATAAAGACCTTGACGGGACCATGCTTGAAGCCTCGGCAGACACGACCCATACAGGGCCGCTGCTTGTACCGCGCAACGTAAAAGCCGAAGTGACGACCAACGCCCGGAATGTGCTCTACTCCGACCTCGTGCTCCATGACCTTCGCGGAGCGCTGCTGCTCTTCGACGGGGCGCTGAATCTGAGCAACCTTTCGGCCAGCACCGACATGGGCTCCATCCAGCTCGACGGCCTGTACGACAGCCTCAACCCCGACTCGCTGCAGTTCGGCCTGGGGATGAAAGTGGACCGTTTCCGTCTCGACCGCCTGTCGTCGCTTATACCCGCCATCGACTCGCTGCTGCCCGCCATGAAGGGGTTTGCCGGAATTGTCAACGCCGACCTGGCGCTGACCACAGGGCTGACCCCACAGATGAACGTCGACATCCCCTCGCTGCGCGCCGCGCTGAAAATCAGCGGCGATTCGCTGGTGCTTCTCGATGACGACACATTCAAATCGATCAGCAAATGGCTGCTCTTCCGCGACAAAAAACATAATATGATCGACCACATGGCCGTGGAGGTACTGGTGAAGAACTCCACCATCGAGCTGTTCCCGTTCATGTTCGACATCGACCGCTACAAGCTCGGAGTGATGGGCCATAACGACATGGCGATGAATCTCAACTACCACGTGTCGGTGCTGAAATCGCCCATACCGTTCAAATTCGGCATCAACATCAAGGGGACGCCCGAGAAGATGAAGTTCCGTCTGGGCGGCGCCAAGGTGAAAGAGAATATGGTGGGCGAGCGTCAGGCCATCGCCGACAATACGCGCATCAATATCGTCAAAGAGATCGACAATGTGTTCCGCCGGGGCATCTCCAAGGCGCGTCTGGGCCGCCTCTCCTTCCAGAGCAACGCGCAGACCGACGAGAGCGCAGCGGCAGTGGAGTCGCTCGACAAATCGTTCGACAACGAAACTCTGAGCTACACCGACTCGCTGCAGTATATACGCGCCGGACTGATCGAGAACCCCGACAGCCTGCGCTATCCGATGCACGACTCCATCCCGGCTCCGGCGCCACCCCGCCCCGTCAAGAAGCGCAAATAGACTCTGCTAATTTTGCTTTTCATCGGGAAAGTCTTATCTTTGCATCCCACTCTCACATTAACTGATAAAACAATCATTAAAACACAATATGGACACTCCTAATCAGGCCTCCGGGCGAGTTCAGCACCTCGACAAGGTGGCCGTCAGGTTCTCCGGCGACTCCGGCGACGGCATGCAGCTGGCCGGCAACATTTTTACTAACATTTCGGCCGGTCTCGGCAACTCCGTCTCGACCTTCCCCGACTATCCCGCAGAGATACGCGCCCCGCAGGGGTCGCTCGGCGGCGTGAGCGGATTTCAGGTGAGCGTAGGCCACAGCGTACACACCCCCGGCGACGAATGCGACGTGCTGGTAGCCATGAATCCCGCCGCCCTGAAGCAGAGCTACAAGTTTCTCAAAAAGGGCGGAGTAATCATCGTTGACATCGACTCCTTCAAGCCCGAAGGGCTCAAGAAGGCGCTGTTCGAGACCGACGACCCCATCAAGGAGCTGGGAATCACGGCTCAGGTGGTGGAAGTGCCCGTAACGTCGATGACCAAGGCCGCGCTGGCCGACAGCGGCATGGACGTAAAATCCGTTCTGAAATGCCGCAACATCTTCGTGCTCGGCCTGCTCTGCTGGCTGTTCGACCGCCCCGAAGAGGCAGCGCTGAAGATGCTCCGTGAGAAATTTGCCAAGAAGCCCGCAGTGTACGAGGCCAACGCCAAAGTGCTCCGCGCCGGCTACGACTACGGCCACAATATCCATGCTTCGGTGACCACCTATAAGATAGCTACCGATGAAATCCGCCCCGGCACCTACACCGATGTGAAGGGTAACGAGGCCACGGCATGGGGTCTGATTATGGCATCGGAGAAATCCGGACGCCCGCTCTACCTGGGCTCCTACCCCATCACCCCGGCCACCGACATCCTCCACGAGCTTGCCAAGCGCAAAGACCTGGGAGTGAAAGCCTGCCAGATGGAGGACGAGATAGCCGGCGTATGCTCCGCCATCGGCGCCTCGTTCGCCGGATCGCTGGGCGTCACCTCCACCTCAGGCCCGGGGCTCGCCCTGAAGGGTGAGGCCATCGGCCTGGCCGTCATGGCCGAGCTGCCGCTGGTGGTAATCGACGTGATGCGCGGCGGCCCCTCGACGGGACTCCCCACCAAGACCGAGCAGACCGACCTTAATCAGGCGCTCTACGGCCGCAACGGCGAGTCGCCCATCGTGGTGGTAGCTCCGACATCGCCCACCAACTGCTTCGACATGGCCTTTGAGGCTTCGCGCCTCGCCATAGAGCATATGACCCCGGTAATACTTCTTTCCGACGCCTTCATCGGCAACGGATCGTCGGCCTGGCGCATCCCCGAAGCCGACGAATTCCCGGAAATCAAGGTGCCTCGCGTGCCGGAGGAGCTGCGCGAGCAGTGGCGTCCGTATCTGCGCAATGAGCAGACCATGGCACGCTACTGGGCCATCCCCGGCGAAGACGCCCTGCCCCACCGTCTGGGCGGTCTGGAAAAGGATGCCGCCACAGGCGCCATCTCCAACTCCCCGTCGAACCATGCCAAGATGGTGGCTATCCGCCGCGAGAAGATAGAGCGCATAGCCGACGACATCCCCGAGCTTACGCTCAAATGCGATTCGCCCCAGGCCGATACCCTGCTGATAGGCTGGGGTGGCACCTACGGCATCCTCTACACAGCCGCCGAAGAACTCAACGCCCAGGGTACGCCCGTGGCGCTGTCGCAGTTCCGCTACATCAGCCCGCTGCCGAAGAATACCGGCGACATACTGCGCCGTTTCCGCCGCGTAATAGTAGCCGAGCTCAACTCGGGCCAGTTTGCCGACTATCTGCAGGCCCGCTTCCCCGACGTGCGCATCGAGCGCATCAACAAGGTGGAAGGCCAGCCCTTCCTGGTAAAGGAAATCACGGCTGCCGTAAAAGACATCCTCTCGAAATAATTCACAGACAATAAGCGAAATCTCTTTTTCGTCATGGCATACACACCCCAAGATTACAAGAGCGACCAGCCCGTGCGCTGGTGTGCCGGATGCGGCGACCACGCCATCCTCAACAGCCTCCACAAAGCTATGGCCACTCTGGGCATAGCTCCGGAGATGACCGCCGTGATCTCCGGCATCGGATGCTCGTCGCGTCTGCCCTACTATATGAACACCTTCGGCTTCCATACCATCCATGGCCGCGGCGCCGCCGTAGCCACGGGATTCAAGGTGGCCAACCCTCAGATGACCGTATGGCAGATCTCCGGCGACGGCGACGGCCTGGCCATCGGCGGCAACCATTTCATCCACGCCGTGCGCCGCAATGTGGACATCAACATGCTTCTGCTCAACAATAAAATCTACGGCCTGACCAAGGGCCAGTACTCGCCTACGTCGCCTCGCGGTTTCGTATCGAAATCGTCGCCTTACGGCACCACGGAGGATCCGTTCATCCCGGCCGAGCTGGTGTTTGGCGCCCGCGGCAACTTCTTCGCCCGCGCCATCGACGTGGAGCTGAAGATATCGCAGGAGGTGATGGTGGCCGCCGCCAGCCATAAGGGGGCGTCGGTAGTGGAACTGCTGCAGAACTGCATGATTTTCAACAACGGCATCCACTCGTATATCACCGACCGCGAGACGCGCGCCGACCGCACCATCCATCTGGTCCACGGGCAGAAGATGCTCTTCGGCAAGGATATGGACAAGGGTATCGTGCAGGACGGGTTCGGCCTGAAGGCCGTCACCATCGGTCAGGACGGATACACGCTCGACGATGTGCTGGTTCACGACGCACACACTCCCACCAACTTCCTGCATCAGCAGCTGGCCATGATGGACGGCTACGAACTGCCGCTGGCGCTGGGTGTGATCCGCGACGTGGAGGCACCGACCTACGACGCCGAAGTGGCGGCTCAGGTAGAAGATGTGAAAGCCCGCAAGGGGTTCTCGGGCCTGCGCGAGCTGCTGCTTGCAGGCGACACATGGACAGTTGAATAACGACACTATTGCTATCGGAAATTTCCTCCTGTGACACGCGATTTACTTTTTGACCTTGGCGGCGTAATCGTAGACATTCGCCGCCGGGATTGTATAGATGCCTTTCAGAAACTCGGATTCGCCGACATAGCCGACTATCTGGGCGACTACGGGCAGAAAGGATTTTTCTTCGACATAGAGGCCGGCCGCATCGGCGCCGACGAATTCCGCGCGGAGATACGCAAGCATATCCCGCAGGCCGTCAGCGACGGGCAGATCGACCAGGCCTTCAATGCTTTCATCCTCGGGATTCCGCTGCAAAGGCTTGAGGCCCTGCGGCGCCTGCGGGCCGAGGGGCACCGTACATTCGTGATTTCCAACACGAATCCGATCATGTGGGAGCAGTCGCTGCGCGACGCCTTCGCCGGCGAAGGGAGAGACATCAGCGCCTACTTCGACGGGGTGGTGACCTCGTTCGAGGCCGGCTGCTGCAAGCCGGACAAGCGCATCTTCGACCTGTGTGTGGAGCGCTTCGGCATCGTGCCGGAGGAGACCACCTTCTTCGACGATTCCGAGGCCAACTGCGAGGCGGCCACGCGCCTGGGATTCAGGTCGGTGCATGTACCGCCGCAGTCGTCGTTTATGGAGTTTTTGAAATAACGCGGAAAATTGCTACTTTTGCAGTGTCGGGTCATCGACGGTGGAAGCCCGGCAGGCCCGGCTGACGCTGTCGGGCAATCTTTATTTTTTTAAATACAGAACTTGGACAAAGAAATGAAACTTATCCGCCACTTCGCCTCTCTCGCCGCCGTAGCCGCCGTTATGCTCCTGACGCTTTCGGCATGCTCGGGCATGAGCAAGCGCGAAAAGTCGATGATAGGCAAATATTACATCCAGACCATATCCGACACTCACCCGCTGATCGAGCTCAACGACAAGAATCAGGCTGTGGTGCGCGCCATCCGCCCCGGCGAGCTTTCGTACAGTGTGACAGGCACATGGCATGTCGAGGAGGATTCGCTCATCATCACTACAGACCCCTCATCGATCACCATTGAGGAGGGCGACCCGTCGCTGGTGGGCAGCGTGGCTCCGCGTCTGGCCTACCCTATCATCCAATATGACGAAATCACCCTGCGCCTGCAGCGTCAGGGAGCGGTCTACGACTATCACCGCCGACCAGAATAACCCCTATACAGCTCTCAGCTCCCGCTTACCTATGAAACTATTCCGACTTCTGCTCATCATCCTGCTGCCGGCGCTCGGCGCCTGCTCCGGCGGGCATGTAAACTTCGACGATACCCTCACCGACGCCACCACGGCCTACGCCGACGGCGACTACCGTCAGGCCCAGCATCTGGCCGAAATGCTTCTGCCCGTGGTGATGGGTCCCGACTCGGCCGCCGTCACCGAGACACAGGCCGGACAGCTCGGCATCCTCTTCATGAAACTGTCGGAACACGGCAACGAGGACGAGAATATCGCCGATGCCACAGTGTGTCTGCGCCGTGCATTCTACGCCTCGAACGATTCTCTGCGCGGATTTTTCGTGTCGCTGCCGGTGGAGGATACGCCCCACTTCGTGCTTCTGCGCCGTCTGGCTCTCTCGATCGACAATCCGGTGGACCTCACCGACGAAGACATTGCCCGCGACGAGCCCCTCGACTCCATAGCGGAATAACCTTTATCCCGACAAGAGATGGACTGGAAATCATCACTCTCCGCCCTGCGCGACTCTATGCCGGAGCCCGAGGCCGAGGAGACAGCTGACGCCGGCGCCTCGGCCGACGCCGCCAAAGAGCAGCCCTATGCCGCCCAGCGCCAAAGGCTTGACATCATCCTCGACCGCAAAGGCCGCAAGGGGAAAGAAGTTACGATTGTGGCCGGATTCACCCTCGACGACGAGCAGGTAGCCGCCGTGGCCTCCCGGCTGAAGCAGCGTCTGGGTGTGGGCGGATCGTCGCGCGGCGGCGAAATCCTGATTCAGGGCGACAAGCGGAAGGCTGTGCTCGATGCGCTCACGGCTCTGGGTCTCAAGGCCCGCATCATCTGACACCTTACAATCTGACATATCCCCAAAAGCTGATGAACTATTATAAAATGTATAGCGGGAGCCTGAATCCGCGCTATCTCGACGAAACAGTCGAAATTCTGCGCCGTGGAGGCGTGATTCTCTACCCCACCGACTCATTCTATGCTCTGGGCTGCGACGCGCTGAACAATCGCGCCGTGGAGCGTGTATGCCGCCTGCGCGAGATCAACCCCGCAAAGCAGCGGCTGTCGGTGGTATGCGACTCCATATCCATGGCCTCCGACTTCGCCTCAATCGACAACCGGGCTTTCAGCGTCCTGCGCGAAGGGACACCGGGACCTACCACTTTCATCCTTCCGGCATCTCCTAAGCTCGCAAAGGCTTTTAAGGGGCGCCACGAGGTGGGAGTGCGCATCCCCGACAATCCCGTCGCCACGGGAATAGCCCGGACGCTCGGGTCTCCTCTGCTGTCGGCCACGGCCGTGTGGCCGGAACTGACCGATGAGGTCGACCTTACGGACCAGTCGGCGCTATTCTGCGACCCGGAGGATTCGCCGCTCTACCCCGCTTCGCTCCCCGATGAGGTGAGGCTCCACTGGGAGCAGCTCGGAGTGGACGCGCTGATCGACGCCGGCGAAACGCCGGGCCAGCCCACCCGCATCATCGGCCTGCTCGACTCGGCCAACCCCACGCAGATAAGATAGAGAGGGGCGCAGATAAGATAGAGAGGGGGTTAAAAATGGCAACGGCCCCGAGGCGGGGCCGTTGTGGTTATGTTTACAAAAGTTTGATTCAGTTTGTTGTTTACTTGTAGGCTTCGGAGGCGTGGTCGAAATACCATTTTACAGCCTTGCGAAGCAGATTGTTAGTTTTCATAATGTGTAATGTTTAGTGAAACATGAGTTGTGATTGTTCTCTTGAATGAAGTTTTTGGGTCGCAGATCAGTCGATGGACTGAGCGCGGTGGGTCGGCGTGCAATCGCCTGTGACGCGGAAGGCGTCTGATTTGCCAAGAAGGGTGATCACATTGCTTACTTCAGTTCTGAACATTTTAAAAATAGTCGTCATAATCTTAAAGTTTTATGGGAAACCCGTGAGCGCTACCCGGTCGGGCGAAAGTCGCGGGCTTACATCCCGTTAATAACTGCCGGACTGCACGAAAGTCAGCCGGAATATTGACCCGCCTCTGCGGGTTCGGTTTCATATATAAAACATCTTTTTCAAGGGCAAAGTTAGACATTTTCGACGAAATATGTTCGAAAAATATGTTATTTAACATGTTTTCGGGTCTACGCAGCTCTGAGAGCAGGCAATTTAACAATGTTAAAATCGGGGATTTGAGGTAAAAATGAGGGATTTGGAGGTAAAATCGGATAAGTCGGGGGCTGATGGTAACGAAAAAAGCACCGCCTGAGGCGGTGCTTTTTCATTTTCGTATGGTTCGTGGTTATTTTACCAGAATCTTATCTACTTTGAAGCCTGAGCGGCGGATGTAGATGCCGGCAGAGGGATTGGCTACGCGACGGCCCTGAAGGTCGAAGTATTCTACCGGAGCATCAGCGGAGTCGATATCGATATCGAAGATGCCAGATGTGCCGTTGACCTTAATATTATAGGCGAATACCGGCTCATCATTGGCATTCCACAAGGCGAGGCAGTAATCACCGTCGGGGAGCTGAGCGGGAAGAGTGGAAGAGTAGGTGTAGGTCTTCGATCTTTTAGATGCGTTATTGATGGTCTTTGTGCCGAATACGTGCTTCGTGGTGAACTTATTGTCGGAGACAGTGCCGAGCTCGAGAGTCCACTGTTCGTTCAGTGCTTTTTCTCCGTTGTTCACCACTACGACCTTTACAGATGCCGAAGCGCCGACTTCCAGAGGCTCCGGGTTAACTGTCAAAGTAATCTCATAAGCGGGAGCTTCGACCGTGCCTTCAAGAGTAATATTATACCCTTGAACAGGATTAAGGTCGGAATCCACTATGTAGAGGTAATAAGTACCGCTGGTGAGATCAGACTCAATCGTGCCGGTAAAGTTGAAATTCTTCGACTCGCCCATGGGGAGGTCAACCTGCTGGTAATTTTGAGTGCTAAAAATATAGCCATCCGAGCGAACTATCACAGCAGCAAGCTGCTTACTGTAGTCAAGGTTTCCGGAGTTGGTAATCGTCACTGAGAATTTGAATTCCTGACCGCAATAGAAGCCGGTAGATGTGGATGCATTGCTAAACGCAAGCTTGGCAGCGGGCTCCTGAGGCACATCGTGGCCACCCTGGAGAGTGGCAGTCACTTTGTTGCCGGAGATGGTGACAACCACCTGGTCGGGATCGGTCCATTTCACCAGGATGTTTTCCCATTCAGAAGATGTGAGAGCTTTGCATGCGGGGCGGAGGATATAAGTGCCGTCGGCCACGGATGCGGGGATAGCACACGGCAGCGATGTGAAACCGCGATTGTTGCCATAAGACAGGTTGGACCACACTGTATAATATTTGGTCTCGCCGCCATCCTGAGGCGTCAGCGAGAATCCGATAGAGCCGGAGAAGTCAGAGCCTGAAAGATTATAGAAAGCACCATCGGTAACGCTGATGGTCACCGTACGGCCTGAGCAAGTGGGCGACATCTGACCGGGATATACGGCAATCCATCCGTTGGCTTTTACCGAACCGGACACGGGACGCTGGATACCGAAGATAGCGCCCTGATTCAGGGTAAAGCCATCGCTGTTGCCGCCGGCACCCTGGTCTTCGGGAACGAGCGAAGTCAGCTTGAAGAAGCCGTCGTAGTAACCGCCCCAGCCCCAGTTGAAGTGGAATTTCTCATCCTGATAGCCGTCGCAGACGAAAGCGTGACCGCCGTCGCTGCCGCGGCCGGCATAGTAAACCACGCGGCCGGAAGCCAGTTCGTTATAGACCTTTTCAGCCCATACATCGGGATCGAAATAGTCGCGGAGCTGATAGTTGACCGCCTTGTCGTAGCTGAAGCAGTCGATCAGGGCTGCAACAACATCCGACGACTGGGCGCCGGAGGCATCAAGGCCGTAGTCCATATCTACAGAATATCCGCAGGCTTTCATCAGGGTAGCCACAGCCGTCTTCTGGGTAGCGGTAGCCGACGAAGTGTAGACGTCGAGCATATTATTCCAGTCGAAGGAGGTGTTGGTAAGGTTCATCGTGTAGGTATTGTTGTTGAACGTTACCGATACCGTACCTTTTCCTTTGGGAGGATAGTTGTGGAATTTCATCACCTGAGCCATGGCCGTAGCCACACAGCCTGTATATGCGGTGCCTTTGTTCGAGCTGGGGCAGAGGTCGTTGAAGGGTGCACCCTGATCCCACTGGGTCTTGACCATAGCGGGGATGGCAGTATGAGAGGCATACTCGACGTTGTCAGATTTCTTCTTCAGCTTCATCCCTTTCTTCGGGGTAACGGGTGAGAGGTCGGGGCGGCTCATGGGGCGGACCACTGAGTAATCGTTTGCCACTGCCCATGCGATCTCCTTGCCGTAGCCTTCAAGCCACCATTGCAGCTGGGGAGGCATCGGGGTGGAGGCAGTCACGGGATGGTCAAGGACGGCCAGCACGGGAACAGCCACATCGTTAGCACTGATAATCAGCGCGTTGTCGTTCGAAGAATAGATATAATACGTAGGCAGGCCTTCGTATTCGCCTGATTCTACGAGCTGAAGCACCGAACCGTTGACGCCGGGAGCTTTCATGGCGCCGGTGTTCACGCGGGCGAGAGCCTGTTCGGGCGTCAGCGAGGCGGCGGAGGCTCCGAGAGCCACGACTGCCGCTGCGAGCGAGAGTAAAATTTTCTTCATATGTCTGATTTACACTTAATTGATTCCTTAAGATTGAGTGGGTAGGGCTTCCTGCGCAGGCGAGGCCAAACAGGCGGAAGAGCCTTACGCGACAGCCTAATTTTTGCAAAATTAATGTTTTTTGCGCAAATTCATAGCAAAATAATCTCAAAAATAGCCAAAACCTGCGATTTTTGCTTAGTTTTACCGCAATATTTGGGTAAATCGGGGCGAATTTTCATGGCGGAGAAATCAGAGAGATTGGTAATTCTTATAAATCATATAAATCGTATAAGTCGTATAAGAGGAAGGGGGGTACGATGGAGGGGGCGGGGAGCCGATTTGGCCAATTTTAAGATTTTTTTGCCTATATCGGCCGCTTTTTCTAAATTTGCAAAGTTGGAGCCGCGAAGGCTCCGACCGAACTTCTCACCCTCAACAGGATGAACTATTCTATATTGGACTTTTTAGGGCTCCTCGGAGCCGTCGGCCTCTTCCTCTACGGAATGAAGGTGATGAGTGAAGGGCTTCAGAAGGCAGCCGGCGACCGCCTGCGCAACATTCTGGGAGCCATGACTCGCAACCGCTTCACCGGCACGGTGACGGGAGTATTCATCACGGCTCTGATCCAGAGCTCGTCGGCATCGACGGTGATGGTGGTAAGTTTCGTAAATGCGGGACTTATGACCCTGTCGCAGTCGATGGCTGTGATAATGGGCGCCAACGTCGGAACTACGGTAACGGCCTGGATCATAGCCCTGTTCGGCTTCAAGGTCGACATATCGGCCTTCGCGCTACCGCTGATCGGTCTGGCCGTGCCGCTGCTGTTTTCGAAAAAGAGCAAGACGAAGTCGATGGGTGAATTCACCATCGGTTTCGCCTTCTTGTTTATGGGCCTGGACATGATCAGCAAGTATGTACCTGACTTGCAGAGCAATCCGGAGATGTTCGCCTTCCTCCAGCATTACACCTCGATGGGCTTCGGGAGCGTGCTGATCTTCTGCCTTGTGGGCATGCTGGTGACCATGATTATCCAGAGCTCGGCGGCGATGTTTGCCATCACGCTGATCATGTGCTCCAAAGGATGGATCACCTTCGACCTGGCCTGCGCTCTGGTGCTCGGCTCCAACATCGGAACCACCGTCACCCCGCTGCTGGCGTCGATGAGCGGTAATGTGGCCGCCAAACGTACAGCCATGGGCCATCTGCTGTTTAACCTGCTGGGCACAGTGTGGACGCTGGCGGTATTCTACCCGTTCGTAGAGCTCAACTCGTGGATTACCGAGGAGATCGGCCAGGGCAACCCGTCTGAGCTATATAATTATGTGACCAATCTGCAGGCCACCGACCCCGGCACATATAATATACTGTTCCAGAACGCACTGCCGACCGACACCGACGTGGTGCTCCACCACCGCACGGCCATAGCCCAGATGCAGGTGAGCGTATCGTTCGGCCTGTCGATATTCCATACGGTGTTCAACCTCATCAACCTCTCGATAATGATTTGGCTGACAAATCTGTACGTGAAAATCGTGGAGATTCTCATACCGGCCAAACATACGGGCGATGACGAGTTCCAGCTCAAGTTTATCTCTGCCGGTATCCTTTCAGCCTCGGAGCTCAACATCTCGCAGGCTGAGAAGGAGATGTACGTATTTGCCGAGCGTGTGGGGCGTATGCTGCCGATGGCGCAGACGCTATGCCACACTAAGAGCGGCTCCGACGATTTCAACAAGCTCTACTCGCGCCTGGAGAAATATGAGGAGATTTCCGACCGGATGGAGATTGAGATTGCCAACTATCTGAACCGATGCGCCGAGGGCAGGCTCTCCAACGAGTCGAAGCGCCGCCTGACGGCCATGATGGCCATCGACTCCGAAATCGAGAGCATCGCCGACGCCATGCTGGGCGTGGGCAAAATTCTGCTGCGCAAGCAGGAGAGCCGGGTGCACTTCAACGAGGAGATCTACGCCAACATCGACCTCATGTTCGGCTATGTCGACAAGTCTATTAAAGTGATGCTCAAGGTGTTGAACAATCTGGAGAATGTCGACGAGCATGACATCATCGCGGCCTACAACCGCGAGCGCGAGATCAACAACCTGCGCAACCAGCTCCGCACGGCCAACGTCGAAAATATCAATTCGCGCCACTACGAATATCAGAGCGGCATCTACTATATGGACATCGTCTCGACCCTGGAGAAGGCGGGCGACTTCATTATCAATGTGATAGATACGATCCGCGAGGAATTCCGCAAGAGATGACCGTGGGGCGTGATGGCGGCATACGCTGCCGGCGCCGCAGAGCGAGGGTTAAGCGCTTGAAACCTAAGGCGTAACGAATCTTGATTTAATCAGCGATGGAGAATCCGTTTGAGGTATGTCATGAAGCGGAGGCGCCGACTTCGGCCGCCGACCAGGCGGCTTACGCCTCGGAGCAGCCTGCGTGGGTCAGCGCCCACGAAGGGGTGGCCCGGCCCGACATGCCCGCAGCCGACTCGGGGATTCTGTCGCTGCTGGTGGGCGTATTCGTGCTTATCGGACTGAACATCAAGCATGTGCGCCGTGTGTTCAAGACCCTCCCCTCCGATCTTCTCACCATCCGTCAGCGCGAAAACGCCTTCGACGAGCATACGGCCAACGAGAAGCGAGTGGTACTGCTGATGATGATAGAGCTGTGTGTGGTCGAGGGGCTGCTCTTCTTCCTGTGGCTCGGAGGAAACACGGCCACGGTGGCCGCCGATCAGGCGCGGCCGATGGCATCGACCATCTTAGCCCTGACGGGGCTGGCGGGTGGATTCCTGATATTTCAGTTCGCTGCCTGCATGACAGTAGGTTACGTATTCACCGACCGCCTGCGCGCCTCGCTGTGGCGCAAGGGGCTCAACGCCTCGGCGATGCTGCTGGGAGTGTGTCTGGCCGCCCCGGCACTTTTGGCACTTTTCTACCCCGCTTTAACATCAAAGATGCTAATTGTGGCGGCGATTCTTTACATTTTGTCACGAATCTGCTTCATTTCTAAAGGTTTTAGAATTTTTTACACCAATTTTCCGTCGTTGCTCTATTTTATTTTGTACCTTTGCACTCTGGAAATCATACCGGTCATTGCAGTGACGTCACTCGCTGCCGAAATATGTGTAAAAGTGCAATGAAAATCAAAAAAATCCTTGTATCTCAACCTAAACCTTCATCGGAAAAATCTCCTTACAATGATATTGCTGCCCGCCACGGCGTTGACCTCGTGTTCCGCCCCTTTATCAAAGTAGAAGGGCTCAGCGCACGCGAGTTTCGTCAGCAAAAGATTAATATAAGCGATTTTACAGCTGTGATTTTCACGGCCCGAACCGCTATCGACCATTTCTTCCGCCTCTGCGAAGAGATGCGCATCACCATCCCCGACACCATGAAATATTTCTGCACCACAGAGACCATCGCCCTGTATCTGCAGAAATACATCGTCTACCGCAAGCGCAAGATCTTCCATGGCGACACGGGCAAGCTCGACTCGCTGCTTCCGGCCCTGATGAAGCATAACAAAGAGAAATTTCTCTATGCCGTCAGCGACGTGCACAAAGATTCGGCCAACGCCGAGCTGCTCGACAAGGCCGGCATCAACTACACCAAGGCCGTAATGTATCGCACTGTCAGCAACGACTTTACACCCGACGAGCCGTTTGACTACGACATGCTGCTCTTCTTCTCGCCCGCCGGAATCGAGTCGCTGAAGAAGAACTTCCCGAACTTCGATCAGGGCGACATCCAGATCGGCTGCTTCGGCGCCTCCACGGCCAAAGCCGTGGCCGATGCCGGACTGCGCCTCGACCTGGAGGCTCCCACCCCCAAATCGCCTTCCATCACCGCCGCTCTCGACGCCTTCCTGCAGGAGAAAAACGCCTGATATTCAGCCGCATCCCCGTCTGGAGGCAGAGCGCCAAGGCATCGGCAGAACACCATTCCCACACTGGTAATATGAAAACCTTCGCGCTGGGTAAAGCCCACAAGCTATGCAGCAAGACAGCCATCGACGCGCTGTTTGCAGTTCGCCCCGGCACAGCCGGAGGCGCTTTCTCGGCGCTTGCCTACCCCCTGCGCGCCGTGTGGAAACGTGTGGACGAGCGCCCCGGGCGCGAGCCGGTGCAATTCCTGATTTCCGTACCGAAGAAGAAGCTCCATCACGCCGTCGACCGCGTGCAGATGCGCCGGCGCATCCGCGAAGCCTACCGTCTGAACCGCCCTATGGGCGAGGAAGCCCCGACGGCGCCGGAGGAAGCCGCCGGATACGACAATGCAGAGCAGACCGATGATGCCGAACGCTCAGCCGCGGCCAAAAAGCCGGTTTACCTTGATGTGGCCTTCATTTATGTAGCTGACCATCTGGAGGATTACCGCAACGTAGAGCGCGCCATGCGCCGCCTTCTGGCCAAGATGCCGCATTGATTGCGTACGGCGAAGCTGAAGCGCCGGATCGGTTATAATTTCTTGTCAAGCCAGCTGAAAATCTTGCGGTAGACGCCGCGCGCCACTCCGGGGCGCGACAGGACAAGGTCGTGCAGACCTCCCTCCACTTTCACTTTCGTTACATCCGTGCCCAGATAGCCTCCGAAGCGTGCGATGTCGTGCACATCGAGCACTCCGTCGGCCTCGTTGTGCTCGGGCGTCCACTGTCCACCCTCGACGCTACGGGCCGAATACATCAGCAGAATCGGTACGCGGATACGCGGAGGCAAGCGCACAGCCCACTGTGCCAAGGTAATAGCTCTCACCCACCCTGCCGTCACATCGGGCGATACGGGCATTTTCCATTGCGTATTATAATGCCAGCGGCCATGCTCGCCTGCCAGCAGGCTCTCGGAATAGGCCGTAGAAGCCCCCTGGCGGATGGTCATGGCAGGATCGAGCAGACCCAGCCAGCTCACAATCGGGATGAACCGCTCAAGCCACCCCTGATTCCAGTCAAGAAAAGGCGAATTGAGCACCAGCGCCTTGACCGGCGCCTGCGGATTGCAGTGGAGATAGTAAGAGGTGATCAGGCCGCCCGTGGAGTGGCCCATCAGCACTATCTCGCGTACCCCCTGACGGCTGATTTCCACCATCGCCGAGTCGATGTCGGGGAAATATTCGCGCATGGAGCGCGCCTCGAAGCGATGCTGCCCCTCCATCAGCGAGCGGCCGTAGCGCCGCAGGTCGACGGCATAGAAATTGTAGCCGTGGCTGACACACTCGTTGCCGAGCTCGCGGTTGAAGAAATAATCGTTGTAGCCATGGACATAGAGTATGGCGCGCTTGGAGACCACAGAGGCCGTGTCGACCGAGAGCTTGCGCACGATGGTGGAGCGCACCGGCCCGGCATAGTCAGTCCCCTGGTCCACATAGCGCGACTCGTAGCCGTCGCCGAGGATGTCGGTGTGCCAGCTCAGGGGGTAAGGCCGCGGGGCTTTGGAGCGTTGTGCCGACGAAGCACCGACGGCAGTCAGGACGAGGAAGAGGAATATGATTAGTTTGCGGTACATGCGGCCGAAGGTGTTGAACGTTTAAGTGTGAGAATTTGTTACAAATTTACGATTCAAATTCAAATTATCCACATTATTACGTCATGAAAGATCTTAAAGGCACAAAAACCGAACGCAACCTGCAGGAAGCCTTCGCAGGCGAATCGATGGCTCGCAACAAATACACATTCTACGCCTCCAAGGCCCGCAAAGACGGCTACGAACAGATTGCCGCCATCTTTGAAGAGACAGCCCAGAACGAGAAGGAGCACGCCAAACTATGGTTCAAATTCCTCCACGGAGGCGAGATGCCCGACACCAACGCCAACCTGCTCGATGCAGCCGAAGGGGAGCACTTCGAATGGAGCGACATGTACAAACGCATGGCCAAAGAGGCTGAGGAAGAAGGATTTACAGAAATTGCACGCCGATTTGCGATGGTAGCCGACATCGAAAGCCATCACGAAGAGCGCTACCGCCGCCTGCTGGCCAACATCGACGAATGCATCGTATTCTCACGCGACGGCGACACCATGTGGCATTGCCGCAACTGCGGACATATCCACATCGGCAAGAAAGCCCCCGCTGTATGCCCCGTCTGCCACCACGCGCAGTCGTTCTTCGAAATCTACCCCCACAACTATTAAATTCCAGCCCATCGCGGGGAAAATAGTAAGGTCAAACAAAGCGCTGCGTCAAAAATTCTGAATTTTGACGCAGCGCCTTATTTTTCAGATGAGATGGATTTACCATGTGAAGGTCGTCATCCGCGAGCCGTAGCCGTCGTTGGCGGTCATACTTGTGGGGAGGCCTTTATCATTAAGAGTCCACTCGAATGTTTCCGTATAGGCGCGTCCATCTTCCCTGCTGACGTTTTTAACGGGCAGATGTTTGGTGGCATAGCCTAACAACCCGGCCAGATAAGCCGGATACATCTCGTCCATGTCGATACTGAAAGTCTCATCAAAGAGCATCAGGCCGCCCTTGTTCAGAATCGGCTCGTCGCCATAGGAAATCGTGCATGTATAAGCGTTGTCAGAGTCATCTGAGGTCATGCTGACGCTGGTGATATCGCCGTCGGTATATTTGATGGTCGTCACTTCATTGTCGCCCTCGGTGCGCTTCATGCGGATAAGCTGACCGGCTGCATTGTAGCTGAACCACCATTTGTCAACACCATCGTCCTTAACCTGCAGCACATATTTAATAAAGCCCTGCGGGTTGAGATTGGCGTAGAATACATCGTTATCATCTGAGTAACGGACATTCTGGGTCATCGTCATCATCATGTCGTATGTCTGACCTTTGTAGCTGGCTGCGCCATAGGAGAAAGACATCGTCTCATAGCTGCTGGAGACCGAAGCCACGCGACCCGTCTGATCCACTTCAGTCTGATAAGAGCCTGCCTGTTCGGGGACACCTGAGGTGAACACCTTGGAAGGATCCACTGCAGAAACCGACCCCGTAGGCCCGAAATCGCCATTTTCCGTCGTTACATCTTCGCTGTCGTCGTCGTTGCCGCAGGCCGTAAATCCAAGCCCGGTCAGCACAGCAGCAGTCAGCATGGCTGCCCACTTTAAATTTTTCATCTTATTCTGATTTTTGTAAAATTTTGAGAGTAATGGCACCCGTTAGCGCAGGGAAAGCTTGATGGCGGCGGCACTGTGGTCGGCGAGCTCTACGCGCACGATTACCGTGGGGGCGTTCCAGGCCGACGTGTCGACGGTGGCTGTGGTGCCGTCGTTGTTAAGCGGGAAGGAGAAGAGGCGGCCTGCCATGTCATAGACCTGCACTCCGGCTATCGGTGCGCCTGCCGACTCCACGATGATGAGCGGGCGCTGGAAGCGCACCTTCAGCCCCTCTGCGCCCGATATCTGCGGCAGTTCGGTGAGCTCGGACGATGCGGCACGCACCTGGAATTCTTTCCATTGGTCGGCTGTGGAGAAGCCTTCGAAGAGCGTTTTCGGTACGTCGAGATAGGCCTCGGCCTGAGGCACGCCTTTCCACACCTCGGCGCCAAGGGTGGGGATGGTCACAGCCTTGGAAGCGTCGATCTGCTTGAGCGAGGTCCAGTTGGCCATCGCCTTGTCGCCTATGGATTCGAGCGTGGGTGGGATAGTCAGCACTTCGATATTGTTCCAGTCGGCCAGCGCATAGGCCCCCAGCGAGGTCAACCCCTCGGGGAGGGTGAGAGCGTTCTTGTCGTCGCCGGCAGCGACGCCCGTAAGGGCGAAATCGCCAACTGTCTCCACTCCTTCAGGCACTGCGCTAAGGGCCATCGAAGTGGCGTTGTAGAACACTCCGCGGCCAAGCGTCTTCAGATTTGCAGGCATAGAAGCCATCTCCAGGTAGGGGCATTTCGCAAAGGCCCATTCGCCGATGGTCGTCAGCTGAGTGCATCCCGTCAGGTCGATGCCGACCAGACCGGCCCCGTAGAAGGCATGGTCGCCGATTGAGGTCAGGGATTCGGGCATAGTCACATCGGCCAGAGTTTTACACCCGCTGAAAGCATCGGCGCCTATGGCTGTCAGCGTTTTGGGGAGGCTTACTGATGTCAGGGCAGCGCACCCCTCGAAGGCGCGGTCGGGCAGAATGCCGACGCCTGCGCCAACAGTAGCCGACTCAAGAGCCGTGCATCCGGCGGCGAAGGCTGCGCCAAGATCGCTGACACCCGCAGGTATGGTCAATGCTGTGAGGTTTTTACATTCGGCGAAGGCCCCGTGGCCTATTGTGGTCAGAGTGGCCGGAAGCTCGACGGTGCGGATAGCCGTACCGCCTAAAGCGCCCTGTCCCAGCGTCTTAAGTTCCTTGGGTAGCTTGACATCTTCGAGCGACGCCACCATAAGGCCACATTCGGGTATGGCGTCGCCCTCGGGAGCGGCTGCCGTAAGGTCAAGCGTCTTAAGCGCTGTCAGCTCCGAAGTAATAAAAGCGAAGTCGGAAGCGTCCATGGTGCCGTTCACGGTCAGCGCGGTGACGGCGGCAGGATCAGACGCAACAGCGGATTTCAGACCGCCGGCCTCGATGGTAACCGTCTCAGCCTGAGCGGAAAAGATATTTGCAACGGCAGCTGCAATAGCTGCCAGAGTAAAGATTCTCTTCATTATACCGTAGAAATAATGGTTCGACATAAATCGCCGGCCGGAGCGCCCGGCCGCAATTCACCATATATACAACTGAATTTCCAGCCTTTTATTGCCTTAGAGAGTCCGCTTTCAAGCCGGGCGAGGCTCCTTGATGGCAGGCCTGCAAAGGCGAGGCGATGCGGGCGGAGCATCCGGGCAATAAACAGGGCAATAAACAGGTGGAAATCTCGTTATAAATTAGACTCTTTCCAACGATTCCAACCATGATTTTACGCTTAAAACATACACTTTTAGCCCTCGCGGCGCTTCTGGCCACGGCTCTGACGGGATGTATCAACGATGACATCTCCACCTCGGCCGACGACCAGCCCACTTTCTCTACCGACACCGTGAGGCTGGGTACACTCTTTACGCAGGGGCCCTCGCCTACCCACCGGTTCACGGTCTATAACCGGAGCGACAAAGGGATAAATATCAGCCATATATCGTTCGCTGACGATCCGAACAGCATCTTCCGCATCAATGTGGACGGCATCTCGGGCCGCGAATTTTCCAACGTGGAGATACGCGAGAACGACTCCATTTTCGTCTTCGTGGAGGCTACCCTCCCCGAAAACGGCAGCAACGCCACCGTCGACGTGCTGGCGCATATCGAATTCCTCACCAACGGAGTGACCCGCCGCATGCCTGTAAAGGCCTACGGGCGTGACGTCTGCCGTCTGAAAGGCGACACCCGGTATGCCTCCGACATGACACTCTCCACCGAACTCCCGTACCAGATCACAGACTCGCTGGTGGTGGAAGAAGGTGCACGGCTGACCATACCCGCCGGCGCCGAACTGTTCTTCCACGACGACGCACGCATCGTGGTCCACGGTTCGCTCTCCATCGAGGGGACGGCCGAGGCTCCGGTCAGCCTCACCGGCGACCGCTTTGGCTACGTGGCGGCCAAGATCCCTTACGAGATTATGTCGGGCCAATGGCGCGGCATAGAGTTTACCTCCACATCTACCAACAACCGCATCGCCTTTGCGTCGATACGCAATTCGGCCAACGGCCTGACGCTCGACCGATGCCCCTACAGCGACGCCACCCCGGCGCTGACAATCGTCAACTCGCAGGTTAGGAACACCAAGGGCTATGTGCTGCAGGCTCTTCACAGCTCGGTAGTGGCCGCAGGGTGTGAATTTTCCGACGCCTCCATGGGGATAGTCGGCCTGGTCGGCGGGCGCCACAACTTCGCCTCGTGCACCTTTGCCAACTATTACCTCTTCACAGCCATCGGCGGCCCCGCCGTCTGGCTCGACCACCTCAGCGCCGACAAGACCACACTCGAAGGCGACGATGCCGCCCTCCCCTACATGCAGGCGGAGTTCACCAACAGCATTATATACGGCCTCGGCACCGAACTGAACCACGGCGACCTGAAAGGCACCCAGGTAAGGCTTCGCCGCTGCCTGCTGAAATCGGCAGGATCGAACGACGATGAATTCACCGACTGCATCTGGGACGCCGACCCGATGTATTTCACTGTCCGTGAGGACTATCACTTCGACTACCGTCTGCGGCCCACCTCTCCGGCCATCGACGCCGGATTTGCCGACCTGCTCTCGCCGCTGTCAACCGTGGATCGTTACGGCACTCCGCGCCACTCCACCCCCTCGCTCGGAGCCTACGAGGTTGCCGCTGAATAACCCTCTAACCAACAGCATCATGCGATATTTCATCTCTGCCGGTGAAGCTTCGGGCGATCTCCACGCCGGCCGCCTCATCGAGGCTCTGCGCCAACGCGACCCACAGGCCGAAATCACCTTCCTCGGCGGCGACGAAATGGCAGCCGCCGCCGGATCAGCCCCGCTTATCCACTACCGCGACATGGCCTTTATGGGTTATACTCAGGTGATCATCCATCTGGGGCAGATCATGCGCAACCTGCGCACGGCCAAGGAGGCTATCAGCCGTGAAAAGCCCGACGCCCTGATACTTGTGGACTATCCCGGCTTCAACCTCAAGCTGGCCAAATACGCCTCAGGCCTCGGGATACCGGTGTATTACTATATCGCGCCGAAAGTGTGGGCATGGAAAGAATGGAGAGTCAAGCAATTGCGCAAATATTGCACCAAAATTCTCTCCATCCTCCCCTTTGAGGAGGAATGGTTTCGCTCGCGCGGCGTAGAGGTGGAGTATGTGGGCAATCCCTCGGTAGAGGAAGTCGACCGGAAGGTCGCCCAGCTCGGAACGAGAGATGAATTCATCGGGCAATGGCGCCTGAACGCCACCAAGCCCATCCTGGCCATAGTGCCGGGCTCGCGCCAGTCGGAGATACGCAACAATCTGCCGCTTATGGAAGCGGCAGCCGAGCAATTCCCGGATTTTCAGCCCGTTGTAGCCGGTGCGCCGGGCATTACACGCAAATTTTACCGCGACCTGACCACCCTCCCCATCGTCGACTGCGCCACATTCGAGCTGGTTCACCACGCCTCGCTGGCCATAGTCACCTCAGGCACAGCCACGCTGGAGACCGCTCTGCTGGGCACTCCGCAGGTGATCTGCTATCGCGGCAACGGCACCCGCCTCACCTACGAAATCATGAAGCGCGTGCTGACCATCCCGTTCGTGTCGCTTCCCAACCTTATCGCTGGCGAAGAGGTGGCCAAAGAGCTGCTACAGCATCTCTGCACACCTCAGGCCATCGCCGTCGAGCTTCAGCGCCTGCTGCCCGGTCAGCCCGGCCACGACGAGCAGCTCAGGGCCTACGCCCGTATGCGCACACTCCTTGGTTCGCGCATCGCTCCCCAAGCCGCCGCCGATGCCATCTGCCGCTGAGTCCGTAGCGACAATGAGAGCATCTGCCGGTGAGGCCTTCCGCCCGGGCAGCCGTGCCCAACGAAAGCAAAACTACATTAGGAATTTCGCTGCGGATTTCGTAACTTCGCTCTGTGGCTTCGCCCGTAGCCGCGAGCCGCAATCCTGAACACATTTCTCTACCCGATGGAAGAAAAATATATCGTTTCCGCGCGAAAATACCGCCCGTCGACCTTCGCCTCAGTAGTGGGGCAGAAGGCCCTTACGGCCACGCTGCGCAACGCCATCGCCACCAACCGCCTGGCCCATGCCTACCTCTTCTGCGGCGGCCGTGGCGTCGGCAAGACGTCGACTGCGCGTATTTTCGCCAAAACAATCAACTGCGAGCATCCCACGCCGGACGGCGACCCGTGCAACGAGTGCCATTCCTGCCGGATGTTCAACGAAGGCCGCTCACTCAACATTCTCGAGCTTGACGCCGCCTCCAACAACTCGGTCAACGACATCCGCGAGCTCGCTGACCAGGTGCGCATCCCGCCAAACGAAGGGCGCTACCGCGTGTTTATCATCGACGAGGTCCACATGCTCACCTCTGCGGCCTTCAACGCTTTCCTCAAGACCCTGGAGGAGCCGCCGTCGTATGTGATCTTCATCCTCGCCACCACCGAGAAGCACAAGATCATCCCCACCATCCTCAGCCGTTGCCAGATCTACGATTTCAACCGCATCACGATTTCGGACATCATCGACCATCTGACATATGTAGCTGAGCAGGAAGGGATTAAAGCTGAGCGCTCGGCCCTGAACGTAATCGCACAGCGTGCCGACGGCGCCATGCGCGACGCGCTCTCGATTTTCGACCAGGTGGCCGCATCCTCGCGCGGCAACATCACCTACCAGAGCGCCATCGACAATCTTAACGTGCTGGACGAGAGCTACTACGCCCGCCTTTTCGAAGCCTTCCGCACAGAGAATGTCGGCGCCGCCCTGACCATCTACAAGGAGATACGCGACCGCGGATTCGACTCCCACTTCTTCGTGACGGGACTGGCCCAATACCTGCGCGACCTGATGCTGGCCCGCGACCCGCAGACGCTGGCGCTGCTCGACACGGACGATACAGTCAAGGCTCAGATGGCTCAGACAGCTGCGCAGCTCACTCCCGAATTCTTCTATCAGGCCATGAGCCTCTGCAATTCGGCCGATATGGAATACCGCCAGGCAGCGAGCAAGACCTTCCTCGTGGAGCTTCTGCTCATCCGACTGTGCCAACTAACCTGCCCTTCCCCCATCTCTGACGGCCACGGGGAAGGGCAGGCTCTTAGAAAAATAGAAATCGACCCGAGCCTGCAGGCAGCCCCTGCAGCTCAGGCCGCGGCCGCCCCCTCTCACTCCAACCAGTCGCCTGCGCCCTCAGCACAGAGGCCTCAGGCGCCCTCCGCGCCATCTCCGGCGCAATCCGCAGCTCAGAGAGCTTCATACGCGCAAGCTCCGGCTGCGCCCTCAGGCGCCTCTGCGGCTGCGTCCGCAGCCCATGCGGCAGCTCCGGGAGCCGCACGGCGACGCCATGTGTCGCTCACCTCGGCCTTTGAGGCCAAACCCGAGGAAGCTCAGGCCGCCTCGGGAGCTAACGCTCTGCGTCGCCGCTCCCCCTTCACGGCCGAGCAGCTGCTCACAGCCTGGGATGGCTTCATGGAGGCCAACAATCGCGACCATCCGCTGTACAACACCATGCGCGCCCACAAGCCGCAGATTGATCCGCAGGATCGCGAGAACTTTAAAGTGGTGGTAATCAATGCCGTTCAGGTAGGCAAACTCGAGGAGTGCCGCGCCGGCCTGCTTCAGGCTCTGCGTTCGGCCTGCCATAACGATTACATCAACTTTACCATCGAGGTAGACGAGCATACCCTCATCGCCACCGGCATGACCGACTCGGAAGCCCTGCGCGCTCTTGTAGAGCGCACTCCCGCAGCGGCCGAATTCATCCAGTCGCTGAAGCTCACCCTGACGTAAAGCCTGACCACAGCCATTGCAATATCAGGCTATGGCCCGGTGGCCCAGGGTGTTACATCGTATATCCTGATTATTGCCCGTAATTTTTCAACGCTCCCTTCAGCTGCTCCACCACCATGGCGCGGAGTTCTGCCGGTGCCTCGACGGTGATGGCCGGTCCCCACGACAATAGCTCCTTGACGAAATCGGTAGTGATTCTCAGCCGGAGAGTTACGATGGAGTATCCGTCGCCCACCATCTCCTGCTGGGAATGATGCAGCGGCAGAGCGCGCAAATACTTGGCTATACGCGATTCCACGCGTAGCCGTACATCCTTAGGCTCTGACTGATTGACCATTATGCCGAACGAATCGTGGAAATAATGCTTCGGATCCACATCTTCAGGAGGGGTGAACGTAGTCGGCTGGAGCGTCAGATTCTGAATGCGGTCAAGCGAATAGGTCTTGATCTTGTTTTCGCTGATGTTGCGGCCGGTGACATACCAGAGCTGGCGGTGGATTCGCAGGAAATACGGCTCGATTGACACGCCGCGGGTAGGCTGAGAGCGCGAATAGGGGTGGTAATCAAAGGTGACGACTTTGTTCTGGCGTATGGCCTCAATCATGGAGGCAAGATGTTCACGCGCCGAAGGCACATCCTCAAGCATGATGCGCGAGGCCATGTCGTGAGAGCCCTGAAGCACTCCGCTGGTAGCCGACGAGTTGAGCAGCCATTCCGTAATATCGTGACGCTCAGGCTCTACCAGATAGTATTCATAGGTGGAGGGATCGCACTCAATGCTCACCGAAAAGATATCCTCAATAGCGATTCGATAGTTGAAAAATGTGCGGCGTGGTATCTCCGTCTCGCCGTTGGCGAAGCGCGACCGGGCCCAGCATTCGTTGAGTTCGCGACGCGAGATGCGGCCGTACCGGCGGATTGTATCCACAATCCATACATAGCGGCTGAGGGTGTCTTTTGCCATTTGATTACTTTAAAGTATACATTTACAAGCGGTTATGATTGCGCTGCATCCGCCCCGGAATCATTCCCCGACGATTTCGCCCACGGCGCGCACTATCACGATCGGGTTCTCCGGATCGTTGACTATCAGCTGGATGCGCCCGTTGATTATCTCCCGTGAGGCCGTAGCCTGCGGGTCGGCGGTCACTGTGATGGTGGCCGTCTTGCCCGGCTTGATTTTCATGGAAGATATGGTCACGTCCACTCCGGGATCGGTGGTATAGATTCTGCGCACCAGCATAGGCGATTTACCGACGTTTTTCACCTTCGTAGTGGCCGTAACAGGGCCGTTAGAGGGGTTTACGCGCCCGAAATCCAGGCGGTTGGATTCCAGTTCCACCACGGGAGCTTTCTGGCGCTGCTGGGGCGTAAGCATCGTGAAATCCTCCTCCAGGATGGCCGTGAGGTCGATTTTCTGCTTGGTAGGCCCGGGCACACTGATGTAGGCCGAGTCGATTAGCACACCGTAAAGGTCTGTGGCTGTTGGAGTTAGCGAGAGCGTATAGACGGTCTGTTCACCCGGGGGTATCCCTTCGGGGTCTGCTGCTGTCACGCGGATATACGGGGGGACACCGCTCCACTCGGGCTTGACCGGCGACTGCGACGCGTTGTAAACCTCGAGAAATGTGGATTTTGAGCGTCCTTTAAGCACTGTGCCGAACGGCAGCTGAGCAGTACGCAGTTTCAGCGGTCCGGCTTCCACGGGGTACCGCGAGCGCAGGGTGTTGGACGAGCCAATCACCACGCCCGTGACGATCAGCTTCGTGCGCGGCCCGGCGCCGATGCCGGCCAGATCTACCGTGACGCTCTTTTCGAAGCGTCCGGGGCGGCCTATCGGGTTGTAAGCCACCGCGATAGTGGCCGTATCGCCCGGGCTCACCGGTTTTTTAGGGTACGACGGCGTGGTGCAGCCGCAGGATGCGCGGGCCGCGCGGATTGAGACATCCTCGTCGCCGGTGTTGACAAACCGGAAGTTGGCGGTCACTCTCCCGTCGTCTTCCTTGAATGCGCCGAAATCATGCAGTGTTTCAAGCCATTTCACCTGACCGGCGGCCATGGCGCACAAAGCAGACGTCAGAAAGAAAGCGGCAATTATCTTTTTCATTCTCATGCTCTCTTACTTGTCTGGATTCACAAAGCCCTTGATTCTCAGCGTCACCTTCTTCCGGCCTTTGACATTGGTACGGATTGTTATGGTCTTGGTGAACTCGCCCGGTCGACCTGCGGGGTTGAATGTCACCTTCAGAACCCCCTTCTCACCGGGCTGGAGCGGTTTGAGAGGATATTCAGGCTTTGTGCAGCCGCATGAGGCCGAGGCGCTTACAATCATAAGCGGGGCATCGCCGGTATTGGTGAACTCAAACTCATGGACCACCTTCCCCTTCTTCTCGGCAATGGTGCCGAAATCGTATTCCTTCTGGGCAAACTCTATGCCGGCATTAGCTGCCCAGGCGGCCACAAAAGCCGTCAGAGCTATCAGAAGTGTGATTATTCGGGTTTTCATATCTGTATATCTTTCTGAAATCTAATTAATCAGGCTGGAGGGCTCAGCCTTGTTTTTGTTTCCCTGCAAGCATTCCGCAGGCGGCCATGATGTCTTCACCACGCGAGGCGCGGATAGTGGCGGTGATGCCTAATGCGTTCAGCGTATCGCGGAATTCCACCATGCGGTCGGGGTCCGACGGCGACAGCGGAGAGTCGGGGATGGCATGAAAGCGGATGAGGTTCACCCTGGCGTCCAGACCTTTAAGCCGTTCGGCCAGAGCGCGGCAATGGCGCTGGGAGTCGTTGACCCCCCGGAACATCGTATATTCGAACGAGAGGCGGCGCTGATGGCTGAAATCGAATCCGCGGAGCAGCTCCACCACCTCCTTGATGGGGTAGGCGCGCTCCACGGGCATCAGCCGTTCGCGCTCGGCAGCAAATGGCGAATGGATCGAGATGGCGACGTGTACCTTGGTGTGGGTGAGCAGTTGCTGGAGCGCCTGAAGTTTGCCAATAGAGCTGACCGTAATGCGTTTAGGACTCCATGCAAAGCCCCATTTCGCGGTCAGAATCTCCAGAGCGGGCATCAGAGCTTCCATATTGTCGAGCGGTTCGCCCATCCCCATGAACACGATGTTGGTGAGCTTCTCCGATTCTGGAATCGACAGAATCTGATTGATGATTGCGGCGGCAGACAGGTTGCCATGGAATCCCTGACGGCCTGTCATGCAGAAGGTGCAACCCATTTTGCAGCCCGCCTGCGACGATACGCAGATTGTAGCACGCTCATGATCAGGGATATACACCGCTTCCACATCGCGGCCGCCCACACCACGGAACAGATATTTCACCGTGCCGTCAGCGCTCCGTGCGGTCGTTAGCGGCTCCTCGCGCCCAACGGTATAGCCAGCCTCGGTAAGTCGCCGGCGACCATCCTTGGATATGTCGGTCATGGCCTCAACCGAGGTTACCCGCTTGTCGTAGAGCCATTTGGCTATCTGTCCGGCAGCAAAACGAGGCAGACAGCACTCGGCGGCCACCTGACGCAGCTGCTCGAGCGTCAGCCCGATGAGCGGGCGCGCCTGCGATATATTTGTCGAATTTTTCTCTTCCATACGATTATATAACGCGAATTTACGCAAAAATTTCAAATTCTTCCAATTGTAACTGCCCGGGAATTGTTTTATCTTTGTAGTGACCAACTCCGGCCCGACAGGTTTAGCGCCTGCCCGACAATTAAACAGCTATGGAAGAGAAAAAACTGTTTCTGCTCGATGCCTACGCATTGATTTATCGCGCCTATTATGCCCTGATCCGCTCGCCGCGCATGACCTCAGGCGGATTCAACGCCTCGGCGGTGTTCGGATTCTGCAATACTCTTGACGAATTGCTCCGCAAAGAGAATCCGTCGCACATCGCCGTATGCTTCGATCCGCCCCACGGCGTGACCTTCCGCCACGAGATGTACGCAGATTACAAAGCCAAGCGAGAGGCTCAGCCTGAGGATATTACGCTCTCTGTGCCTATCATCAAGGAGATTGTGGAGGCCTACCGCATCCCGATTTTCGAGGTGGAGGGGTATGAGGCCGACGATGTAATCGGCACGCTCTCGCACAAGGCTGCCCAACAGGGGTTTACCACCTACATGATGACCCCCGACAAGGACTACGGGCAGCTGGTCACCGACCGCGTGTTCATGTACAAACCGTCGCTGCGCGGCCAGGACATGGAGCTTCGCGGCCCGAAGGAAGTATGCGAGAAATACGGGCTATCGTCCACCCGCCAAGTGATTGATCTGCTGGCGCTTGAGGGCGACGCCATCGACAATATCCCCGGATGCCCCGGCGTCGGACCTAAAACGGCGGTGAAACTCATCGGCGAATACGGCTCAGTGGAGAATCTGCTCGAGCACGCTGCTGAGGTGAAGGGCGCTCTGGGTCAGCGTCTGCGCGACAATGCCGCTCAGATACTGATGTCGAAGGACTTAGCCACCATCCGTCAGGATATTCCAATCGATGTGGACTTCGACTCCCTGCGCCGCCAGCCGGAGGATGTCGACCATCTGCGCACCATCTTTAAGCGTATGGAGTTCAAAACGTTCCTCGCCCGACTGGGGAGCGGTTCGACCTCAGAATCAAAGTCGGCAGCGCCCGCAGCCAAGGCCACCGCGGCAGCTCAGCCCTCTCTGTTTGATTTCATCGAGTCAGATGAGGCCGACGGCAGCGCAGAGCCCTCACCCGCAGCCGGTTACGCGACATCATCGGCAAACTATACCGAAGTCGCCACTCCCGCCCAGCTGGCCAAAGCCGTAGAGAAGGCTGCCTCATGCAAGGAGGTGGGCGTGGCCCTGTGGGCCGAAGGACCTGACGCCATGAGCGCTGACCTACAGGCAGTTGCGGTAGCCTCAGGCGAGGGGGAGGCCTTCATGTTCAGAGTTCCTGCCATTCCGAGCGATCGGCGGGAGATGATGGCAGTGATCGAGCCGCTTTTCACCTCACCTACCACGCTGATAGTCAGCCATGACGTCAAGCGCGACATCGTGCTGCTCTCGCGCGAGAACATCGAGTATTCAGCTGCGTATTTCGACACTTCGCTGGCCCACTATGTGCTCCAGCCCGAGATGCGTCATAGGCTGGCCGACATAGCGGCCACCGTTATCAACTATCACACAATCGATTACAACGCCCCGACATCGGCGCGCGCGGCCTATGGGCCGCTTCCGGCTGAGCAGGCGCTCCAGCTGCTTTGCGAACAGGCCGACGTGGCGCTCCGACTGCACAACCCGTTGGTAAAACTGCTGGAAACCAACGGGCAGTTAAAACTGCTCAACGACATCGAACTTCCGCTGGCCCGGGTGTTGGCCTCGATGGAGTCCACCGGCGTTCGCATCGACATCTCAGAGCTCAACCGCCTGTCGGTACAACTTACCGCCAAAGAGCGCGCCGTGGAGGAAAAATGCTATGAGTTGGCCGGCCGTCGGTTCAACATCAGTTCGCCAACGCAGGTGGGCGAAGTGCTTTTCGGACAGCTCCAGCTCGATCCCAAAGCCAAACGCACCAAAACCGGGGCCTACTCCACTACAGAAGAGATTCTGGAGAAACATCGCGCATCGCATCCTATTGTGGGACTGATACTTGAGGCACGTTCGCTCAAAAAGCTCCTTGCCACTTACGTCAATGCCCTCCCCGCGCTTGTCAACCCCGCGACAGGAAAGATTCACACCACTTATAATCAGACCGTTACGGCCACGGGTCGCATCTCATCGGCCAACCCCAACCTCCAGAATATCCCCATCCGCACTGACCAGGGGCGCGAGGTTCGCCGCGCTTTTGTGGCCGACCCGGGCTGCGAGATCCTTTCGGCCGACTATTCCCAGATTGAGCTGCGGCTGCTGGCTGCCATGAGCGGCGACCCTGACCTTACCGACGCCTTTACCCACGGCCTTGATATTCACCGCGCTACGGCGGCCAAAATCTACCATGTCCCCTTCGACGAGGTCACGGACGACCAGCGGCGCAAGGCGAAAACGGCCAATTTCGGCACCGTCTACGGCATCTCGGCCTTCGGCCTCTCCGAGCGCCTCGGAATCCCTCGCGCCGAAGCCCGCGAACTGATAGAGGGATACTTCCGCACCTATCCTCACATCAAAGAGTATATCGCTGAGGCTCAGGAGAAAGCGCGCAGAGACGGATTCGTCACCACCATCATGGGCCGCAAGCGCTTCCTCCCCGACATCAACTCGCGCAACGCCACTGTGCGCAGCTACGCCGAGCGCAACGCCGTCAACGCCCCGATTCAGGGGTCGGCGGCAGACATTATCAAGCTGGCTATGATCCGGATACACGACGAAATCCGCAGCCGCGGCCTGCGCTCACGGATGATTATGCAGGTGCACGACGAATTGATTTTCAATGTTGCCCCCGGCGAGCTGGCTGAGCTTCAGAAGCTTGTCATCAAGCAGATGGAGGGAGCCTTCACCGGACCCATCCGCCTGGAGGTGTCGGCCGGAGCGGCGCAAAACTGGCTCGAAGCCCACTGATTCATACCTTTACCGATGCAATTGCTTGACTGTCACCGTCATTGCCACAGCGCTGAAGCGCTCCGAGCCTCAGCGGGGGTGGCTATTGTCAGCTCAGATCCGCCGACGGTGGAACAATGGCTCTGGGAAGGGTTCAGCGGCCCGTTTTCAGTGGGTATCCACCCGTGGGATGTGACGGAATACTCTGAGTCCCAGATTGATAAACTCCGCCTCGTAGCCTCGCGGCCCGAGGTGGTCGCCATCGGCGAAACCGGAATAGACACCGTCCGCCATCAGGCTCCGGTCGGCGTCCAGCAGCAGGTTTTCAGTGCACACGCCCAGTTGAGTGTCGAGCTATGCAAACCGCTGATAATCCATATAGTAAAGGGTCTTGACCCCGTCGTTGAAGTCCTTCGGGATGCGGCGGATGAGGCTAAGGCCGACGTGCCGCCGGTGATTTTCCATGGATTCCGCGGCAAGCCGCAGATGGCCCGGCAGATACTACGCGCCGTGCCTAATGCTTATTTCTCTATGGGTGAACGTTTTAACGCTGAAACTCTCGACTGGCTTCGCGCCCAGGCTCCAGACAGGATTTTGGCCGAAACCGACGAGTCCACGCTCCCGGTTACTCAAATAATCAGCCGTTTAGGCCTCTCTGAGAGCGAGGTAGCCGCGAACGTCAGGCGAGCTTTTTCTTGCGCGTGCGGTCCCAGGCTATCATAACGAAGGTGGACAACCCCAGCACTATCATAAGCGCTGTCTGTGTGGCGATTATGACATTACCAAAGGCAGCTCCGATGGTGCGGAACTCCTGCGTTGGGATTTCAGCCGGGGCAAACAGGGCCAGGCCGAAGAGCATCGTGGTCTGATAGGGACCGATACCTCCGTTCGACGGGATTCCCATTGAAATACTGGTCAGAATGAAGCAAACAAGCGGGGCGGTGAGGCCGGCCTGCGCCATGATTTCGCGCGTCATCGGGAAGGCGTTGAAAGCCACGACCAATTGATAGAAATAGCACCCCCATATCAACACGGTCAGCAGCAGCCATTTACCCTTGTCAGGCATCTTGACCAGAACCACAAACCCCTCCCAAAGCCCTTTCACGAAACTCTTTATCTTGGCTGCGATGCGGCTTTTCGATCGGGTCACAAACAGCCAGAAGGCCAAACAGACCGCAGCCACCGAGCCCCATAGCCATGGCGACGTAAGCGCCTTTAGGATAGCCTCATAGGCCTGCGGATACGTCCGCACGAAGTCCACAATCGGCCCGCGGGCTATGAAGAAGGTCATCACCGTCAGCAGTCCTACGGTCAGCAAGTCGGCGAAGCGGTCGCCGATCATCGAGCCGAACACTTCGGAGAAGGGCGCCTTCTGGCGCAACGAGATGTAACCCGAGCGCCACACCTCACCCAGTCGCGGGAACACAAGGTTGACGGCGTATGTGCCGAAAATACTGAGAATCAGCGCTCCTGCGGGCACTTTAATGCCCAGGCCGCGAAGCTGGATGCCCCACCGCAGACCGCGGAGCACCATCGGTAAGATGCTGATAGCCAACATCAGCGCTATCCAATGGAAGTCGCATTGCGTCTTGATTACATTCATCATCTCGCCGAAGTCGATGTCGCGAAACATCACCACGCACAGCCCTACCGACACCGTCAGCGGGATCAGCACCTTCCCCAGTCCGCTCAGCAGACGCCGCCACCTGGGCTGCTTATGTGCCGCCTTCTTCTCCGGCCCCGTAGCCTGCGCCTTCCCGGAATCCGTAGCCTGAGAAGTCGTCTGAACCTTTTTTATATCGTTGCTACCCATTTTTGCCATTGTTTTGCGCAAATTTAGTCATTTTGCGCCAATTGCGAAACGCCCCGCCGCCCGGAATTTCGGCTCCTCCCCCATACCCGGTTTAAGCGATTGCCGCAAACCAAAAAAGATGCGTCCCGGCAAGGGGGCGCATCTTCATTGTGGTAGCCGAAGTGGGACTCGAACCCACACAGCTTTGCAGCCAAGGGATTTTAAGTCCCTCGTGTCTACCATTCCACCATTCGGCCACACTGGTAGGCGGTCTGTCGCCTCACGGGCGCTTTTCCGCCTGCAAAGTTAGCAATTTTCTGATTTATTTCGCTATCAGCAGATAGTAATTCTTCTTCCCGCGCTGAACAAGCAGATATTTGCCGTTAAGAAGCTGATCTTTGGCCACGGTGGCGTACGGGTCGGTCACCTTCTCTTTATTGATGCTCAGGGCACCCTGCTGAGTCATCTTGCGCATCTCTCCCTTGGAGGCAAACACGGCTGCATGGTCGGTCAGAAGGTCGATGAGCTTGGTCTCAGAGCCGAACAGGTCGGCCGGTACCTCAAACGTGGGCACGCCTTCAAACACCTGAAGCAGCGTCTGCTCGTCTATCTTGTGCAGGGTCTCGGTGGCTTTGTTGCTGAAGAGAATCTGCGAGGCCTCGATGGCGTTCTGCAGTTCGGCTTCGCCATGGACCATACGGGTCACCTCTTCTGCCAGACGCTTCTGGAGCACTCGGCTTGAGGGATCCTGATGCTGCTGCTCAATGAGAGCGTCGATCTCCTCGCGGTCGAGCACGGTGAATATCTTGATGTAGCGCTCTGCGTCGTCGTCGCTGACTCCGAGCCAGAACTGATAGAATTTGTAAGGCGATGTGCGCGCCGGATCGAGCCATACGTTGCCGCCCTCGGTCTTGCCGAATTTCGTGCCGTCGGCCTTGGTGATCAGAGGGCAGGTTATGGCGAAAGCGTCATCCTTGCCGAGCATGCGGCGGATGAGCTCGGTACCGGTGGTGATATTTCCCCACTGGTCGGAACCGCCCAACTGCAGGTGGCAACCTTCGGTCTCGTAGAGGTGGAGATAATCGTAGCCCTGAAGGAGCTGATAGGAGAATTCCGTGAACGACATTCCTTCGCCGCTTTCGCCCGAAAGACGTTTCTTGACCGAATCCTTGGCCATCATATAGTTGACTGTCAGATTCTTGCCGACGTCGCGAATGAAATCCAGGAAGGTATAGTCTTTCATCCAGTCGTAGTTGTTGACCAGAATGGCGGCGTTGGGCGCGTCGGAATCGAAATCGAGGAAGCGGGCCAGCTGCTTCTTGATTCCTTCCTGATTGTGGCGGAGGGTCTCAACATCAAGCAGTTTGCGCTCCTGGCTCTTCATCGAGGGGTCACCGATCATGCCGGTGGCTCCGCCGACCACTGCGATGGGCTTATGGCCCGAACGCTGGAAATGCTTAAGCATCATCACCCCCACGAGGTGACCGATATGGAGCGAGTCGGCCGTGGGGTCGATGCCGAGGTATGCGGCGGTCATCCCTTTGGCGAGCTGCTCGTCGGTGCCCGGCATCATCTGGTGGATCATGCCGCGCCACGTAAGTTCTTCAATAAAATTCATCGTGTATATAATTTCTTGTTATATTATCTGTACGGTTTGCGGGGTAGCGCCCGCAATAGTTTTATTTCAGCTCTGCGAGCGCCTTGGCGATGCGGGCCATGGCCTCGATCAGTGCCTCGTCGGAGGCAGCGTAGCTCAGACGGATATACCCGTCGAGGCAGAAGGCGGAGCCGGGCACTGTGGCAACATGGGCATGCTCAAGCAGATACATCGACAGGTCGGCGTCGGTGGCTATCTCCTTGTCGCCGAAGTGCTTGCCGAGGAATGAGTGCACGTCGGGGAAGAGATAGAACGCGCCTTGGGGGCAGTTGACCTTCAGGCCGGGAATCTCGCGGGCAAGGCCCACCACCAGGTCGCGGCGCCGCTCGAATGCCTTGCGCATATCTTCCACACACTGCTGGGAGCCGGTGTAGGCGGCCAGAGCGGCACACTGGCCTATCGACGAGATGCCCGAAGTGGTCTGTCCCTGAAGTTTGGTCACAGCCTTGGCTACCTCAAGCGGCGCGGCCAGGAAGCCGATGCGCCAGCCTGTCATGGCGTATGCTTTCGACACTCCGTTGACCACGATGGTGCGGTCGGCTATCTCCGGGAATGAGGCCAGCGACGTAAACGCTCCGGTGTAGTCGATATGCTCGTAAATCTCATCGGAGAGCACTGCCACCTGCGGATGGCGGGCAAGCACTTCTACCAGACCCTGAAGCTCCTGACGCGTGTAGACGCTGCCCGTAGGATTCGACGGCGAGCAGAGAAGCACCATGCGCGTGCGCTCGTTGATGGCGGCTTCGAGCTGCGCGGGAGTCACCTTGAAATCCTGGTCGATTCCGGCGGGAACCAGCACGTTGACGCCTCCGGCGAGCTTCACCAGCTCGATGTAGCTGACCCATGCGGGCACCGGGATCACCACCTCGTCGCCGGGGTTGATGATGGCCTCGATCACATTGTTCAGCGCATGCTTTGCTCCGGCGCAAACCACCACATTCTCAGCGCGGTAGCTCAGACCATTTTCCGTCTGGAGCTTCTTGGCGATAGCCTCGCGAAGCGCCGGATAGCCGGACACAGGCGGATAGTGGGTCATATTGCGGTCGATGGCGTCTTTGGCGGCATCCTTAATGTGCTGGGGCGTATTGAAGTCGGGCTCGCCCACCGAAAGGTTGATTACATCCACGCCCGAAGCTTTCAGCTCCGCGCTCTTGGCCGACATGGCCAGCGTTGCCGACGCGGCCATCTCCCTGATTCTCTCTGCTATATGCATCTGTTCCATAACTTTAGTATTCTTCTTCCCCCGCGGGATTTCCGCCTTCCCCGGAATTATCTGCAAAGATACAAAATCAATCCATATCTTCCAATTTTGCCATTTTTCAGCCTTTACGCTCTAAGTTTGAAGATTTCTTTGTAATTTTGGGAGATTATAGCCCAACGGAATCAAACCTACGAAGATCAACCCGGCATTTTCCTATGAGTAAGACCAACAATTTCACCACCGAGGCCGAAGAAAAGACCATCAACGACGCCTTCGCCGACGTACTCAACGGATACCTCAGAAGCAACCACCGCAAGAAAGTGGAAATCATAGAGCGAGCCTTCCGGTTTGCCAAGGAGGCCCACAAGGGGATTCGCCGCCGCTCCGGCGAGCCATACATCCTCCACCCCATCGCTGTGGCCAAAATAGCCAGCCAGGAGATAGGTCTGGGCTCCACCTCCATCTGCGCCGCCCTGCTCCACGATGTGGTTGAAGACACCGACTACACCGTAGAAGACATCGAGCAGAATTTCGGCAAGAAGATAGCCCAGCTCGTAGAGGGTCTGACCAAGATTTCGGGCGGCATCTTCGGCGACAAAGCCTCGGCTCAGGCCGAAAACTTCCGCAAACTGCTGCTCACCATGAGCGAAGACATACGCGTGGTGCTCATCAAGATGGCCGACCGCCTTCACAACATGCGCACCCTCGGCTCCATGGCGCCCAACAAGCAGTATAAGATCGCCGGCGAAACGCTCTACATCTACGCTCCGCTGGCCCACCGTCTGGGCCTGTTCGCCATCAAGACCGAGCTGGAAAACCTCTCTTTCAAATATGAGCACCCCGACGCTTTCGCCTCCATCAGCAAGAAAATCGAGGCCACGGAGCAGCGCCGCAACGAGATCTACAACAACTTTGCCGCCCCGATCCTCCAGCGTCTCGACGCCATGGGGCTGAAATACACGGCCAAAGCCCGCGTGAAGTCGGTCTACTCCATCTGGAACAAGATGAACACCAAGCATATCCCCTTCGAGGAGGTCTACGACCTGTATGCCGCCCGCATCGTGTTCGAATGTGACGATCCGGCCAAGGAGAAGGCCCTGTGCTGGCAGATTTATTCGGCCATCACTGACATCTACCGCCTCCATCCCGACCGCACTCGCGACTGGGTTTCGGTGCCTAAAGCCAATGGCTATCAGGCCCTGCACCTCACAGTGATGGGTCCCGACGGCAACTGGATTGAAGTCCAGATACGCTCGCGCCGCATGGACGAAATCGCCGAAAAGGGGTTTGCCGCCCACTGGAAATACAAGGTCGGCGAAGGGGAGGAGGAGAGCGAGCTCGACGCGTGGCTCCATACTATCAAGGATATCCTCGACGACCCCGAGCCGAATGCCCTCGACTTCCTCGACACTCTGAAGCTCAACCTTTTCGCTTCGGAAATCGTAGTCTTCACCCCCAAGGGCGAACTGCTCACGCTCCCGATGGATGCCACTGTGCTCGATGTGGCCTTCAACCTCCACTCGCAGATCGGCTGCCACTGCATCGCGGGCAAAGTGAACCATAAGCTCGTGCCCCTGTCGCAAAAGCTCAACTCAGGCGATCAGGTGGAGGTGCTCACCTCCCAGAGCCAGACGCCGAAGGCCGAATGGGTTGATTTCCTGGCCACTGCCAAGGCCAAGACGCGTCTGCGCCAGGCTCTGCGAAAACTTCAGCAGCCAGCCGTGGCCGCAGGCAAGGAAATATTCGCCAAATTCCTGAAAGAGAACGACATACCCGACAATAATGTGGCCATCACCAAGGTAATGGGTCTGTTTAAGGCCGCCTCACGCGACGACCTTTATTATCTGCTTGGCAACCAGGAGATTGTACTCAACGACTACGTAATCAAGACTCTGAAGAAATCCACCGGCTCCACCAAGCGCCTGCTGTCGAAGCTGTTGGGCTTCGGCTCCAAGTCGGCTGACGAGGGAGCACAGCCCCAGACGCCGTCGGCCATCGACACCAAGCAGACCTATGTGCTCCGCACCGATGAGAAGGGCGAGAGCAACTACAAAATGGCCGACTGCTGCTCCCCGATTCCAGGCGACGAAGTGCTCGGATTCATCGAGATGGACGGCACCGTCACAGTCCACGCCCTCGATTGTCCACGAGCCAACAAGCTGAAAGCCAGCTACGGACCGCGCATCGTTGCCACACGCTGGGAGTCGGGCAGCACGCTCTTCCCCGTGGAAATCCAGATTGAAGGCATCGACCGCCACGGAATCCTCCACGAACTCATATCGCTAATATCCAAGCAGTTGACCCTCGACATCCGCGCTCTCGACATCCGCGCCGAGAAGGAGGTGTTCACCGCCCGCGTCAATCTGCTGGCAACCAACGTGGAAGAGGTCAACGACCTCTGCTCGAAACTCAAGAAAATCTCCGGCGTAGAAAAATGCTCACGCATCTGAATTATGCAGCTCGTTTGAATTATGCAGCTCGTTTGAATTATGCAGCTCGTTAAAAACACCAAAATAGCCCTCGCGTTCGCCTTCGCCGTTGCCACGGCCCTGATTGTCTATTTCATGCCGCGATCGTCGCATCAGCGCTACATCTACGAGGAAAACCGCCCGTGGAGCTATTCCCTGCTGACAGCGCCGTTCGACATAACGGTCTACCGCGATTCGGCCACTATCCACCGCATGACCGACTCAATCGACGCCACGATGGTGCCGATCTTCCTCCGCGACAACTCCCAGCCCACACGCGTGCTCGCAGCCATCGAGCGCAACGATTCGCTTCCTCGCCATGTGGCCCTGAAGCTCGCCAACGCCGTGGCCCGGGTCTACCGCAAAGGCATTGTCAACCAGGAAGTTGCCACTCGCATAGCCCGCGGGCAGCTCCCCGAGGTGAAATTCAACGAGAGCAATGTCAATGTGTCGTGTCCCACCTCTGAATTCATCTCGCAGCGCGACGCATACGCCCACATCGACTCGCTCTTCACCTCGTCCGACGACCACCGCGCTTTCTCGGCGATGGGCCTGTCGTCGCTGCTCCAGCCCAACATCATCGAGGACCACGAAGCCACGCGCCTCTACCGCGAAAGCCTTCTTCAACCGATTATGGCCGGTATCGGCTTGATTCAGAAGGGGGAAAAGATAATTGGCCCGGCTGAAATCGTCACTCCGCAGCGCTATCAGATCATCAGGAGCTACGAGCAGACTCTCGAGAAGCAAAGCTCCCACAATCGCTCTCAGCTCCTCTACTCGCTGCTGGGCAAAGTGCTCTTCACCGCCCTCACGCTGGGCCTGCTCTACATGTTCTTCCGGCTGTATTACCACAATCGCCTGAAACAGAACAAATTCGTACTGCTGCCGCTGATGCTGGTCACCCTGTTCTTCATCTTTACAGCCATAGTGGCCAAACTCTTCAATTCGGCTATCTACTGCGTCCCTCTGGCTGCCCTCCCGGTGATTATGGTAGTGTTCTACGATGCCCGCACAGCCTTCTTCCTGACAGTTATCGAACTGATGCTCTGCGGATTAGTAGCCTCTTATCCGCTGGAGTTCATATTTGTGGAGCTAACCGGCGCCGCAGCCGTAATCTTCTCGCTGAAAGACCTCTCCAAGCGTTCCGAACTGGTCAAATCAGCCTTCGTAGCTTTCGCGACATATACGCTTGCCTATCTGGCTTTTACGCTCACCATCTCGGGATCGCCCGAAGGGATATCGTGGCACCTGCTGGGCTATTTCGGCATCAATGCCGTGCTAATCTCTTTCGCTTACATCCTGATCTTCCTGCTTGAAAAGCTCTTCGGCATGGTGTCGGTAGTGACCCTGGTCGAGCTTTCCGACATCTCCTCCAAAGCCATGCGCGAGCTCTCGCGAGTCTGCCCGGGCACGTTCCAGCATTCCATGGCTGTCAGCAACTTAGCCACTGAAGCCGCCCATAACATCGGCGCCAACGTGCAGCTCGTAAGGGCCGGAGCGCTCTACCACGACATCGGCAAAATCAACAATCCGGCGTTTTTCACTGAGAATCAGTATGGTAAGAGCCCTCACGACACCATGCCGCCTATCCAGAGCGCCCGCGTGATCATAAATCACATCCACGATGGTCTGGCCCGCGCCGAGAGTCTCAAGCTCCCCAAAGCCATCCGCGACCTCATCGCGCAGCATCATGGCAAAGGCCGGGTGAAATATTTCTACGCCATGGAGTGCCGCCGTCACCCCGATCAGGAGGTCGACCCCGCACCTTTCACCTATCCCGGCCCGAATCCCCAGACCCGCGAGGCCTCCATCCTGATGATGGCCGATGCCGTTGAAGCCGCCTCGCGCTCGCTGACCGACCACACGCCTGAAGCCATCGGCGACCTTGTCAACCGCCTCATCGACGGTCAGGTAGCCGAAGGGCTCCACAACGATTCGCCGCTTTCGTTCCGCGATATCAAGGAGATCAAGCAGGTGTTTATCTCGCGTCTGCGCACCATGTACCACGCCCGCATCCAGTATCCGCCCGAAGCTCTGGCCACTCCCGCGTCGAACCTTCCCGTCGTTGAAAGCAAATGAATCCAATCCCGGAAGCATACAAGTCATATATCCGTCAGGATCTCGCCGCGCTACTCCCTGACGGCGAGGTAGACACGCTCATCTCAGCCCTCGAAACCACCGAACCCTCAGTAGCCATCCGCCTGAATCCTCTCAAGACCGGCAGCACCGGCGCATCCGGCATCGCCGCCATGCAAATGGCTGACTGTCAGGTGGCCTGGTGTCCGCAAGGATGGCATTTGTCAGAGCGGCCCGATTTCACTCACGATCCGGCCATGCATCAGGGGCGTTACTACGTGCAGGACGCATCCTCGATGATTATCAGCCATATAGTCGGCCATCTTTCCCGGAAGATCAACGCTTCAGGCCCGGACGGCTCCGCCGGAGGTGCACCGCTGCGTTATCTCGATGCCTGCGCCGCTCCGGGCGGCAAGACCACGGCTGCCATCGCCATGCTCCCCGCCAGATCGCTCATTGTGGCCAACGAATACGATTTTCGGCGCGCCGAAATCCTCAAGGAAAACGTCATCAAGTGGGGAGCGCCACGCTTAGTCGTATCCCGTGGCGATACCGCCCGCTTCTCCGCCTTGGAAGATTTCTTCCATATCATCGCTGTCGACGCCCCATGTTCGGGCGAAGGGATGATGCGCAAAGATGCCACAGCCCGCGACCAATGGCAGCCCGCGCTCGTAGATCAATGCGCCGCGCGTCAGCGCGAGATCCTGACCAATCTTTGGCCGGCTCTGGCGCCAGGAGGTTACCTCATCTACTCCACATGCACCTTCAACCGCACCGAAAACGAGCAGATGCTCCGGTGGCTCAGCGACACATATCACGCCGAAACGATGGAAATCCCACTCCCCGCCGGATGCGAAGCCATACGGGTAGGAGAGCGCGGCTCAATGCGCTTTTTCCCGCACCTTGTGCGCGGCGAAGGGCTGTTCATAGCCGTGGTGCGCAAACCCGGCCCGGCTTACCCGGCAGTGGCCGCCCTCGCCGCGCCACGACAAAAACAGGCGCGCCGGCAAGACGGCCGCACACAGCCGGAAATGCCCGAATTTCCGCTCCTGTCGCGCCATCTGAACATCATCCTTCCCGAAGTCAACGGCGAGCCGGAGAAGCCCTCAAAATTCGTCAAGGCAAAACCGCAGAAAGCCGCGAAATCCGAATGTGCGCCCACCCAGGCTCAGGCTCTATCCGTAGATCTCGCTCCCGACGCCTATCCGCGCATTGAAGTCGACCTTGCCATGGCTCTTGCCTATCTGCGCCGCGAATCCCTGCCGCATCTCGAAGCGCCCCGGGGCTATGTCCTCCTCACTTACGGCGGCTACCCACTCGGATTTGTCAACAATCTCCCCAACCGCGCCAACAATCTCTACCCGCTCCCCTGGCGCATCCTCAAATAACATCCTTTTCCTCCTCAAGCCGATAAAAGGAAAGAAAAAATTACCCAAATTTTGAAGTTCGATTATAAAATTATATATTTGCCGTGTAAAATTGAAAGCACGGGCCGACACACTCCCGCAAGCTCTCAGCCAGTCAAGCCCTTACAATCTTTTAAACCCTTTTAAATATACCGGTCAACAAATCTCTCCACAACCCAACTTAAAAATGAAGGCCGACCCATTCGGCCAACCACCATATTATACCCATAACGGCAAGGGCCACACATGCGGCAAAACCACCCAAAGTGGACTAACCCCAGGCCGCCAACGCTACAAAGACATTTACATCTCTGTTACAATTATTTTTTTGACCCTTTATTACCAGTTTAATAATCCCGAGAGGAGGAATACCGCGAGGTACTCCTCCTCTCACCCTATTCACCCCTCCCCCCTCTGCCTGTCCTCTGCCTTCTACCCTCTCCCCTCTGCCTTCTGCCCTCTGCCCTCCGCCTTCTGCCCTCTCCCCTCCCCTCTGCCTTCTGCCCTCTGCCCTCCCCTCTGCCTTCTGCCTTCTGCCTTCTGCCTTCTGCCCTCTCCCCTCTGCCTTCTCCCCTCCCCTCTGCCCTCTGCCCTCTCCCCTCTCCCCTCCGCCTTCTGCCTTAAAAAGCCTTTTGCCCTCTTTCTGCCTTTC
>CAMEGQ010000008.1 GCA_945916235.1 uncultured Porphyromonadaceae bacterium | reverse complement strand
GGCCAAGGGGTCAAACGCACTCGGGTTACGTGGTCACCGCCGCCCGGATTTTCCAGTTGCCCTGTAAATTTAGCAGAATATGGATGATTATCGTAATTTATTCGTATATTTGCTCAATAATATGGAAATATTTACACCATTTGACTTTACGAGACATGGGAAAAGCAGTGTTTCCGAAAAAGACGCAAAAATAGGACTTAACATAACAAACACTCACACACAATGAGAAAGATACTTGCTGTTACTCTGTCGCTGTGCATCCTCCCTATCCATGCCGACGAGAAGGTTATGAACATACAGAAGAAGGACGGGACAACCATGCAGACACGCGTAGCCGATCTGAAGCAGATTAATTTCCTTACAACAAACGAAGGCGGTCAGGGCTTGCTGGTCAAGACACAGGACGGCGAGACTGCGGCTATCCTTTTTAAGACGGTCCCCGTCGTCACCATTGCTAGTGGAAAGCTGACCGTCAAGTCGACATATGCCGACCCTGTGGAGTTTGAAATAACGGATATCGCTGAGATCCAGTTCGGTGACAAATCGTCGGAGGTCGCGGCCATCAACCTTCCGAAAGGTCTCACCTGTGTGCTTCAAGAAGGCGGCACACTGCTCCGCGGCATCCCTGAGGGCGTTCAACCACGGCTCTACAGCCTCGACGGACGCAATCTCCCCACGCCACCCGTCGAAGAAGGGGAACTCCAGCTAAACCGATCAACGCTCGGATCGGGTGTTTTCATCGTTAAGATCGGTTCACTCGCCACCAAGATACAGCTATAGTACCTATCCACCTTACACAATAATATTAATATGCTGAAAAAAACATGCCTATTGGCCGCGACACTGCTTGCTGTCACGCAGCTCATGGCCCAGCAAAACGCCACAATGATCACGAAGACGGTCAACGGTGCCGTCGAGCGTACCGACATAAGCGAGATTGATAGAATCACTTTCACCGACGCGACGTTCAACCTCAATGTCGACGGCTATCGTATTCTCGAAGCCGATGAGCTAACCTGGCCAGAAGACCGCCTATTGCCATTTTTCATGGCGCCAGCCTCGACACTCAGATCGCTTGACATGAGTGCAGCCAAACTGAGTGGCGAAGAACGCGTCATGTTCTGCGCTCTACAGGGTCTCATCAACCGCACCCGTCCTCGCATCATCTTGTACAACCACAACGAAGAGCCGCAGACAACCTGGCCAACTGCACATAGCCTAAAGACATCGGCCATATCAACCTCAATGCCCTACACGCTGGTCACAGCCTTCAAGGACGAAATCAGAGGACTCGTGCTCTACAGCACTGAACGCAGTGAACACTATGCCAACCTCGCCACAACCATCGCCGGAATAGAAAGCCTTCTGCCCGTAACGGCTGAAGTCAGAGCCAAACTCATGGCCAACGGCATGGATTTCCCCATCATCGAAGACATATCTGAGCTCACGATGACTACTGCTGTCGATATATACAACTATCTGTACACCAACTATTGGAGTCGCTGTAACCATCGCCTGCTAATCAGCGAACGTCCCCAAATACCCTATCTCCACGACATCGGCGTAGCCTGCGGTTCTGCATGTGTTTGGCTCGACCCACGTACCTCGAGCGAACGATCGCTGCTAGATAAAATGCTGAAGGACATGAAGCCAGGCCGCGACTTCGTCCTGGGCTGGTACGAGGAGGAACGCTCAGGTATTGGCGAAGCCACCAAGTACGGATTGTCAACCGTCCCTGGCGACTTCTTCGAGAATGCCACTGTCTATACGGCTGTCAACAAGCCTGTCAAGATTAGCCCTGTGCCCAAACGCCCCAAACTGGAAAACAAGGTCTATGCCTCTGTCTACATCAGTGACGGCGACAACATCCAGTATTGCCAGCACGCCATGGCCAAGATCTTCGAGCAGAGCGGCCGCGGAAAGATAGCCCTCAACTGGACTATCAGCCCCGCCCTGGCCGAGATTGCCCCAATGATGCTCACATATTACTATAAGAAGGCAACGACCAACGACTGCTTCGTCAGCGGTCCCTCCGGCGCAGGTTATGCTATGCCCTACAACGGTCTTGCTCAAACATGGTATGCTAGTGCCACTTCAAGCAAACTGCTGAAGCCATATGCGGAACTTACACAACGCTGCCTGGAAAAATCAGGCCTTCGCATTATTACCGTATGGGACAACCTCAGTGCCATACAGCGAAAAGTCTTCGCCGACAACATCCCCTACCTCTACGGACTCACCTTCAACCACAACGTAACCGGTGTATCGACCAGCATTCAATCCGGCTGGCTCCCAATCATACTCCAGACGCCTTGGTATACCGGCAGCATCGATGACCTGGCTAATAATTTCAACAACGTCATCAAGAAATTTAACGGCACTGCGCCACAGTTCGTGGCCGGACAGGCGAACGTATGGGATGCCGGGCCCGATAAGCTCGTCGGCCTGAAGGACAAACTGAACGCCCTCTCGCCTGGCAACGTCAGCATCGTACGTGCTGACCACTGGTTCAGCTACTACAGTGAAGCCCACCATCTGCCCTTCAACATTGCCATGCTGCAAGACATGGAAGTCACCTCATCACCTGTCAGTACAAACGTAAAGTATGCTGCCAACGGTTCGCCTTCCGATGGATACATGTGGATATCAAAGAATGCCGATGGCAAGGGTTGGGTGCAGCTTGACTTCAAGGAAACATACAAGATAAGCCGTTACGTGGTACGCCATGCCGAAGCTGGCGGTCTGGACCCATGGCTCAACAGTCGCGATTTCACAATCGAGACAAGCCTTGACGGCGATACATGGACCACTGTAGGAAAGCACGTAGCCAACACTGCCCCCGTGACGGATACTTCCATCACCCCGATCGAAGCACGCTTCGTCCGCATAAATGTCACAAATGGAGGCACGGACGGCTACGTCCGTATCGGCGACATCGAAGTTTATGGCTCACATTGATCGAACGACTGCGAGGAGATATCAGCAAGTGGCTTGTTGTAGCTCTCTTTTGTTTCTCCTCGCTGTCTCTTCGATAGCCTTGTCGTGACCAACGAGTGCTGCGAACGGAGCAAACTGAGCGGCGCGCTGCGTCATGGTCATGTGTGGATGGCGCATCGAGACGTGATGCGGCAACCGAGTGCCCAGCCGCCATGCTCCGACTCGCAGTTGTTGACATATCCGCGCTTGCAGAAGAAGCATTCGCCGCAGAATGTCTCTACGTTCACGGTCACACGGTCACCTACCTTGACATTGTGGACCTCAGGACCTACAGCCTCCACAATACCGACCATCTCATGACCTACGGTTATTCCGGGCACAGCCTGAGGCACGCTGCCATGCTTTATATGAAGGTCACTCGTGCAGATGCTTCCTAGCGTAACGCGCACGATGGCATCCTGCGGTTCCTTCAACGCCGGTTTAGGCTTGTCAATCAGTTCAAACCGACCCTTTTCGAGATATGTATATGCTTTCATTGCTCAGTAAACTCGTTGTAGAATTTTTCGAAAATTGCCCTCAGTCGGGATTCATCCTTTATAATCTTACGGAGAGCCTCGAGCCGCTGAACATTCGGCGACTCGGCAAACCATAGCTTTAGGTAGCCGCCTTCGGCATACTTCTCATGGAGATGGTCGAGAGTTCGTTGCCAGTGGCCTTCTTTGTCATATTCGGGATAATTGGCGAGGCCGTACTGCACAGTGCGCTCGATAATCTTCTCCGGCTCGATGAAGCGGTCGGCTTCCGCTACAATCTTGCCATAGATGCTTCGCGGCGCATGGTCGGACGAGGCCCGATGGTCTTCAACCGCCTGAGCCATCGTCTCGATTTCTTCCGGAGAGAACCACTCGCGCAATCGTTCCGTTTCCCGGACGATCCTGCCCGATTCCAGATGATGCGTCTTGCGGTCGACTTCCAGCCCCAGATCATGGAAGGCAGCAATCGCGTAAACCATTTCCTGAATCACCGGATAATGCTTGGCAACCTTTAGCTCGCCGACTAACCGGGAGGCAATATCCAGACTTTGCTCAATTACCATCTGAGCATGATCCACCCGATGCGCAGCGTCAAACCGCTCATACCTCGGAATCACCTCCCGCTCAATATACGATACCAGTGACGGATTCATCAGTCCCAAATCATTAAGATTTTCGAAGAATTCATCAAGAGAATCCCCATCGAATATTCCGGTGAGTTCCCCTGAATTAATGTAACGGTCGCACGCTACTGATTTATTCTATTTGTACGAAGTTAGCCATAATAAGTCAAACCCACCAACTTTAAGCGCGGTTTTTGCTTAATGTCTCAGGCGAAAGGCGTATATTTGCATATCGCAATCTGGAGATATGGAGAATGTTCTTGAAATATGTGCCGGGGATATCGGCTCTGTTTTGGCTGCCGCGGAGGGTGGAGCACATAGGGTGGAGCTTTGCTCTGCTCTGGAGGTGGGGGGACTGACGCCTTCGGAGGGTTTTATACGTGCTGCGGCGACGCAAAAGGGAGTGAAGTGTCATGTGCTTATCCGTCCGCGCGGAGGAGATTTTGTATATTCTCACGATGAAGTTGATATCATGCTCGACGACATTGCCACGGCGGCACGATGCGGTGCCTCGGGGGTGGTGATCGGTGCGCTGACTCCGGACAACAGAGTTGACTCCGACATTTGTGCCGGACTGATTGACCGGGCCAAGGGCCTTGGGTTGAGCGTGACGTTCCACCGGGCTTTCGATTGCGTATCAGATCCGTCTGCGGCTCTTGATGCTATCGTAAGCATGGGTGCTGACCGTCTGCTGACCTCGGGCATGGCCCGGTCGGCTATGGAAGGGGTAGCCGTGCTGAAGCGTCTCAACGAACGCGCCGCCGGCCGCATAACGCTCATTGCTGCTGCCGGAGTCAGCAGCGCGAACGCAGCTGAAGTGGTCCGGCTCAGCGGTTGTCACGAAATCCATGCGTCTGCCCGAAAGCCTGTAAGGTCTTCCGCAGTATGTTCTGCAGACGGTGTATGTTCCGAATTTTATTCCGATACGCGGCTTACAACTGATGCTGCGGAAGTCAAGGCAATACTCAAAGCTATACAGAAATTATGAAACGCATAATCACGTCTGCTCTGCTGTCGGTCGCAATATCTGCATCAGTCTTGGGGGCAAACCCTGATAAGGTCAGGCAATATACCGACTACCTGTATTCCACGATGATATTACCGGACAGTCTCGACTATCCGCGTGAGTTTTACGAGCGCAATGTGGCTCTTGCGCTTGACATGCGTCAGAAGATGCCGTGGGGAAAACTGGTGCCGGAGCGCGAATTCCGTAATTTCGTGCTGCCGGTGCGTGTCAACAATGAGCACCTCGACGATGCACGACGGGTGCTGATCGACTCTCTTACTCCGAGGGTCGCCGGCCTTGGCATGACGCAGGCTGCGCTCGAAATCAACCACTGGCTGCATGAGCGCGTCACCTACCGCCCGTCTGATTCCCGCACATCGCCGCCGCTGGCAACGATACGTACCTCGTTCGGACGCTGCGGCGAGGAATCGACGCTCGGCGTGGCTGCTATGCGTGCGATGGGTATCCCGGCCCGGCAGGTATACACTCCGCGCTGGGCGCATACCGACGACAATCACGCCTGGGTAGAGGTGTGGACCGACGGACGATGGCACTTTCTCGGGGCCTGCGAACCGGAAGCTGTGCTTGATCTGGCATGGTTCAATGCTCCCGCCTCGCGCGGTATGCTGATGAACACTACCGCTCTGGTCGACTATGACGGGCCTGAGGAAGTGCTGGCTCATAACCCATTCTCCACCCAGATTAATGTTACCGATAACTATGCGCAGACCGATACAGCTTTCGTGACAGTCGTCGACCGCGACAGCAAGCCGGTAGATGGGGCGCAGGTGTACTTCATGCTCTACAATTATGCCGAATTTTATCCCATAGCACAGAAAATCACTGACAAAGAGGGGCGCGCCCGGCTTACCACCGGTCTGGGCGATCTCATCGTGTGGGGTGTCAGCCCTGACGGCCAGCGGTTCGGCATAGGCAAATGCTCAGTCGGGAGCAAACAGCCGCTGAAGCTGTCGCTTGACAAGGACAAGGACTGGACCGGGACGTTCGACTATACCCTTGTGCCGCCTCGGCAGGCGAAAAATCAGGTCGATGTGCCGGACGAGCTGCGCGTAGCCAACAGCCGGCGTCTTGCCCGCGAGGACTCCATCCGGAATGCCTATATGGCTACCTTCTATTCGGCTCAGAGTGCCGCCGACTTTGTCAGCAGCCATGGGCTACCGGACGAGGCTGTCCGCTATCTGCAGCTGGCTTACGGCAATCATGCCGCGATAACCGACTTCCTGACGCGGGCCAAAGATCCTGCTCTGGCCGTGGCCTTCCTCGCCTCGCTGACAGAGAAAGATATCCGCGACATTACCCCGGAAATTCTGAGCGAATTTTATGCCGATTCTATTCCCGCAGGCTGCGACCGCGACTTTTACGTGAGCAATGTGATGTGCCCGCGCGTCTACAACGAAACTCTCAGCCCTTACCGGAGCTTCTTCCGGCAGCATATCCCGGAGAATGAACGCGAAGCATACCGGAAGGATCCGAAAAAATGGATCGACCGCATCGCGCGCGAAATATCGGCGGAACACCGCGAAGCATACTCCAAGAATATCCATATTTCTCCGGAACAGGTCTACTTGCACCGGCAGAACATACCGCCGATTTCACGCGACATATTCGCTGTGGCTTCGCTGCGGTCGTTGGGCGTGCCGGCCTATTTCGACCAGGTGACCATGACGGCTCACTATTTCAATGAAGGCGCCGACAGGGAGATTGTGTTCAACGACATTGTGCCAGATAATGCCGAACCGCTCAAAGGCTCTCTGAAGCTGGAATACAGCAAGGCCGGACGCCTCGAAGACCCCGGCTACTATTATCACTTCACGATTTCTCAAATCAAGGATGGCAAGCCGCAACTGCTTAATTTCAGCGAGGACGCCACATGGAGCAGCACTTTCGCCGGGGGTGCCGATGTTCCGGCCGGGCAGGCAATGCTCGTAAGCGGACAGCGTCTTGCCGACGGGTCGGTAATGGCACATGGCGCCGTCTTCAAGGTCGCGCAAGGTCAAACCACCGTCCAGCCGCTTGTCATCCGTCAGGACTCCACCGCGATACAGGTAATAGGCAATTTCAACAGTGAAAACCGCTACAACGACGCAGCTACCAATCAGCAAAAATCTCTGCTGTCGACCACCGGGCGCGGCTATTATGTACTGGCTCTGATCAGGTCGCACCATGAGCCCAGCTCGCATGTGCTCAACGACTTGTCGCAGTGTGCTGCGGAGTTTGAAAAGTGGCCCGGCAAAATAATGCTGATTTACGACAGTGAGACCGCCGGCAACATTACCGGCGAATTTCCCGGATTGCCCCGCAACGTCGTAGTGGGCAGCGACATCAATTCAGCCATTGCCGAAGAGCTACGGCCGTTCGGCTCAAGCTATCCTGTCGTAATAATAGCCGATACCTTCAATCGGGTAGTCTTTGCCTCCGAGGGATACACCATCGGCATCGGTCAAAAGATTCTCGACATCCTCTCGCGCCTTGAAAAGTAGATTTAGCGCCGAACAGGCTTTAAATCTACAATCTATTCTTTGTGGTGCTCGAGGAAGAAGCGTTTCTGCTGTTCAATTTCATGGCGAAGTTCTTCTTCGGTCGGCATAAATGGCATATATTTGGAAGCAAACAATTGCTGGCTCTCATTGAGCACAGAATATTTTGCTATGGTTGAGTCTGTGTCTGTGCAAAGTAGTACACCGATTGTAGGATTGTCATCATCATTTTTTATCAAATCGTCATACATACGCACGTACATATCAAGCTGACCAATATCGGCATGCGTCATTTTATGAGTTTTTACGAAGGATTCGGATATTGGCTGCTGCGATTTGATCGGTTTCATGGTCATATAATTAACAGAAAAACGGATGGGCTCGAAATCGTTGTCGAAAAAGTTCCTGTTAGCAGGTTCCCGGTCAGGATGATTAAAGAACTGTGATTTCAGCAAGGGCTTACAGCCTCATGTGAAGGCCATAAGACCTTGCCGTGAGAAGGGTTTTGAATCTGGGGAATCAGGGCTTCTGGGAGTGGGTGTCGATGATGCGGCGGTTGGCTTCGCGGACGCGGGCCGGGTTGACTTTCACTACTTTGCGGTCGTAGGTGAGAAGGCCGTTGACTTCGACTTCTACATCGGTGGTCTGGGTGTAGACGGCGCCCGTGTAGAGCACGTCGGCCTGGCTGTTGAGAAGGTCAGCGTACTTCACGTATTCATCGGTGACTTCCTCCGGGGTCTTGAACTGGACGTAGCCCCAGTTGCGGTCGGGGGTCCAGAGGTGACCTTCGAGGGCGCAGCCGATGCCGCCGTATTCTCCGATGCAGTTGGCCTGGTCTTTGCTTGCCAGGAAGATGAGCGGCTGGGGATAATGATGGACGTCGAGGATGTCGCCGACGCCTTGGAAGAAGTTGCCGCCGCTGGCTGCGTTGACCAGTCGCGAGGGATCGTGCTGCTTGGTCCAGGCCGCGAAGTCGGCGGTCTTATACTGACCCCACCCTTCGTTGAATGGCGTCCAGACTACGACCGAGGGATAGTTGTGGAGGGCGTCCATGATTTCTTCCCATTCGGCGCGGATAAGGCGGTCGGCATTTTCGCTGCGGGATTTCTCCTCACCCTCGTAATAATGGTGCATGTTCCATCTGTTGACCGAAGGGCCGGATGAGGGCATATCCTGCCATACGAGCATTCCGTTGCGGTCGCAGTATTCATACCATAGGGCGGGCTCTACTTTGATATGCTTGCGTATCATATTGTATCCCAGCTCTTTGGTCTTGTCTACGTCATAAATCATGGCTTCGTAGCTCGGGGGAGTATAGAGCCCGTCGGGCCACCATCCCTGATCGAGCGGGCCAAAATGGAATATCTCCTTGTCGTTGAGGGTGAAGCGGACCACTCCGTTGGCGTCGGCGCGTTTTCCAACCTTGCGCATTGCCGCATAGCTTTTTACTGAGTCTTCGGCTTTGCCGTCGTTGAGGAGCGTGACGGTGAGGTCGTAGAGGAAGGGTGAATCGGTCGACCACAGCTTGAGGCTGTCGGGCATAGCCACATCGATGGCTTCGCCGGCTTTGCCGGTGGCGGAGGCTACCTTCTGAGAGCCGTCGTATACATCGACTACAGCCGTGAGGCCTTCACCTTTGGCATCGGCCGTAACCGAGAGCTTGCGGGCGTCGACGTCGGGGGTGATTTTCAGCGAGGCGATGTGGGCGGGAGCCACGGGCTCGAGCCATACGGTCTGCCAGATGCCGGTCACAGGGGTGTACCAGATGCCGTTAGGCTCCGACACCTGCTTGCCGCGCGGCTGCTCCCCCTTGTCGGTGGGGTCGAACACGCGCACTACAAGTTCGTTTTTCTTCTTTTTGAGCGCTTTGGTGATGTCGATGCTGAACGGGGCGTAGCCTCCGGTATGGCCGCCGACTTCCTGACCATTGACCCACACCTTGCACTGCCAGTCGACAGCGCCGAAATTGAGCAGTACGTCTTTCCCTTTCCAGGACGAGGGGATGTCGAATGTGCGCTTGTACCACAGGTAGTTGTCTTCGCCTACGGTCTTGCCTACCCCCGAGAGGGCTGATTCTATGCAAAACGGCACGAGGATTTCTCCGTCGAACTTCTTGGGCTTATCCTCGCCGACGGGGCGGATGGAATATTCCCAGAGTCCGTTGAGATTTTGCCATTGGTCACGGCTCATGGCGGGACGCGGATACTTGTTCCACACGTTTGCGGGGTCGATGTTCTCGCCCCATGTGGTCATGATGTTGACTTTTGCCGGAGTGTATGCAGCCGCGGATGCAAAATTCAGCAAAATTGCCAGAGAAATAATGATTGATTTATACATAGTAGGAATTTAGGGGTGCTGAGCTGATTGTATGCAAAGATAGTGGTATTTTGCGGTTTGGAAAGTTTTTGGATTGGTATAAAGTTGATTTTTATGGTTAGGGTTGGTTAAGAGCCGGTTAGACAATATTGTCGAACAGGCTCTAACGCCTTTGGGCTACTGCATTATAGAAAGCGTTGACCACTGCCTTCATCTCGGGCGGGAGATAGCTCATGGCCTTGATTTTCATCCATTCGGGGATGCCCCATTTGGCTTCGGCCATACTGCCGGCAATGGCGCCGATGGTGTCAGCGTCAGCCCCGAGGCTTACAGCCTGCCGGATGGCGTCTTCAAAAGAGGAGCTATGCTCTGCGATCCACAGCGCCGGAGGCACAGTGCCCTGACATGTCTCGTCGAAATGGCCGCGATACTGATTGAGGTTGAAGTGGCCGTCAGGTTCCATGCCATAGATACTGAACGGCTCACTGAGGTCCTGGCCGTTGCGGAGCCGGTAGATGGCCAGCGCTACGGCCTGTGCGCCTGCTATCCCCTCGGGGTGATTGTGGGTGCACATGGCTGAGTATGCAGCTAACCATGCGGCCATCTCCGGGTCGCTTGCCAGCCACCCTGCAGGGCTGACCCTCATGGCCGACCCGTTGCCGTAACTCCCGTAAGGCTTGGGATGGTCGGAGGCTACCCACTGGGCGAACCTCCCTCCGTAGCCGCCTTTGGGGTGAGGGTAGCGTCGGCACCAGTCGTGCAGATGAGTGCCGAACCGCTCGTCTGTGAGCAGAGCGTCAGCTACTGCGACGGTGCAGACCGTATCGTCAGTGAAACCGCTGCGGTCGGTGAACAGCTCAAAATTGTAATCGTTTGTCGGACTGAACTCGCGGCTGCTGCCGATGATGTCGCCGATGATTGCGCCTAACATAGTAATCGGGGTGTTAACGTGAATATTGCATTGTCAGAATTTTCCACCAGAGCGCCGGGAGAGCGATGTTGGGGATGGCGAGAGCGGCTTTAAACAGCGGCGCCATCTGCGAGTCGGTGAATCCGGCAATTCCGCATCCGATGCGGGTCACAAGGAATTCCTTATCCGGATTCGCTTTGGCATATTCCAGAAATTGCTCTACATAGGGCTGAATTGCGCTCAAACCGCCATGCATGGTCGGGATGGCATAGCTTTGGCCGGTCGGGCCGACGCCGACGCCCCATTTTGCGCCGAATTTTTCGAATGCCTGACGGGCTGCTCCACCTCCGTGACTGCCGGCGAGATTGCTGCCGAACACGAACACCTGGTTGGGTTTCAGGCTCGTGATCATATCGGGCGATATGTGCGGTAAATGGTTGTATGACATCATAATAGATTGAGATTAAGTGGTTAAAATTCAAGGCGGAAGCCTTTTTGTTTGAGTTCGTCGTATTTTGTTTTGTTGAAACTGAAGAGATTGGCTTCGCGCTTGGGCGTGGGCCATACTGTCTCGTCGAGCTGGGTCAGCAGTTCGGAGTGGAGCATCTTCTTGGCAAAGTTGCGGCGGTCGAAGCGCACGCCGAGTATCGCCTCATAAAGCATCTGAAGTTGTTTGAGGGTAAACTTTTCCGGAAGAAGGTCGAACCCGACAGGCTGAAAATGGATACGCTCGCGAAGATGTTCCGTGGCCTTGCGGAGAATCAGATCGTGGTCGAAGGCCAGCTGAGGAATCTTATCCAGGGGAAACCATTGCGCTTTGGCTGCATCGTCGCCTCCCTCCACCGTCTGGAGCTTCACCAGTGCAAGATAAGCGATGGTGATGATGCGCTCACGAGGATCCCTGTCCGGGTCGGAAAAGGTGTGAAACTGCTCGATGTATTCAGCCGTAAGATTCGTCTCCTCTTTCAACTCGCGTCTGGCTCCCTCTTCGGCTGTCTCGTCCATATTTAGAAATCCACCCGGGAAGGCCCAGCGGCCTTTGTAGGGTTCGATGCCGCGCTCGATAAGGAGCACATTGAGTCTCATGCCGTCGAATCCGAAAATGACGCAGTCGGTGGTGACCGCCGGATGAGGATATTTGTAGCAATAATTCTTTTCGTCCATGAGTCCTGTGTAATTTTTACGCCACAAAGTTAAACTAAATATTTTATACCACCAAACATTTTTGTGTAAAATTTACGCAAGACTCGTAATTTTTCCCTCTGTTCTTAAAATATCGGGTAAATTACCTACCTTTGAAAAAAATTGATGACAGCCTGACACTATGACGTATACTGCAGAGGATATAATCGAAGCCCTGACGCAGATGCGCAACGAGGAGCAGCGGCAGGTGCTGTGCCGGTTTTTCAAGACCGGCAAGGGGGAGTATGGCGAAGGCGATCAATTTCTGGGCCTGAAAGTGCCGCAGACGCGAAGCGTGGCTCGAATGGCAAAGCTTCATGTGCCGCCGGAGGAAATAAAGAGGCTGCTTTATTCGCCATGGCATGAGGTAAGGCTCTGCGGATTCCTTCTGCTCGTGGAGGAGATGAAGGCGGCGTTGCCGCGAAAGGGGAGGGCCGACGGCGGCGCGCCGAGGCGCCGGGAGATAGCCTACTTCTATCTGGCGCATGCCCGTCAGGCCAACAATTGGGATCTGGTCGACCTGTCGTGCCCGTATATTATAGGCCAGTGGCTGTGGTATACCGCGGATGATGGAGCCGAAACTGTCCTGGATCGTCTGGCCCAAAGTTCCGACCTGTGGGAGCAGCGTATCGCCATCGTGTCGACCATGATGCTTATCCGCCACGGACGCTTCGGGGATGCTCTCCGCATTTCGCTTAAACTGCTGGACCATCCGCACGATCTCATCCATAAGGCCGTCGGCTGGATGCTCCGCGAGGTCGGCAAAAGGGATACAACATTGTTGCGCGAGTTTCTTGCGGCCAACTATAGCTGTATTCATCGCACCACTCTGCGCTACGCCATAGAAAAATTCTCTCCGGCCGAACGCTGCCAATGGCTCAATTACAATAAATAGGCTTAGAAATCGGATTTTTTGTAACTTTGCATTCCGTATAACCACGCAATGCAATGGATCTTACTTTACTTCACGAAATAGAAAGCGCCGCCCTCAGCGGCATCGGCGCCGATGTCGACCGGGCCGAGGCGCTCTGGCTGTCGATTGCTGACGGTGATGATATTACTGAACTTTGCGACGCCGCCGGACGCGTGGCTGAAGCGCGCACAGGGCGCCATGTGCAGACATGCTCCATCATCAACGCCCGCTCGGGCCGTTGCTCGGAAGATTGCAAATGGTGCGCCCAGTCGCACTGCCACCATACCGGATGCGCCGAATATCTCTACTGCGATGAGGCTGAGCTTGAGCGCCTTGTGGCTGATGCCGCCTCACGCGGCGTGGAGCGGTTCGCGCTGGTCACCTCCGGGCGCAAGGTGTCGCTGAAGGATATCGGGCGTTTCGGCGCCATGTATCGCCGCATCGCCGAAAAATATCCTCAGATAGGCCTCTGCGCCTCCATGGGCCTGCTCGGCCGGGAGGAGTTGCAGGCCTTGTACGATGCCGGTGTACGCCGCATTCACTGCAACCTCGAGACTGCCTCCTCATATTTCCCGACTCTTTGCTCCACACATACCCACGCCGACAAGCTGCGCACCATAGCCGCGGCCCGCGCCGTCGGGATGGAAATCTGTGCCGGAGGCATCATAGGCATGGGCGAAACCATGCGTCAGCGCCTGGAGCTGGCCAAAGAGTGTGCCGATGCAGGTGCTGTGTCGCTCCCGTTCAATCTTCTCAACCCCATCCCGGGCACTCCGCTGGAGCATCAGCCTTTGCTCTCGGAGCGCGAAGTGATAATCTCGGCAGCCTTGATGCGCCTGGTAGCCCCCGACCTCTGCATCCGTTTCTGCGGCGGACGTGCTCGCCTCAGCTGCGAAGCTACCCTGCGGATGCTCCATGGCGGCGTCAGCGGTGCCATGGTAGGCGATATGCTCACCACTCCCGGTAACTCCCCCGCAGCCGACATCGCCATGTTCCGCTCCCTGGAGGCCCCCTCAGCCGACTGATTTTCCCCTCCGGTGGCAAATGAGATGATGGGGGAGAACGGTCAGGGCACGCACCGCCGGTTTTACCATGATTACCGTGGAAAGGATGTGTATCATATTACGCTCCTGAAACGCGAAGGAGTGCCGGCGTTCGGAGCTTTTGCCGCCGGCGGAACGTGAGATATTCGATGAGGCTGACGCCCTCGGAGGCCGGTTTATAAAATTGACCACTGAACCCATTCATCCACGCGACAACGCACACGGCGCAGATTTCGAGCGCTGTGCGCAGGGGCGCCTTCTCCTGCTTCACCCCGCCGCGCTGAAGCCTCAGCCTGCCCTCACGCGCTCCGATGCTCTTCTGCTTAACTCCTTAGCCTCCGCCTTCGTCAAATGGCATCGCTGATAATGACGGATGGAGCTGAAGCTCTAACCGCTTCCAAAATTAGGAAATGTAAAAAGTATAGAAGAGAGAAAGAAGAGAAAGAAGAGAAGAAAGAAGAGAAGGAAGAGGGGAGGGGAGAGAAGAGAGAAGACAGAGAAGGGAACAAGAGAAAAAGAAGAGAAAAAGGGAAAGGCTGAAAAAGAGTAAGAAAAGGCAGGCAGTCGGGCTGTTGGCCAAGAGCCCTGGCGCGTTTTTTGCTTTTAGGGCTTGCCTGTTTGCGAATCTATTTTTAATTTTGAAAACGCTTAGATTTTAATTTTGAAAGCGCTTAGATTTTAATTTTGAAAGCGGTTAGAGCCTCAGCTCCATAAAAGTGTATGAAAAAGCTGATTGTAAATATTTGGGCGATGGCGGCGATGGTGGCGATGATGGTCGTTGCCGGATGCGTCGCGGGGTGCAGGGGAGGAAAGAGCGGCGATGGGGCGGCGGCCTTTGACCGCGAGGTGTATACGCCCGAATATGCCGAAGGCTTCGATATCCGCGGGGCTGAGGGGCGGCAGAGCGTACTGATTACGGTGCGCAACCCCTGGCAGGGCGCCGACAGCGTGTGTACGCAGCTGCTGGTGGTTCGCGGCGATGAAGATGTACCCGATGGATACGAGGGGCAGGTGCTCAAGGGCGATGCCCGCAGGATTGTCGCCATGTCGTCTACTCATGTGGCTTTCCTTGATGCCCTGGGTGAAACCGACCGAGTGGTGGGTGTCTCCGGCCTTGATTTCATCACTAACAGCCGCATTCAGTCGCGCCGCGACAGTGTGGCCGATGTAGGCTTCGAGGGGAATGTCAATTATGAGACTCTCATGGCTCTGGAGCCTGATCTGGTGCTACTTTATGGTGTCAGCGGCGCAAGCATGATGGAGGGTAAGCTCCGGTCGCTGGGAATCCCGTATATGTATATCGGCGAATACCTCGAGCAGTCGCCTCTGGGCAAGGCTGAATGGATCGTGGCTGTGGCTGAGGCCGCCGGAATCCGCGAAAAGGGAGCGCAGACTTTCGCAGAAATCCCTGCGCGCTACAACGCTCTGAAGGCTAAGGCTTCAGGGGCTGCCGGCAAGAAGCCTAAGGTTATGCTCAACACCCCCTACAACGATACCTGGTTCATGCCCTCAGTCTCCAACTATGTGGCCCGGCTTATAGCTGATGCCGGCGGCGACTATATCTATTCGAAAAACACCGGCAACGCCTCCGAGGCCATAAGTCTGGAGGAGGCTTATCTGCTTGTTTCGGATGCCGATGTCTGGATTAATCTGGGTCAGGCCGCTTCGCAGGCCGAAGTGGCGGCGCTGTGCCCTAAATTTACCGATACTCCGGTGTTCCGCCGCGGCGACCTGTATAATGCCAACGCCCGGACTAATGCCGCCGGAGGTAACGACTTTTTCGAGTCGGCTGTGGCGCGTCCCGACCTCGTGCTCCGCGATCTTGTCAAAATCTTCCATCCGGAGCTTGTGGAGGAAGATTTCGTATATTACAAACAGCTCAAATAATCCCTGCGCGATGAAATCCCGTACCGGTCTGCTTTTCCTTCTTCTCGGATGCCTTACCGTCATGCTGTTTCTGCTTGATCTGACGGTGGGCGCCGTCAGTATCCCCCTGCGGCAGGTATGGGGAGCCCTTTCCGGCGGTGGATGCCCGCCGTCGGTGGCTAAGATTGTGATCAATATACGCTTGGTCAAGGCTTTGGTGGCTCTGCTGGCCGGAGCGGCCCTGTCGGTCAGCGGATTGCAGATGCAGACGCTGTTCCGCAACCCTCTGGCCGGCCCTTATGTGCTGGGTATCAGCTCCGGAGCCAGTCTCGGCGTGGCCATCTTCATCCTCGGAGCGCCGCTGCTGGGGATAACGGCCACTCTAAGTTCGCTCGGAGTGGCCGGGGCCGCATGGATCGGATCGGCAGCCGTGCTCGCCGCCATCGCCATCGCCGGCCATCGGATCAAGGATATCATGGTGATACTCATCCTCGGCATGATGTTCTCATCGGGCATAGGGGCAGTGGTGCAAATACTTCAGTATCTGAGCAATGAAGAGTCGCTCAAGACATTCGTAATCTGGACTATGGGGTCGCTCGGCGACGTCACAGGCGCTCAGCTGCGCATCCTCATCCCTTCCGTCGTGGCCGGGCTTCTGCTCGCCGTAGCTGCCATAAAGCCTCTCAATCTTCTGCTTTTCGGCGAAGAATACGCCACAACCATGGGCCTAAATCTCCGCCGCTCGCGCACCCTGCTGTTCGTCTCGACCACACTTCTGGCCGGCACCGTGACGGCCTTCTGCGGACCTATCGGTTTTATCGGTCTGGCCATGCCCCACGTCAGCCGCATGCTGTTCAACAACAGCGACCACCGCGTGCTCGTGCCCGCCACCATCCTCTCAGGAGCCGCCGTGCTGCTGCTCTGCGACCTTATTTCCAAAGCCTTCACCCTCCCCATCAACGCCATCACCGCCCTGCTGGGCATCCCGGTAGTGGTCTGGGTAGTCCTCCGCCAGCGCTGACCTGCCCTCAGTCCTGATTCTGATTCTCCCGAACGGATGCCGCCGATGGCGCCGGGATTTTGAGCGATTTGGGGCGCGATCTGTGCCGGATGAAGAGGTGAAAAAAGTTTCGTAGCGTTAACGTTGGTTAACATTAATTAACTGCTTACGGGGCATATTTTGTACCTTTATTTATATCTTTGTGCCAATTAGTGCATTTTGTGCAACAATGAGTGCTTTATTCGAAATCTTACGATATTCCACCGGCAGCGTGCTTCTTGGCATTCTGTTCGGGTTGGCCTGTCTGGCTCTGTTCTTCTTCCTGATCAAGGGGTGGTATAAGAATGCCACCTTTACCCCGGTGTCGTATATCGTTGGTGCCGTGCTTGGCATACTTCTGATTTTCCAGAGTATCCTCATCTGCGGTTCCGTGTCGATTTATCGCTCTATTTCGCGCTATGAAATGATCGCCCAGGAGATGGTCGACGCATATCTGGCATACAATCCCGACCGCGTATTCACCAACTCCGAAACCAACGCTCTGACTCAGGACATCATCTCCAACAATCCGCTGCTTTCCTACTATGTAGGCGGCAGTGAGATAGTGGGTTACAACGTAAGCCAGTATCCCAAGGCGTTGGCTGATGCCTGCCGCACGTATTTCCGCTGGTATATCTTCCGGCGGGTAATGTGGAGTCTGGGCTTCGTCATTGTCGCAGCTGTAATTGTAATCAAGACCATGGAACACTCTCAGCAGTCGCACCGCCCGAGCCGCACACGTCCGGCCTCGCGCACAAGGATGGGCGCCCGCCCGGCTTCGCGCACCCGCAGGCGCTGACCACGCTGAAGGGAAAGCACACATAGCGCCACGGGGGCGTATGATGCAGAAGAAATAAATACATCATATATCATATGGCAACAACATTTAATACCGGCAACCATATTCTGGTTGGCCTCGGAGGCACCGGAGGCAAGGTGCTCCGCGCATTCAAGATGCGAATGTTCGAAGAATTCACACCCGAAGAACGCGCCAAGAAGGCCGTTGCGCTGGTTTATGTGGATTCTACCGACGAAATGATGCCTCAGGGCGGCCGTCCGCGCCCCGATTTCCGCGTGATGGGCCAGGACGCCTCATTCACCAAAAACGAGTTCCTCAACATCAAGTCGATCGAGGTATCGGCTATTCTGGATCATCCCCAGAATTATCCTCAGGTGAAAGGTATCATCGAGAATGCCGAGGCCGTACGCCGCGCCATCGGTTCGCTCGGTCAGGCCGCAGGTCAGAAGCGCCGCGCAGGCCGTCTGCTCTTTGCCGCCAATGCCCAGGCTTATGTAAACTCAATCAAAGACGCCTTCGCCCGCTGTCAGGATATCTCCGGTGAGACCAACGAACTGTATATCCACATCTTCGCAGGCCTCGCTGGCGGCACCGGCTCCGGTTCGATCATCGATGCTCTGGTGCAGACGCGCAAGACCTTCCCCAAGGCCAACATCACCGTCTACGCAATGATTCCCGAGATGTACCTGCCCCACAGCGGTATCGACCAGGGCCGTTACTATCAGAACGGCTACGCTGCCCTGATGGAGCTTAACGCTCTCCAGTCGGGTGTGTTCATGCCTCAGGACGTCACCGGCACCGGACCTATCAATGTATTCAGCGAAGCTGCCAAAGGTGTGGCCAACGGTCTGATGCTTTACAGCAACGTAAACGAAAACGGTCAGACTCTGGAATCCTTCTCCGAGCTGCCCAAGACCGTCAGCGACTTTGTATTCGCACGCATCTTCCTGGTTAACAACGAAGATGAGGTCAACGGCGACATGGTGCGCGGATTCAAGTATGAGAATATGGACGATTTCTGTTTCGAATACGATGAAAACGGAAAGCCCGACGCCAACGGCAAGATACCCATCGCCCGCACCAAGAAGATCAACTCGTTCGGTATCAAGCGAGTGATGTATCCCGAGCTCCGCATCCTCAAACATATCACCTACACCGTAGGCGAAGACATCCTCTACCAGTTCAAGTACAACAACTGGCGTGAAAACCAGGGCTTTGTCAACGAAGAGCGCAACAAAGACTACCGTCAGGAATATTTCAATGCCGAAAACCTCTCCAACTGGATGCTCGACATTGACCATCTGACGCTCAATAAGAAAGTGCTTCCCGACGATCCTGACCATCCCTCGTTCAAAGAATATTGGGATGACAAGGCCATCGGCTATGCCGAGGAGGCCAAGAGCGCCGACTGCCCGCTCAACGAGCTGCAGAACACCCTCCAGGACTTCTATGCCCTCCATTTCCGCGAAGTGGGCGTTGAGCCGTATTTCGCAGGCAAGGAGCGCGCTATCCCCGAGCTGGCCAAGGAGATCCGCCATAAGATCGAGAAGGAACTCTTCGAGAAATGGCATGTGGGCGACATCTCCATCGTGGAGCTTCAGAAAGTGTCGAAGCTGCTTATCGAGCGCATGACCGAAATCCGCAAAGAGCTTGAAAAAGAGAGCAAAGAGGAGCTCGACAACTTCAACGCCATCGAAGAAGACCGTCAGTTCAACCTCACCGACTGGTCGAATCTCGGCATCCTCCAGCGTATGGTCAACAAGGGCGCCCGCCTCTACGCCGAGCATCAGACCATCCTCGGCGACCTCTTCACCAGCAAGACCCGCATGGTGGCTCTGGAATTCGCCAAGAAACTCGCTGCCAAGCTTGCGCTTGAAATCAACGATATGGACGCAGACATCGGCGACTTCGGTAAGCTCGTCAGCGACGCTATCGACGAGACCGAAAAGCTTATCACAGCTCAGCGTAAGATCAACAAGGGGCTCGAGGATATGCGCGGCGCCATCATCGAAGTATGCGAAGAAGAGGCTATGAGCGCATTTGAGCGTGACGTGAAAGTCGACAAGATCACCATGCCGGCCATCTCGCTGCAGCTGCGCAACGAAATCCTGCCCGAAGGCGACTTTATAAGCTTCAACCGTCTGACCAACAGCATCTCGATCGAAGACATCCGCGACGCCTTCGACCGCAAGCTTGCCGACATCATCCGCCAGAAACATTCCGAGCGCATCGAAGCCGACAAGAAAGTGCTGGGCATGAACATCCTCACCCAGCTGCGCCAGAAGCTCACCAGCGACGATGAGATCAAGGCCTTCGCCCATACTATCATCAAGCAGAGCGGCGTATATCTGCAGCTCAACCCCTCGCAGCTGCAGCTCCATCTGCGCAACAACGAGGGCGCGCTCAGCCCCACCAACCCCGCCAGCTATGAGAAGAAGACCATCCTGGTGTCGATACCTTCACCTGAAGGCGATGCCGGACTGGTTAAATTCGCCGATAAGCTCGAGCAGGCCCTTCTGGCCGAAATCGGTCTGGGCGAGAAAGTCAGCATCAAGGTCAACCGCAAGAGCCCGCGTAAAGATGAGCTGTCGGTGCTCACGCTGAAATATTGCTTCCCGATGCGCGCCATCGACTGGCTGGCCGATTACAGCCAGCGCTACGACCGCATGATTAACACTGGCAATCCCGGCACTGACGCCCAGAATGCCACCCTGCTCCATGGCGAAGGCAACGGCAAGAATCTGCCGAGCATCTTCCCAGTCGATAAACCTCAGGAGGTTCAGGAACCCGTGATTACCATTCCGACAGATCCTCAGCCCCCGGTAGGCGGTCCTCAGCCGCCGGTAGCCTCCGGCCAGCCTACTGTCGGTCCCGGCATGCCTCCTCCACCTCAGCAGTTGCCCACGATCAATGTATTCCTGAGCATCAACGGCCAGCAGTATGGCCCCTACGATGCCGCCACCTGCAAGCAGCTGGTCACCAACGGCCAGATGACCAAGCAGACCTACGTCTGGATGGACGGAATGCCCTCATGGCAGCTGGCTGAACAGGTGCCTGCCCTGAGCTTCCTGTTCGCTCCGGCTATGCCGCCTGCCATGCCCGGTATGCCTCCCATGCCGCCGGCTGCTCCCGGTGTTCCACCCATGCCCGGTATGTAATCCCATCCGGAGATTCCGGAGCGGTCAAAAGGCTCCGGAATCTCCGGCCACTACAAACTTTAATCCAAGATAAAATCATCAAATAATGGCAAGTCCAAGAAAAGATTCACATCTTCGTTATCGCTACGGCAAATGTCTGACCGAGACATGCTCCAAATGCAAGACCCGCGAAGTCCAGCAGATTTCCGTTCGTGGCGACTTCGTCTGCCCCGAGTGTGGCAAACCCCTTCACGAATGTCCTCCTCCCAAGAAAAAATCGAAGGCACCGCTGTATGCCATCGGTGGCGTCGGAGCTGCTGCTCTCATCGGCGTAGCCGTATTTTCCCTCCTTCCCGGCAAGAGCGAGAACGCTCCGGAGCCGGAACCTGTACCTGTTGATTCCGTAGAGGTAGTGACCGGAGGCCCCGATACTATTGCAGGAGAGGTAGATACGGTAGTTGCAGAGCCTGAGGGACCGCAAGTAGAAACCGGTGGAAAGAATGGTGGTAACAAAGGTGGAGGAATCAAAGGTCCTGAGCCTGCTCCTCAGAACGGCTACGGTACCATCACCCTCCCTTACGGTAAATATACCGGCGATCTCAAAAACGGTAAGCCTCACGGCCACGGCACCATCACCTACACCCGCAGCCAGCAGATCGTGCCTTCGAAAGACTTCGTTGCCAACCCGGGCGACACCTACGAAGGTGAATTCCGCGACGGCCGCATTTCCGGCGGTACAGGCCTCTGGAGCCACGACGGCGACGTGACCGGTATCCGTCCGTAATCATAAATCTGTAACTCCTCGATACGGTGAGATTATACACTATCATAACCGCACTGCTGATAACTTTGTCCCCGGTATTGTCCGGGGGCAAAGTTGTCGCATCGGAACAGGCACCCGCCGAGAAGCTACAGGGAAAAGCCCCGACAAAATGCCGCACTCTTCAGCTGGCCTCTTTTGCCAAGGCTTTGAAGATAGCCGACGGACTTCATCCGGGCGATAACGACGGCTTCTCCTATCGCGGGAGGCCGCTCCACGTCAGGGTGGATTCCGCAGGCACCATCGCCCATATCGGATACGCACTGTTTACCCCCGAAGCGGCCCAAATGGTCGGTATGCCGCGCTTTACCGACTTTATGGAGCGCTATCTGCTCGGCCTCGATCTGAATCTGAACCCCAATAATCAGACTCCGGAGCAAATCATGGCCATCGACCGCGTATATCTGGCCGAAGGCCGCATGGAATGGCTCAAAGATATCAGTCCCGCCACCCCCTTCAGCGTTCGCACCGGCGACATGAAGGGATTCATGGCCACATGGACCCTCCCGCAGGGCGTTCTGACCGTCAGCATACCCGCTGATTGCCAGCTGCTTATCGGCGCTGATGCCGAAGAGCTTGAGCAGAACCTCATCGCAACCCTCCCCACCTTTCCCGAGGTGAGGCCGATCGACCTGGTGGCTGTAAAAGACAAGCGCCAGCTGCTTGTGGGCGGCGACGGGCGCGGACAGCTTAAAGGGAAGCCGTATCTGAGCCCGCTGATTTCATCGACCCTTTATGTGGAGGATGTCGACAGCGTCCTGTCGCTGATCTGTTCGCCCGATATGGCCACACGCTCGACCACAAACGTCATGCTGACCGGCCAGTCGCCCGTGCCGCTGCCCATCGACCTGACTGTCAATTGCTACGGCTACCGGAATCAAAAGCTTAACGTCACTCTGGGCCAATTCCTGGAGTTCTGCCGCTCGGAAGGGTGCGGACTTTATTTCGGTATAAAATCCAAGAGCCCCGAAAAGGTGAGCGGCACGCTGTTCGCCTTCAATCCTTCGCTGGCCTACAATCATGTGCTCTCCGTAGAATTTCCCATGGAAATACTTCAGGGAGTGGCCGCGCCGCTGAAAGCTACGCTTTACGCGTATGTCCCCCTGCACTTTATGACCGACGATTTCTTCTATCACGACATAAAGGAGCAGCCATAATCAATACCCATAAGGAGCAGCCCTGATCAGTGTACCCGTCAGTGATAAGGAGCGATCCTCAAACACAGGAGCAACTCTAAACATAGCATTATGAAGCTAAACAATATCTCCGGCCTATTCCGCTTCGCCGTCTGTGGCCTCGTCGTAAGCCTCGGATCGGCATTGGCCACCGATGCTGTCGCCGCCGATAGCCCGCAGTCGGCCGACGCTCAGAAGAAGGAAATCGTACGCATAAAGAAAAGCAACTCGTATATCTACTACGAAGTGACGGCTCCTACCGAAGCCGACGCCCGCACTATGGCTCAGAGCGGCCTCAATGCTGAAATCGAGGCATGGGCCAAGACCCAGAAAAAACTTAGTGCCAGTGCGGCCTATCTGGCCAAAAACGTGGCCGGAAACATGGACGAGATAGCCATGCCGCGCGGCAACATGTACCGCTGCTTCCTGTATGTGAAGAAATCTGACGTGATGGGAGCGGACAATGTGCAGGTGGTGGCTTCCGGCGCCTCGGCAGCTGCCGTGTCGCATCCGAAGATAGAAGGTGAGGGCTCTCAGCCGTCGCCGGTGCAGATTTCGGTGGTCTATCCCGAAATAGTCAATCAGATTGCCGCCATCAAGGCTTACGACAAGCTGGCACAGGCCATCACCGATGCCAAAGCCGCCGGTAAGATCAAGGATTACGCCCGCTATGCCAAGCTCGTAAACCCCGAAGCTTGCTATCTGGCCGTCTACAACCGCAGCGGCGAGGTGGTGGCTGTGCTCACCCCGGGCGCCGAACGCCTGAATGTGGCCACCGGCCAACCCGACGGCGTGACAAACTACACCGGCTGCGGAGCTATCGGCTTCGAAGTGGCCCACTGATGCCCTGCGGTAGTGATGCCGCTCTTTGTTCCTCTTGATTAAAACATTAATATGATGATACTTAAAACTCTTAAATACATCCTCCCGCTGGCTTTGGCCATGGTGGGATTTTCCGCCGAAGCAGAGAATATCGAAGTGTCGCTTCTGACAGATGCCGGCACTGAACGCACGCCTGCCGTGGCTGTCGCCGAGCGCAACCTTGCCGAAGCCCTCACCGAAATCAACCGCGCCAACGGCCTGAAGGAGCCGGTGGTGGTGCGCGATCTTAAGATGGACGATTTCGCCAAGAAATCGCTGGCGCGCATCTGGGCCGTGACCCCGTTCTATTGCGACGACGATTATGTGGCTGAAAAAGTGTGGGTGTTTCGCGAAGGCAACATGATGGTCAGTCATATTCCTCTGATTATCACTCCGGAAGGCGAAGACTTCGGTATGGGCAACTATCAGGAGGCTGTGGTGGAATTTGACCGCAACGGCACCATCACCGACTTCCGCTTTGCTCTTGACGCCCACATGTCGGAAAGCATGGCCCATTGCGGCGATGTGGTTGAGAAAGAGCAGCAGATGATCATCCTCCAGTATATGGAGCGCTTCCGCACGGCCTACAATAAGAAAGATATCGAGACGATCGACCGCATGTTCTCCGAAGATGCGCTGATTATCACCGGCAATGTGGTCACGGTGCGCTCCAACGACGGCTCGGCCTACGCGCAGAAGGTCACCTACGACCAGATGGACAAGCAGCGCTACATCGCCAAGCTGCGCCGCGCTTTCGCCCGCAATAAGTGGATCGACGTGAAGTTCAACCCCATTGATGAGGATTCGGCCGGAGGATGCGGTGGCATCACGCGCTCGAAGCTTCACCCCAACATGTACGGCGTACGCGTGCAGCAATCGTGGAAGTCGAGCAACTACAATGATGAAGGCTACCTCTTCCTGCTCTGGGAATTCCCGCAGGACGGCGGCGACCCCATCATCCATGTGCGCACGTGGCAACCCGAATTTGTCAACGGTCAGCGTCAGGCCCCCGACAATTCCATCTCGACCCTCGGCGGTTTCGACCTCTGATTTTACCAATCTGATATAGAGCATCATACAAGCTGATTATGAAAAAGCTCCTTGCAATTTTGCTGGCGTGTGTAGCCGTCGTGTCGGCCTCGGCCCAGTCGAAGTACATCAATGCCCAGCGCGCCGACGAATACGACAGCTTCGGCGACCTCCGCGGCGCCGGCGGTGTGCAGCTCCTCTCGAAAATCTCCAACCTTACGGCCTATGTCACCAACGACCCTTCGGCTCGCATAGCGCCCAGAGGGCAGAACGCCGACGGCTTCTATCAGTACGACGTCCTTGTCGACCCGAAATTTACCCCCAACCCCAAGATTGAAATCAGCAAACTCGGCGACCCCAACCGCATCAGCATCACGGCTGAGGTAAAGCCCAACAACTATTCGGCCTACATTATCGACGAGTTCGAGAATCCCATCAAGCTCGACGACCAGAGTGCGCCCAACGATGCTTACCTCGATGCCAAATATGGCGAGGTGGAGGTGTCGGGAAGCCTCGACGGCCTGAAGGTGGTGGTCCCCAAGGCGCTGAACGCCCAGGTGACCGAAAGCGTGAAGCCTTCAGACCAGACGGTGAAGGTTATCTCCGTGGTAATCCCCATCGCCACGATCGACGCTGCCCGCACCCGCGCTGACAAGGCTCAGAAAGATCTAGACGTCATCAACGCCAAGCTCAAAGGCGCGTCCAACCCCTCGATGGCCGACATCGACGCCCAGGAAGCTCTGGAGATTGAGCGCGACGCCGCCGTCAAGGAGCTTGACCAGATGAGATACATCATGGTGCACGCCAACGGTACGAACGTGGAGAAAATCGACGTGGCTAACCTGTCGCCGCGCGCCAAGAAGGTGTGGGCTGTGATCCCCCTGACGGTAATCAAGGAGGTGCACTCCACTGAGAGCAACGACGCCCTGCTGGCCGCCAACCAGTTTTTCGCAAAGCGCGACTATGTTCATGCCCGCGAAAGCTACGAGAAGGCGCTGAAGGCCAAGGACGTGGACCGCAACGACCTGCTGATGCTCAGCAACTATGTGGCCATGAGCGATTCGTGTCTCTATTTCGAGCGTCTGAGCAAGGCTGTGGTCGACAAGCTGATGGCGATGAAGAAAAGCGGCACCGCCTCGCAGGCCGATCTGGTGCGCTATGCCAATGCCGGAATCGACCAGTACACACGGCTTCAGAATTATAACCCCACCGATTTCTATGCCCGCATGATCGCTATCCTTGAAAAGATGATAGCCAATCAGCCGCTGGAGGTGCATTTCACAGTGGTTAAATTCGTCAACGATTATTCCGGTTTCTTCGAAGGCGGCCCAATCCCGGGCGCCGAGGTATGGGCCTACTACGGTCAGGGTCTGCCTACCGAAAAAGACAGCGCTACGGAGAAGAAATTCCGCAAACTCGTGGCAAAGTCGTCAGACTACAAGCAGCTCGACTCTACGGATGCCAATGGCGAAATCGACCTTAAGTTCGACCGCGCCAACCTCCCCACGGCCATAGTGTTCCGCCCGACGTCGGCCGCCGGCGATGTGAAGACCAAATACTATACCATGCGCGAAATTCTGGCCAATCCCGCCGACGATTTCAATAAGCGCCAGATCCGCATCAAGATGTACACCGCGCCGGAAAAGTGAAATTACTGAAATTACCATAAACTTTTTTAAACCATCAATCCACATGAAAGCAATGATGAAAATCGCCGCAGTAGCTGCCTGTGTAGTGCTTGGCACCGGCGTGATGTCGGCTGATTTCTTCTCGAAAGTAAAGAAAGCAGCCAACAAAGTGGCAGATACCACATCTGCTGTGACAAAGACCGTTCAGGATACGGCTAATGCCACTGAAACCACCGAAGCCAACGACTCCACAAAGAAGGAGACCGCTCTGTCGAAAATCGACTTCAACAATCTGCCCGTCTACGAAGTGAAGGAATATGCCATCACCGACGCTAACGGCAACCCCGTGCTCAATGCTGACGGCACCGCCCAGAAGCGCTATCTGCTCGTTGACCAGAACGGCAACATCCGCAGCGCAGAAGCCGTGAAGGCTCAGCAGGACGCTGTGAAGAAACTCACCGGCGCCATCATTAAGAAGGTCGGCTCGGGTGCAGCCGTAGGCGCTTTGGCAGGTTTTGCCAAGGGTGGCGCTAAGGGCGCAGCCATCGGCGCAGGCGCAGGCGTGCTCGCAGGTCTTGGCCTCAGCATCGGGGATATGAACAATATCCGCAAAGTCAACAAATCGCTCGGCCAGCAGAAGAAACTGGTGGAAGCCTACCAGAAAAACTTCACCGAAGAGGGTCTGCCCGTCGACGCAACAGCCGACCTGAGCAAGGTTAAGGATCTCCCCATCGCATCTGCTGAGAAGAATCTCTCCTCAGAAGAGATCGCTGCTCTCCAGAACGATCCTTCATTCAATGATTCGTCAGTGACCGGTGTCAGCGATGAAGACTGGGCAGCAGCTGTTGAAACTGCCCTCGGCGCCTGATCGCAAATCGCGAAAATTACTTACGCATTACCTGCGGGCCTGTCGGGAGAAACCTCCCGGCGGGCCCGTCGGCTTTTTCAGGGGCGGGGCCGTCGGCTTTTTCAGGGGCGGGGCCGTCGGCTTTTTCAGGGGCGGGCCCGTTGGCCTTTCTGTGGCTTGTTTCGTGGATTTCGGGCGCGGGCCGTGCTGTCGGGGTCAGCGCAGGCAGAAGGCACCGAGGCGCGTGGTGTAGTCGGGCGATTTGCGGGCGCGGCGTATGGCGTTGACGAACTTTACGGAGCGGCCGTCTGGCGCAAGTTCGGAATATTGCTGCACTCCCATGACGAGGGTGTCAGCTCCGTCGCGGCGGTTTACGGCGTCGAGGGCTGCCGACACGCGGTTGAACCGGTCGCGCAGCGCCGGGTCGAAACAGAACAGGTCGGGCTGGATGGCCCGTGCCGACGATATGCCCGACACCATGATGCCGGCGCGCTTATAGCAGATGCCGGGGCGGTAGATGGCTTTGAGCACACGCATGGCGGCTGTGACCAGCTCTGGAGTGGTGTTGGTCGGAGTCAGAAAGGTATAAAATGCGCTCCGGTCGTATTGCGGCAGGTCGGGCCGGAAATGGTTCGACTGGATAAACACCGTCAGGGTGGAGCATACTGAGTCCTGGCGGCGCAGTTTGGCGGCGCAGCGGGCGGCATAGTTCGATACGTGGCTGCGCATGTCGCCCAGTTCGGTAATCATCCCCGGGAAGCTGCGGCTGGTCACTATCGTCTGCTTCGTGCGCGCGTCCATGGCGTCGATTTCGATGCGCGGCATCCCGCGAAGCTCCTCCCAGGTGCGCAGACCCGTGACGTGGTACTTATTGCGCACCCAAGCCGGCTCTCGCATGGTGAAATCGTAGGCCGTGACCACTCCGGCGGCAGCCAGCGAGCGCGCTATGCGGCGTCCGATGCCCCACACATCGCCCGCAGGCGTGAGTTTCAGGGCTTTCTCGCGCTGGACGTCGTCGGCGATGATGCAGCATTTGTTGTAGCCCGGGTAGCGCTTGGCAAATTTGCTGGCGATTTTGGCCAGAGTGTTGGTCGGGGCGATGCCGAGACTGACGGGTACTCCGGTGCATTTGCGCACTTTGCGGCATAGCGCCTCGCCCCAGGGCCGGAGCTGCTCCAGAGGTATCCCTTCGAGGTCGAGAAACGCCTCATCGATGGAATATTGGATTACATCGGGCGCTTCCTGGCGCAGAATCGACATGACGCGCGCCGAGAGGTCGCCGTAGAGCGCATAGTTCGACGAAAAAGCCACAATGCCGGCGTCGGGATACTTCTGCATCATCTCGAAGTAGGGCATCCCTTCGGGCACTCCCATGGCCTTTACCTCGCGTGAGCGCGCCACGACGCAGCCGTCGTTGTTGCTGAGCACAACCACGGGCGTTTCGGCCAGGTCGGGCCGAAACACTCGCTCGCACGAGCAGAAGAAGTTGTCGCAATCTATCAGACCGACCATGGCAATTAGCAGTTAGCAGTTAGCAGTAGGGAAGGGGAGGGGCGGCTACCAGCGCTTGTGGTGGCGGCGACGGTTGGCTTTGATGGTGTAGACCACTATGCCCCACACCTCGAAGCGCGACTCGGGGGTGACCTCGATGGGCTTGTATTTGCGGTTGGAGGGCATCAGTAGCAGGCGACCGTCGGGCATGAACCGCAGCCGCTTGAGGGTGAATTCGCCGTCGATGCAGCAGACGGCCAGATCGCCGTGCTCCCCTTCGAGCGAGCGGTCGATGACCAGAATATCGTCTTCCTCAATCCCCTCCTCCGACATCGAGTCGCCGACCACACGGGCATAGAATGTGGCGGCCGGATGCTCGATGAGCGTACGGTTGAGGTCGATGGTTTCGGTGATGTAGTCCTGCGCAGGGCTGGGAAAGCCGGCGCGGATACCGTCGTCGGCGTAGATGAGCTCAAGCGACGAGGAGAAGTCGGGGTTGTATATCTTCAGCATCGGTGGAAGTCAGTGAGTGTGGCGGACGATTCCGTTGGTTTGGCGGACGATCCCGCGAACGTATAGGCGGGCGATTCCGAGAGTGGGGCAAAGATAGGACATTGCAGTGCAAAAATCGTTCCCCGGCGAGTTAAGAGAAGTTAAGTTGAAAGTTAAAGCCGGTTCGACAATATATGTTGCCTGCTCTAAAACTTACGCTGAGCGCCGGTGTTGTAATGATATAGAGAAATTTTTGTAAATTTGTATCGGAATTTGCGGCCCGGGCCAGTCGCCCCCGCGATTCTAAATCTCAATAACCTCTGATGATTGAAAGAATTGTAATTATCGACAGCGCCGATCCGGCCAGTTTCTATGGCGTGAACAACGCCAACATGCAGCTCATCCGCAATCTGTTCCCAAAATTGAGGATGGCCGCCCGCGGCTCTGTCATCAAGGTGATAGGCGAGGAGGAAGAGACGGCTCAGTTTGAAAAGAAAATCAAGGAGCTCGAAGCCCACTGCGCCAAATTCAACAAGCTCACCGAAGAAGCCATCCTCGACATAGTAAAAGGGGAGCCCCCACGCGACGCCGCATCGCCTGATGTGATTATTTACGGGGTGAACGGCAAGCCCATCGGCGCCCGCACCGCTACGCAGAAGCAGCTGGTGGACACTTTCATGCACAATGACCTCACGTTTGCCATCGGGCCTGCCGGTACGGGCAAGACCTATGTGGCCATAGCCCTGGCTGTGCGCGCGCTGAAAAACCGCGAGGTGCGCAAGATCATACTTTCGCGTCCGGCCGTCGAGGCGGGCGAGAAGCTCGGATTCCTCCCCGGCGACATGAAGGATAAGATCGACCCCTATCTGCAGCCGCTCTACGACGCCCTGGAGGATATGATTCCGGCCGTGAAGCTCAAGGAATATATGGAGACCAAGGTGATTCAGATCGCCCCGCTGGCTTTCATGCGCGGCCGCACACTCAACGACGCCGTGATTGTGCTGGATGAGGCTCAGAACACTACCACCCACCAGATACGCATGTTCCTGACCCGTATGGGCATGAACGCCAAGATGATTATCACCGGCGACGTGACTCAGATCGACCTGCCGCGCACGGTCAATTCCGGCCTTGTGCAGGCTCTTCGTGTGCTCCGCGATATTCACGGCATCGGCAAGGTGGAATTCAGCAAGAAAGACATCGTGCGCCATCAGCTTGTGCAGCGCATCGTGGAGGCATATCAGGCCTACGACGACGAGCGCAAGCTCGCCGAGGAAGCCGAGAAGCTGGCTGCTGCCGCCGAAGATGCCGCCGCTGCCGCCGAATCCTCCGCTCAGTGACCCGGCGGCTGCTGAGCATCTCCCTGACAGATCATTCTTTTTCAATACATCAACCATTTACTCCCATTTCTCATGGCAACTTTGACAAAAACTGATTTCCACTTTCCCGGACAGAACGGTGTGTACCACGGTAAAGTGCGCGACGTCTATTCCATCGGCGACGACCTGCTGGTGATGGTGGCTACTGACCGCATCTCGGCTTTCGACGTGATACTGCCCGAAGGTATACCCTATAAGGGTCAGGTGCTCAATCAGATAGCTACGGAATTCCTCGAAGCTACGTCAGACATCGTGCCCAACTGGCGTCTGGCCACTCCCGATCCGATGGTGACCGTGGGCTACCGCTGCGAGGGTTTCCCCGTGGAGATGATTATCCGCGGCTACCTCACCGGAAGCGCCTGGCGCGAATATGCCGCCGGTGCCCGCGAGCTCTGCGGAGTGAAGCTCCCCGAAGGGATGCGCGAAAATCAGGCTTTCCCCGAACCCATCATCACCCCGACCACAAAGGCCGCCGAGGGGCACGACGAGAACATCTCGCGTGAAGAGATCATCGCTCAGGGGCTTGTCAGCGAGGAAGACTATAAGAAGATGGAAGGCTACACCCGTAAGCTCTTCGCCCGCGGCCAGGCCATGGCCTCGGAAAAGGGGCTGATTCTGGTCGACACAAAATATGAGTTCGGCAAGCGCAACGGCGAAGTGGTGCTCATCGACGAGATCCATACGCCCGACTCGTCGCGCTACTTCTATGCCGAAGGCTATGAGGAGCGCTTCCGCAAGGGCGAACCCCAGCGTCAGCTCTCCAAGGAATTCGTGCGCCAATGGCTTATCGACCATGGATTTATGGGCAAAGCCGGACAGAAGGTGCCCGAGATGACGCCCGAATTCTGCAAATCGGTGTCCAACCGCTATATCGAGCTGTATGAGCACATTACAGGCCGCAAATTCATCAAAGCTCCCGAGACCGACCTGGTGAGCCGCATCGAAGACAATGTGCTGAGCTGCCTGGATATGCTCCGCAACTAAACCCGTACCCGTCGCGACTGACGCCCCGGCTCCGCCGCGACTAACGCCTTATATGTAAGCCAATCATGCAAAGTTCCGGGCCTGAAACCATCAAGCCATACGACAATACGCGCAAAAAGACGGCGCAGGTGGAGGAGATGTTCGACTCCATCGCGCCGGCCTACGACTTTATGAACCGCGCCATGACCATGGGCATCGACCGCCTGTGGCGCCGCAAGGGGGTGAACCTTGTCGCCGCTGACTCGCCGAAGTCAATTCTTGACGTGGCTGCCGGTACGGCCGACATGTCGATAGCTCTGGCGCGCCGCCTGCCTCAGGCTAAGGTGACGGGTATTGACCTGAGCGAGGAGATGCTCGCCGAGGGGCGCGTTAAAGTGGGTAAAGCCGGACTCGGCGACCGCGTGACGCTGCTTCAGGGCGACTGCCTGCATCTGCCGATGGCCGACGGCGAGTTTGATGCCGTGACGGTGGTGTTCGGAGTGCGCAATTTCGAGAATCTGCTCTGCGGATACAGGGAGATGGCGCGGGTGCTTCGCCCGGGCGGACGGCTTTGCGTGATAGAGCTTGCCGTACCCGAGTCGCGGTGGGTGCGTCCGTTCTACAATCTGCATACCAGGCGCGTGATTCCGCTGGTGGGACGCTTGATTTCGAAAGACTCGCGTGCCTATACCTATCTGCCCGAATCTATCGCCGCCATGCCCGGCGGGGAGAAGATGCTGGAGCTGATGCGCAGCGTCGGGCTGAAGGATGCGCGCGTGAGCAGGCTCACTTTCGGAGTGTGCGCTATCTACACCGCGGTCAAGGCCTGACCGGTAATTATCGCTTTGTCTGAGTTAAGCAAAATGGCGGAAATTTCGACTAAAAGCTTACTCTGTTGACGTTTTGTATCCAAATTTGATGCAAAACGGCGCGTTTTGTAGATAATTTAGCCACAAAACATAAAATAAGTGTTAAAAACACACATTACCTATTGCGAGGTTCAAAATAAAGTATTTCCTTTGCATGTGTGTTTTTCATAGTATTAGATTAAGATAAAGGTTTAAAGGAAAAAGGTCGTCGTGATGACGACTTTTTTTTCGTCCGGACTACTGATGCCGCCGATGAAATTTTTGCTGTCATCTAACCCTTTTTATAGGTATAAGCCCGCGATTTAACAAAAAAAATCATTAAATTTGCCGGATAATTCTGACAGAAGAAAAAATACACTACACATAACAAACCAACCCCTATGAGTAAAGAAAAAAAATTCTTGACTTGTGACGGCAACCAGGCAGCTGCTCATGTTAGCTACATGTTCAGCGAAGTGGCTGCCATCTATCCCATCACCCCGTCGTCGACGATGGCTGAATATGTCGACGAATGGGCTGCTGCCGGACGCAAAAACATCTTTGGCGAGACAGTGCTCGTGCAGGAAATGCAGTCGGAAGGCGGCGCCGCCGGTGCGGTCCACGGATCGCTGCAGGCCGGTGCGCTGACCACCACCTACACCGCATCGCAGGGTCTGCTGCTGATGATCCCCAACATGTATAAGATTGCAGGCGAGCAGCTTCCCTGTGTATTCCATGTATCGGCCCGTACGCTGGCTTCCCACGCCCTGAGCATCTTCGGCGACCACCAGGATGTGATGTCGGTGCGCCAGACCGGCTTCGCAATGCTTTGCGAAGGCTCCGTGCAGGAAGTCATGGACCTCGCAGGCGTAGCCCACCTGTCGACCATCAAATCGTCGATCCCCTTCGTGAACTTCTTCGACGGCTTCCGCACCTCGCATGAGATTCAGAAGATCGAGGTAGTAGATCAGGAAGATCTCGAGCCGCTGCTCGACCGCGAGGCTCTGGCCCGCTTCCGCCAGCGCGGTCTGACCCCCCAGGCTCCCGTTTCGCGCGGTATGGCTGAGAACAGCGACGTTTTCTTCCAGCATCGCGAAGCCAGCAACGTGGCATACAACAATGTGCCCGCTGTCGTCGAGGAGTACATGAACAAGATCTCCGAAATCACCGGCCGCAAATACGGTCTGTTCAATTATTATGGTGCTGAAGACGCCGAGCGCGTAATCATCGCCATGGGTTCGGTGACACAGGCTGCTCAGGAAGCCATCGACTCGCTGGTAGAAAAAGGCGAGAAGGTGGGTCTGGTATCCGTGCATCTCTACCGTCCCTTCTCGGCTAAGCACTTCCTGGCCGCTGTGCCTGCCACAGCCAAGCGCATCGCAGTGCTCGACCGCACCAAAGAGCCCGGCGCCAGCGGTGAGCCGCTCTATCTCGATGTAAAGGAATGCTTCTACGGCAAGGAGAACGCCCCGCTGATCGTCGGCGGCCGCTACGGTCTGGCTTCGAAAGACACCACCCCGGCCCAGATCATCGGTGTGTTTGAAAACCTCGCTCTCCCCATGCCCAAAGACCACTTCACCGTGGGTATCGTCGACGATGTGACTTTCACCTCGCTCCCCCTCCCCGAAGAAGTAGCCCTCGGCGACAAGAGCACCTACGAAGCTAAATTCTACGGCCTCGGCGCCGACGGTACGGTGGGTGCCAACAAGAACTCCATCAAAATCATCGGCGAAAACACCCCGAAATACTGCCAGGCATACTTCGCCTACGACTCGAAGAAGTCGGGCGGCTTCACCTGCTCACACCTCCGTTTCGGCGATGCCCCCATCCGCTCCACCTATCTGGTGAATACGCCTAACTTCGTGGCATGCCACGTGCAGGCTTATCTCCACATGTATGACGTCACCCGCGGTCTGCGCGACAACGGTACTTTCCTTCTCAATACCATCTGGGAGGGCGAGGAGCTGGCCAAGAATCTTCCCAACAAGGTGAAGAAATACTTCGCTGACCACAACATCACCGTATATTATATCAACGCTACGAAGATCGCTCAGGAAATCGGCCTTGGCAACCGTACCAACACCATCCTCCAGAGCGCATTCTTCCGCATCACCGAGGTTATCCCCGTTGATCTGGCCGTTGAGCAGATGAAGAAATTCATCGTCAAGAGCTACGGCAAGAAGGGTCAGGATGTGGTCGACAAGAACTATGCAGCCGTGGATCGCGGCGGCGAGTACCACAAGCTCGACGTAGATCCCGCATGGAAGAATCTCGAGGTTGAGGCTCACGTGGCCGACGACGCTCCCGAGTTCATCAACAAGATTGTGCGCCCCATCAACGGTCAGGACGGCGACCTGCTGAAAGTCAGCGACTTCAAGGATATCGCCGACGGCACATGGCACAACGGCACCGCCGCTTACGAAAAGCGCGGCGTGGCAGCCTTCGTACCCGAATGGGACGAGGAGAACTGTATCCAGTGTAACAAGTGTGCATACGTCTGCCCCCACGCCGCTATCCGTCCGTTCGTGCTTGACGCCAGCGAGATGGCTGCTGCTCCCTTCGGCGAAGACGCCACCATCCCCGCTATTGGCAAGCAGTTTGCCGGCATGCGCTTCATCCAGTCGGTCGATGTGCTCGACTGCCTCGGCTGCGGCAACTGCGTGGATGTCTGCCCCGGCAAGAAGGGCGTGAAGGCTCTGGCTATGAAGCCTCTGGAGACTCAGCTCGACGTTCAGAAGGAGTGGGACTACTGCGTGAAGGATGTCGCTTCGAAGCAGGATCTCATCGATGTGGCCGCCAATGTGAAGAACAGCCAGTTCGCCACCCCGCTCTTCGAGTTCTCGGGCGCTTGCGCAGGCTGCGGCGAGACTCCCTACGTGAAGCTCATCAGCCAGCTCTTCGGCGATCACGAAATGGTAGCCAACGCCACCGGTTGCTCGTCGATCTACTCCGGCTCTGTCCCCTCGACTCCCTATACCACCAACTTCCGAGGTCACGGTCCGGCATGGGCCAACTCGCTGTTTGAAGACTTCGCCGAGTTCGGCCTTGGTATGACCATCGCCAACGAGAAGATGCAGCAGCGCCTGGAAGGCCTCATGAAGCAGCTCGCCGAATCGGGCGCTCCCGAGGAGATGAAGGCTCTGGCCACCAAGTGGCTCGAAAACCGCGACAATGCTGCCGCTACCCGCGAGGTTTACGAGGCTCTCGTGCCTATGTGTGAGGCAGCCGACTGCGACATCTGCCGTGGCATCGTCGCTCTGAAGCATTTCATCGTTCGTCGCAGCCAGTGGATCATCGCCGGCGACGGCGCCGCTTACGATATCGGGTTCGGCGGTCTGGACCATGTGCTCGCATCGGGCAAGAACGTCAACATCCTCGTGGTCGACACCGAGGTTTATTCCAACACCGGCGGTCAGGCATCCAAGGCTACTCCTATCGGTGCCATCGCCAAATTTGCCGCTGCCGGCAAGCGCGTGCGCAAGAAAGACCTCGGCCTTATCGCCACCACCTACGGCTACGTATACGCAGCACAGGTGGCAATGGGTGCCGATCAGGCTCAGACCCTCAAGGCTATCCGCGAGGCTGAGGCTTACGACGGCCCGTCGATCATCATCGCCTACGCTCCCTGTATCAACCATGGTCTGAAGGCAGGTATGGGTCACTCGCAGGCTGAGGAGCAGAAAGCCGTAGCTTGCGGCTACTGGCATCTGTGGCGCTACAACCCCGCACTCGAAGCCGAGGGCAAGAATCCGTTCTCGCTCGACAGCAAGGAACCCAACTGGGATGCCTTCGACGACTTCCTCAAGGGTGAGGTGCGCTACGCTTCGGTGATGAAGCAGTATCCCGCTGAGGCTGCCGAGCTCTTCGCTGCCGCCAAGAGCAACGCCCGCTGGCGCTACAACAACTATGTACGCCTGTCGAAAGAGCAGTGGGGCTCCATCGGAGCCGGCACCCCCGAGGTGAAGTAATCATACATCCAGGATTCTGATATGTGCAACCCTTTGGCCCCTCGGCCGAAGGGTTGCTTTCTTTTCCCCGCCTTAAGTTTGGTAACGGTTTCTTAACAATTATTTGGTGAGTATGCGCGGAAATAGGTGGCTTCTGGGGTGAACAAGGCGCCCCCGGCGATTGCTGTCGGCCGCTGCTTAACGTTTTTTAACTTTAATTAGGGCGGATTTTCTGCTCTGCAGGCTTGGAATGTGGGAGATTTTGGATAAATTTGTGCGTGATTCTATTAAAAAAAGTTTAAACCTACGCAACCGAAACCTTAATACCAGGGAAAATAAGTCGGCCAAGGGATGTGGCCACATACGTGAAGTTGCACATACGGTAAAAACACTCCGGCCGTCCGAGGGCGGCCTACCGCAATCAGGACCACAATGAAAAATTGATTTAATAGCTTACTTGACAATTCATTAATTCAAATTAACATTAAATGAAACATTCACAAACAGGAATCGCCAGGAAAATATTTTTCCTGATGGTCGGTCTGCTGTTCGGCTTTACGTTGAACGCGCAGACTATCACCGTGAGCGGCGTTGTCACCGACCCTGATGGTGAGCCGCTAATAGGTGCAAGTATCCTTGCCCAGGGCACCACGACTGGAACGTCCACCGATCTTGATGGCAAATATACCATCAATGTGGCACCTGCCGGAGCGCTCGTTTTCTCGTATGTGGGTTACGATCCCCAGACGGTGGCCGTCAACGGTCAGACGACCATCAACGTCACCATGAAAGAAAACTCGGTAATGCTTAACGAAGTGGTAGCCATCGGTTACGGTACCGTAAAGAAATCCGATGCCACCGGTTCGGTAGCAGTGATTAAACCCGACGAAGTGGAAGCCGGTCTGGCTACTTCGGTGCAGGACATGCTGGTGGGCCAGACCCCCGGCGTGGTCGTAACCACTTCGGGCGGCCCTGAAGGCGCCGCCAATATCCGTATCCGCGGCGGTTCCTCGCTGAGTGCAAACAATGACCCTCTGATCGTGCTCGACGGTGTGCCTCTGTCGGCCAACAGCGTTCAGGGTATGTCGAACCCCCTGGCTATGATTTCGCCTGAGAACATCGAGAGCATGACAGTGCTGAAAGATGCTTCGGCAACGGCCATCTATGGTGCGCGCGCATCCAACGGTGTGATCATCGTCACCACGAAGAAAGGTCAGTCAGGTAAACCCCAGATCAGCTTCTCGGCCAACATGTATGTGAACACAGCCCGCAAGACATGGGACGTGATGGATGCCAACACCTTCATCGCAGCCCTCAAGGCTCAGGGCACGTACAATGAAGCCGAACACGGCGCCCTGCTCGGCAAATACAACACCGACTGGCAGGATCAGGTGCTCCGCACCACGGTTTCATCCGACTATAACCTCGCTGTAGGCGGCACAGCCGGCTGGCTCCCCTACCGCGTCTCCGCAAGCTACACCAACTCCAACGGTATCATCAAGACTTCTCAGATGGACCGTGTGACCCTCGGTGTCAACCTCACCCCGAAGTTCTTTGACAATCACCTGCAGGTGAACGCCAATATCAAGGGTTACTATATCCGCAACCGTTTCGGTGACTCCAACGCTGTATACAACGCTATCTCTTACAACCCCACCCAGCCTGTATACACCAATATCCCCGTTCAGGGCAACACCGGTATGCAGTATCTCTTCAACGGTTACTATCAGCACTCCCAGATCAAGTCGAAATACGGCCAGTCGGGCGTCGGCTTCATGTCGAATGCAGATATCAACCCCGTGTCGAACCTGATGGAAATGAACAACTACGCCAACGTTTACCGCAGCAACGGTAACCTGCAGTTGGATTACTCGTTCCATTTCCTCCCCGAACTCCACGCCAACCTCAACCTCGGTTACGATGTCAGCAAGACAAACGAGACCCACGAGATCACTCCCAACTCGGGTATCTCCTGGAAGAACGGCTATCAGCAGTTCGGCGGCGGCTACAACGATTCAGCCGACCTCTATCAGTTCAACAGCAACACCCTGCTGGAATTCTACCTCAACTACAAGAAGACTTTCGAGGCTATCGAATCTGACCTTGACGTGACTGCCGGTTATACCTGGAACCGCGTCTACACCGAAAGCCACAACGCAGGCTCAGTGCCTTACACCGACGAATATTACTTCGCTCAGGCCAACCCCAACGCAGGCAACGGCGAAGCCCCCTATATCCTTAACACCGTGCCCACCAGCGTGAGCAACCATCCTATCGGTGTTCCCTTCATTCCGTCGCCTCTGTCGGAAGACGGTATCTATTACAGCAAGGACCACCTCCAGCTGCTCTCGTTCTTCGGACGTATCAACTATCAGTTCAAGAACCGCTACCTCCTTACGTTCACTCTCCGTGCTGATGCCACCTCGCGCTTCAACAAGGACAACCGCTGGGGCTACTTCCCCGCTGCCGCTCTCGCATGGCGCATCAACAACGAATCCTTCATGCAGGGTACAGCCGGATGGCTCTCCGACCTTAAGCTCCGCCTCGGCTGGGGCCAGACAGGTCAGCAGGACGTAGGTTCGTGGAACAACTACACCGTCACCTACCAGCAGAGCCAGGGTACAGTGCTTTACCCCAACGGCCTCAACGGATGGTACAACCCCTATTTCGCCAACGGCTATAACGACAAGCTGAAATGGGAGACAACCACCAGCTACAACGTCGGTATTGACTTCGGCCTGTTCAACAACCGCATCATGGGTAGCATCGAAGGCTACTACCGCAAGACCACCGACCTTCTGAGCTACGTGACAGTGCCTGCAGGTTCGTCTACGGTCAACATGCTTAACAAGAACATCGGCGACCTTGAAAACTATGGTGTTGAATTCAACATCACCGCCCGCCCCATCGTCACCAAAGACTTCAACTGGACCCTTACCTACAACGTAGGTTACAACCACAATAAGATCACCAAGCTGAACGATAACGAAGCTGTCTACGAAACCGGCCCCGGCATCGGCGCTCAGGGTCAGAAAGCCATGGCCAACAAGGTCGGCTACGCTGCCAACACATTCTGGCTCTATCAGCAGGTTTACGATGCCAACGGCGATCCTATCGAAGGCGTTTACGTAGACCAGAACGGCGACGGTCAGATCGACAATAAAGACCGTATCCTCAACCATCAGAAAGATCCCAAGGTGACGATGACCTTCGGCTCGCAGTTCCGCTACAAACAGTGGGATCTCGGCTTCTCGCTGCGCGCATCTCTGGGCAACTACCTCTACAACAACGTGGAATCTTCCAACGGTTACTACGACCGTATGTTCCAGTACGGTCTGCACAACCTCGTTGTGGCTGACTACTACTTCAACGCACAGCAGGAGGTATCCGACTACTATCTGCGCAATGCATCCTTCCTGCGCTGCGACAACATTACTCTGGGTTACACCTGGAACAATCTGCTCAACAACAACCTCCGCCTGCGTCTGTTCGCCGGCGTGCAGAACCCCTTCGTAATCACGAAGTACAACGGTGTGGATCCTGAAGTGTTCTCGGGTGTTGACTCATCCCCCTACCCGCGTTCCACCACATACTCGCTGGGTCTGGTAGCCACTTTCTAATCTTTCATCTTTAAAAAAGACTATACAATGAATCTAAAAAAATATTTGATGCTTGGCGGAGTGGCTCTGAGCCTCGGGATGTTCGCATCTTCTTGCGTAGGCGACCTCGACCTCGAACCCATCGACCCTTCCAAGACATCTGCCGATACCTCAAGCATGGAGTTCATCGAGAACTCTTTCGCACAATGCTACGCCAACCTGGGCTTCTGCTCCACAACCGGCCCCGGCGAATCGAACCTTTCCGTACCTGATGCCGGTGCATCCGTTTATGTGCGCCTTCTGTTCTCCATCAACGAGATGACCACCGACGAGGCTTTCTGGATTTGGAAAGACAACGGTCTGGATGACCTTGTATGTACATCCTACGGCTCTGCCAACCTGCAGATTCTGACCGCTTACCAGCGTTTCTATCAGCATGTGGCCACTTGCAACACATTCCTTACCGTAACCGAAGGGATGGACGATCCCAAGGTGGCTCAGATGCGCACCGAAGTGCGTGCTCTCCGCGCCTTCACTTACTACTGGCTCTGCGACATGTTCGGCAATGTGACCCTGTCCACCAGCCAGCCCGATGGCGAAGGCTCGCCTCAGGTGTCCCGTACCGAGCTTTACAAATGGCTTGAGGCCGAACTCCGTGATATAGTCGACAACGGCGATCTTCCCCGCGTGCCTGTCTACGGCCGTGTAGGCATCGATGGCGTTGAAGCTCTTCTCGCCCGCCTCTACCTCAATGCAGGCGTATATACCGGCGAAGAAGCATGGGACAAATGTCTTCAGCGCTGCAACAATATCATCGCACGCCATAAGGGCGGCGGCTTCCAGGGTTCCGGTCTTGCCGAGCATTACCTTTACCTCTTCTGCGGCAACAACGAAGAGTATATGCCCGGCGGCGGCAATACGGCTGAAAACGAAATCCTCTGGGGCGTTCCCTTCGACGCTATCAAGGCTCAGAGCTACGGCGGCTCGTCGTTCCTGCTGATGGCATCCCTCTCGCAGGGTATGTACGGCTCGCTCGAATCATGGTCGTGTATGACCGCAGGCAAGCTGCTTTCGGAGCGCTTCGAACCGAACCCCGAAGACAAGCGCTGGCAGCTCTGGATCCGCGACGGCAAAAAGACTGACAATGTGGCTTTCGGCACATTCAATACCGCCGGCTATCAGGCTCTCAAATGGACCAACCTCGAGAAGGTTGACAACTCGGGCAATCTCGTGCTTCGTGATTCCTATTCGTTCTGCAACGCCGACCTGGCTCTTATCCGCCTCGCCGATGTTTACCTGATGCGTACCGAATGCTTCATGCACGGTGTGGGCGACCAGACCGAGGCTCTTGAAGGCATCAACTACGTGCGCAACCGTGCAGGCCTCGGCCGCTGGGGTCTGGCTGACCTTACCTTCGACAATCTTCTCGACGAGCGTTCGCGTGAGCTCTACTATGAGTGCACCCGCCGCTCCGACCTCATCCGCAACGGTCGCTTCACAGGCCCCAACCAGATGGTATGGCCCTGGAAGGGTTATGTGTCGGAAGGTACTACTATCGGCGATCAATTCAACTTGCTCCCGATTCCTGCCAACATCATCGCTGCTCAGCCTGAGCTCAAGCAGAACAAAGGATTCAATTGATCCGACCACGGACATTCAGCATTAACCCTTAAGAATTAAATTCAAAATGAAAAAAATATCTTTAATGTTTGCCGCTTTGATGGTCGGAGTTGCTTTCAGTGCCTGCGACGACCCCAAAGAAGACAATCCTGTATTGATCACTCACGAGGGCGATCCCGTGATTGACTTCCTCAATATTCCGCGTGAAGCCAATACCGGTCTGCAGATAACGGATGACAACAAGACCGACTACCTGATCCTCACAGGTTCGCAGCCCGTTGAGTATGGTTATGCAGCTACGGTCGACTACCTGCTCCAGGTGTCGCTCAGCGAGGATTTCAACACTCCTGCCCTGACAGGCGTCGAAGTGCCCGCATCTGTTGACCTTGGCACATATCAGGATCTCAGCGCCATCAAAGTGAATCTGGGCGACCTCGCCGAGGCTATCTTCGCCATGGACAACATCACCGAAGAGACTCAGGTGCCCACCGACTATATGAAGGTGTACATGCGTCTGCGTGCCAATGTCGTTACCGACAAGCATGTGGTGATTCCCAACACCGCTTTCACCTCCAACACCATCTGCATGGAGAATATTCAGGTGGTTATGGCTCCTGCCGCTCAGATCCTGCCTGACATGCCCACCAACTACTATGTACGCGGCGATATGAACGGCTGGCTCAACGACCAGATCGACAACAACCTCAATGTAGAGGAACTCGAGAAATACAACTTCCTCACCACTCAGGAGGCCAATACGTATTTCCTCCCATATGTAGAGATTGAGCCTTCACAGGCATTCAAGATTGCAGCGGCCAGCTGGTCAGAACTCAACCTCACCCTCCCGGCAAGCCCGAAGATGAACGCATGGATTGACTGCGAATGGAACAAGCAGAACAACATCAACGTCAAGGATCCCTTCGCCGGAGCTATCTATATCCAAGGTAAAGGCGAGGCATGGAAAGTGCAGTTCGTTCCTTCGGCTGAAGCAACGCCCGATCAGGCCGCCGGTATCTATGTCCGCGGCAGCATGAACGACTGGGGCGCTCCCGAGGCCTTCGAATTCTACACTACCAAGGCAGCCAACGTATGGCAGACCAAGGTGATTTCAATCCCTGCTGACGCTGAATTCAAGGTCGCTGATGCTGACTGGGGCGCAGTAAACCTCGGCGGTAACGGTTCGGATATCCAAATCGCTCAGAAGTATGCCCTCGGTTCCAACGGCAACATCTCCATCAAGGAGGCATTCACCGGCATAGCCGTGCTTATCTACATGGAGGACACCGGCAGATACTATCTGGCGCTCCGCCCGCAAAATTAATTTTCGCAGCTGAGGCTGCCGGGATTCTCCCCGTAAAGGAGAATCCCGGGCCGCCAAGGCAGCAGAATCACTTAATCATACATAAATAAAGAATATGAAAAAATTCAGCATATACCTTCTCGGAGCGCTGGCCATGGCTTTCACAGCATGCGACGACGCACCGGAATCGGCTCCCCTTCAGGCTAACCCCCAGGAACCGGTGCTCGAAGGCGCCAATGTGGCAGTTGAAAACGCTGGCATACTCCCGGGTCCCGATCAGACACTGACTCTTGAAGACTATCGCGACCAAAGCGAGATTCAGGTGTTCAAAGTCCTTAATGTGACCGACCTTCCCAAGGAAGCAAAGATGGTTTATGAGTTCCAGCTTGGTAAGAGCGAAGAGTTCGACCCCGTGGAAACTCTTCCCGTGACCGTGTCGGAGGATGGCTTCGGATATGTAAGCCCTCAGGGATGGAGTGCAGCTCATGTGAATCTGTTTGGCAAATCGCCCAAAGTGAAAGATGCCTGCTATCGCGTTGCAGCATATGCAAAGATCAATGGCGTGGAATATCGCATCGGTGGTCCCGACTACTATGTGTTGACCGGTACAGTCAAGGAGACCTGCATGGATGTAGGCTTCGTGATCTACGACAGTTACTATCTGATCGGCAGCGCCAACGGATGGTCGCTCGAGGCTTCGGCTTGCGAACCGTTCAAATTTGAGCATTCCGATGCTGATGTTTACGATGATCCCGTATTTACCGGAGTATTCGAAATTCCGGCAGATGTGGTTGCCGCCAACAACGGTTGCTTCTGGAAAATAGCTTCTCAGGGCGCTATCGAACAGAATAGCTGGGATCTCGTAGCCGGTACGACAGTCGACGGCTCGACAGAGATGGAAGGACAGCTCGTAGAAGGCAACTCCGTAGGCGCAGGCAAGCTTGAAGCAGCCGGCAAATACCGCTTCACCATCAACATGGAGGAGATGACCTACAAGATTGAGCCTATCACCTATCCTGAATACCTCTGCACCCCCGGCGGGTCGAACAACTGGCAGCAGGGCGCATCCAACTGGATCCCCTTCGTAGAGGGTAAGGGTGCCAACGTAGGTGCCGCCTTGCTCAACGGCGAGTTCAAGCTGACCGACGGCGAAAGCTGGGCCGATGACAAGACCTACGGCGGCGGCGATGAAGCCGGCAAGCTCTATCAGCCCGGAGCCAACCTGAATTCGGGCGGCGAAGGCCTCTTCTGGATTGTAGCCAACACAGCTAACATGACCTACCAGATTATCCCCGTGACCTCGCTCGGCGCTATCGGCGGCTTCAACAGCTGGGGCGCTCAGGAGAACTTCACTCCGTCGGCTGACTTCCGCACCTGGACCGGCACCATCACCGTGCCTGCCGACAATGCCGAATGGAAGATCCGCATCAACGATGACTGGAGTATGAACTACGGCGCCTCCAACGGTACCACGCTCGACAATCCCTTCCCCGATGGCGGTAACTTCAACATCGGCGGCGGTACATTCACCGTTACCGTTGACTTCTCGGGCCACTATCCCGTAATCACCGTAAAATAATCCGACTTTCAGCCGGACCTGCGGGCCCGTGCTGAGGGTTGATAAATCTACTTCGCAGCCAAGCCCCGGTTTCCTCATCCCGATGCGGAAATCGGGGCTTTGCCCGTCAAGATTCAATCACGAATAAATCCAATATCCGACTTAAAGATGAAGCATCTTCTGATTTTTACCGCCGCCATAGCAGCCGTAGCGCTCATGGCAGCATGCACAGGCAAAAAGGGAGGCGACAAGGCCGCTGAGCAGCGCGACTCGACCTACACCAATGTGGAGCATCCCGACTGGAGCCGCAACGCCGTGATCTATGAGGTCAACCTCCGCCAGTATACCGACAGCGGCACTCTGGCACAGTTTGACGCCCAGATTCCGCGCCTGAAAGAGCTCGGCGTCGACATCCTATGGTTCATGCCGGTCTATCCCATCAGCGAAGACGGCCGCAAGGGCACTCTCGGCTCTTACTACGCTGTGAAAGACTATACCGACGTCAACCCCGAATTCGGCACTCTCGACGATTTCAAGGCTACCGTGGGCAAGATCCACGATGCCGGCATGAAGGTGATCCTCGACTGGGTTCCCAACCATTCCGGGCGCGACAACCGCTGGGTCACCGAGCATCCCGACTGGTATGCCAAGGACGAGAACGGCAACATGTACGGCCCGTACGACTGGACCGACGTCTATAAATTCGACTATTCCAACCCCGGGCTGCGCAAGGCCATGACCGATGCGTTCAAATTCTGGCTGCAGGAGGTAGGCGTCGACGGCTTCCGCTGCGACGTGGCAATGGAAGTGCCTATCGACTATTGGGACGAGCTGCGCCCGCAGCTGCAGGAGATCAAGCCCGACCTGTTTATGCTCGCGGAGGCCTCGAAGGCCGAGCTGCAGAAGAATGGCTTCGACATGGGCTACAACTGGCCGATGAAGGACCTCTTCAACGAAATCGCATCCACCTCGGGTCAGCGCAGCTATGTGGAGAACGGGGCCACCGAGCCGCGCAAGCTCGCAGTGCGCCATGCCGCCGATATCGACTCGCTGCTGGCTTCGCAGGCTGAGGAATATCCCAAGGATACCTACATGATGAACATGATTACCAACCACGACCTCAACTCGTGGGAGGGTACGGAATTTGACCGCTACGGCAATCTGACGGATGCCTTCGCCGTGCTGAGCTACACTCTGCCGGGTATGCCGCTGATCTACACCGGTCAGGAGACGGGCATGAACCGCGCTTTCGCTTTCTTCGAGAAGGATAAAGCGCCCGAATGGGAGCCGCGAAACGAGTATTTCACCTTCTATCAGAAGCTTAACGACATGAAGCATCGTGAAAAAGCTCTGGCGGCAGGTACAGCCGGCGGCGAGATGCAGCGCTACGCCACCACCTCGGCTGACCTCTATGCCTTCTCGCGTGAGAAAGACGGCTCGGAGGTATTCGTTATCGTCAACCTCGGCGCGGAGCCTCAGACGGTAGAATTTACCGGCGAAAAGCCCGACATGGCAGGCCTCAAGGACGTCTTCACCGGCGAAGCAGCCACTCTGCCCGCCACCCTCGCCCCCGGCGCCTACCTTCTGGCCACCAAATAAGGATAGCTAAGATACCCAAGGTTGCTAAAATAGCTAAGATAGCTAAAGTGGCTAAGATAGCTGCCGAAGCTGGTGAAAACAAGATCGGCCGCTCCGAATCCGGGGCGGCCGACTTTGTGATTTAGCTGGTTTTGAAGCTGTTTAGTAAGTTGGCGATGGGTGAACAGATGTGACCTCGCGGCGTCTGCTCCGCCAAATATATCTCTATTGTTTTATTATCTACATCTGTTTGACCGCGAAGGGTCGGGAAGGTTTAATCCCATCGTCAAAAAAATTCGAATTGTCGAACCGGCTCTTATCTGAGAATATATTTGCGGCCTTCCACGGCATTGATGCCCCAGTAGCCGGGATTGGAGAATCCGTCGCCGGCGGCTTTAAGCACAGGCGCGTATAGCCCCGGGCTTATTGCCCCATGGGAGCTTATTGCTCTTCGGCGGCGAACTCCATCAGGTAAGCCTTGATGAAGCCGTCGAGGTCGCCGTCCATGACGCCGTTGACGTCCGATGTCTGGAAGTTGGTGCGGTGGTCCTTGACGCGGCGGTCGTCGAATACGTAGCTGCGTATCTGCGAACCCCACTCGATCTTCATCTTTCCGGCCTCAATTTTGGCCTGCTCCTCGAGGCGGTGGTTCATCTCTTTCTCGTAGAGGATGGAGCGCAGATGGCGCAGGGCGTTTTCGCGGTTCTTGGGCTGGTCGCGCGTCTCGGTGTTTTCGATGAGGATTTCCTCCTTCTCGCCGGTGTAGGGGTCAGTGTACTGATAGCGCAGGCGTACACCCGACTCCACCTTGTTGACGTTCTGGCCGCCGGCACCGCCGCTTCGGAACGTATCCCACGACATCAGAGCCGGCTCTACCTTAACCTCGATGGTGTCGTCGACCAGCGGGGTGACGAACACGGATGCGAACGAGGTCATGCGCTTGCCCTGGGCGTTGTAGGGCGACACGCGCACAAGGCGGTGCACTCCGTTTTCGCTCTTGAGGTAGCCGTAAGCGAAGTCGCCCTCCACATTGATGGTGCACGACTTGATGCCGGCTTCGTCTCCCTCGATGAGGTTGGCTACGGAGGTCTTGTAGCCATGCTTCTCGCAGTAGCGCAGATACATACGCATCAGCATCGAAGCCCAGTCCTGACTCTCGGTGCCTCCGGCGCCGGAGTTGATCTTGAGCACAACGCCCATGTGGTCTTCCTCGCGGCGGAGCATATTGCGAAGCTCCAGAGCCTCGATCTTGGCCATCGCATCGGCATAAAGCTTGTCAACCTCAGCCTCTTCGAGAAGCTCCTCCTTGTAGAAGTCCCAGCCGTTTTGCAGCTCGTCGACAGCCACTTCCACTTCGTGGTAACCGTCGACCCACGCCTGAAGGTCTTTGATCTTCTTCATCTGAGCCTGAGCTTCCTTGGGATGCTCCCAGAAGTCGGGCACATGAGTGCGGAGCTCTTCTTCTTCAATCTGTATTTTCTTATTGTCAACGTCGAGATAGCGCTTGAGTGAGTCGCGGCGCGCAGCTGTTTCCTTGAGTTGTTCGAGGGTAATCACGGGTAAATAAAGCTAAATAGTTTAGGGAGCGGGAGCGGCTGCCGGTAGAGAAAAGCAGATTTAGTGCTTGGCAGCTCCGGCTATCAGTTTGCAAAGTTACCAAAAATCTGTCGAATTTGATAATATTCGCTACATATCCTCATCATATCCTCATCATCTCGCGCAGCGCCTCGGTATATATTTCTCTGTCATAAAATTTCATATCGTTCTGCAACGGCTGTTACTGCAACGGCTGTTGCAAAATATGTTTTTCCGCTATTTTTGCATGCAAAAAGTTGGCTGAAAAAGTTCGGGCGGAAGTTCGTGAAGCGAAAAGTGGAGAGTTTTTGGCAATATTGTCCTAAACGTTTCAGGCAAAAAATAAAAATAGGAAGTAGTTACTA
>CAMEGQ010000007.1 GCA_945916235.1 uncultured Porphyromonadaceae bacterium | reverse complement strand
TCACCCAGTGCGTCTTTCAGCAGATCATCCGGATCCAGAGGATTATTTTTTGGTGAAGTAAACTCTTTTGAATAGGAATAGAAGATCGGAGCGCGAAGCTTAACCTTTTCCGGAAGGAACCGGCCAAGGTCGGCCTGAACGGCAAAGTTATACTGCTTGTAGTCGTCCATGCGGCGGTCATTGAGACCTTGATCCACATTGCCGAAGCCTGCGGTCTCTATATGGGTCGAGAAATTCAAGGTTGCGATGTCAGAAAGGCCGAGATTTACATTAGCCTTGGCAGCCCAGCCGCCTTCTTCGTCGAAGTCGGTCACCTTGAGTTCATTGACCCATACAAGGCCGTTCTTTACGGTGTTGGAGTTGTTGCGTACACCAACAAGCATTACGCGGATATCGCTCAGCGAAGGATTACCCTTCACCGCCATGCGGTTGCGCTCATTTTCGGGGTCGCGTGCGGTATAAAGAGTAGCATATCCCACATTGCTCCCCTCCTGCGATTTCGCCTTATTGCGTTCGCGCTTGAGGTCTACAAGGCTCTGCAGCTTGAGGTCCATGAAGTTGTTGTTTGGCCATACTTTCTCACGGTCTGACTCCAGCCAGTTGTTGTAGCGGCCATGCGGGGTCAGCTGCAGGGGGATTTCATATTCGTAGAAGTTGTTTTTCACATCTGAACCGATGCGGATAAACATCGACAGTTCGCCTGAACGAAGATTGGTCGGATCGTCGATGAGCGATTCGGCATGGACGAACATCTGCAGGCGCTTATAGTTGCGGAGGTCATGCTGTGTGTCACGGTATACTCCTCGGCCGTCGCCGGCTTCGAGACCTTCCACCTTCATCGAAAGCGACTGCTCGTTGAGCTGAGTGATCTGCGACTGACCGGGATCCACGATTCGGGTCACACCCGGTGGAAGCACATAGTTGACCGGCTCGCGGTCGGCATTCTCTTCGATATTGACCACCGAGACGTCGAGTTTGCCCTCGGCCGGGATATCGCCGCGGGTATTCAGATTGAAGTCGTATGTACGCCATTCGCCGCGCACAAGTTCGAGAGTGGCAAAACGCAGATGGGTGGTCTGTTTGAATCCGGTCATGAACATGCGGGCAAAGCGGATGGTGGAGAAGTCCTTGATTGAGCCGACTATCTTCTCGTATGCGCTCAGAGGTATCTTGAACTGATACCATTCGGCTGTCTGTTCCTGACCGTCGCGAGTGAGCACCACCGAGGTCTGTTTGTCGGTGATGAAGTTCTTGCCGACTACGAAATCCTCAGGGCGGATCGAGACTTTATACTGGAAGTAGCGCTCATATTCGTTGAGCGTGTTGTCCTGGTTGATATCTTCCACATCAGGTACAGAACGGGAGCTCTGGTAAAGCGGGTCCGACGCCTCGTCGGGCGAGAGTGAGTTGCCTTCCACGCCGTTATAGCGTTTGTAACGCTCCAGAATGCTCAGACGCATATCGTCGTAGTCGTATCCGCGGAAGAAGTGGTAGTTGTCGCCGGCCGGGTCGTTAAGCGGAGAGAAAGGATTCGACTGCATCTTTTCGAGAGTAGCCGCAGGCAGACGCTGACGCAGACGGTCAAGATACGACCGATAGCTGTCGGCGGTATATTCCATGTTGTTTGGCAGTCCGTCAAGACCCACGTCCTGCACGGCACGCGAACCACTGTTGTTGTCGAACGAATATGTCAGGGAATTCTGCTTCGAAACTCGTCCCCAAACGGTATTCTCCAGAAATTGGTCGTTACCGTCGTAAGGAATACCGTTCTCGTACGATTTCAGACCGTCTTTGAGGATATCCTCCGAAATCTCGCCGAAGTTGAAGTAGAGATCACCTCCATCGTAATTGGGGTTATCGTGGTCCATGAAGGGGTTGAGCAGCCAGAACTGCACATACTCGATGTTCGACTGCTCGAAGTTAGTATTCTCCATTCGCCGCATGATGCCGCCCCAGCGTTTCTCAGGCTGAAGCAGATTGCCGTTTTCATCGATGTTTTCGGCGTCGAGGTTGTACGGGCCTCTCTCGTTGGGATAGAACGAGAGGTTTAGAGTCTGGATAGTGTTCGACTCGCCGTAGGTGAGCTCGCGGCCGGGGAAGATTTCCTGTGAGGTGACTTCACGCACATAAGGGTTCGACTGCTGTTTGTAGTCGTTAAGAAGATAGCCCGGACATAGCGACGAGTTACGCTCTGTGAACATGCGGTCAATGTAGTACCAGTTGAGCAGGGCGCGGTTTTTACCATAGGTTACATCGTTGCTCAGCGCGGCTTCTGGGAAGAGAGCGCCCGATCCGGTATCGTATGGTGTCGAGGCCAGGAACCATGAATAGGGCGACCGCAGATCGATGCCGGTCTGCGAAGATTCAAAATCATCTACGTATGAGCTGCCCTTTGCCGATCCGGCTTTCTGCTTGTGAGGAACGAGCTGAGCGTATTCAGCGGTAAGGTTCAGTGTAGAAGGAGCAGTGGCGTTGACTGTCGGAATCTTGTTGAGCAGATTTGTCAGCCACATGAACTTGGTATTGTACGATACGTTGAAGCCGAATATCGTATTGTTTATCACTTCGTCGCCTATGCTGACCTTCTCTGTGAGCGCTTTTTCGGAGAAGTGCATCAGCGTGGCGCCTAAAGTAAGATTCTTATTGAAAGCATACTGCATATCGAGCCCTAACAGAGTCTTGCGCTGCATTGAGAAGAGGCTCTGATTCTCCAGAGTGACATTGATGCTCTGTCCGGAATCGATGATGCTTTGGTTGGTGATGGTGACGATGCCCATGGCATAATCCACGGTATAATCGGAGTTCTCAACCAACTGTACGCCGCCGGCCATCACAACAACTGATCCTCTGGGCACATTCATAGCGTTGAGTCGAATCTGCGAACCGGACGACGCCTGATATGATCCCTTCAGGATGAATTTGTTCTTGTCAGCAAACTGTCGGGCTACCACCTGTGTAGAGTCATACAGCTCTTTGTAAACATAGTCTTGGGCTATCGTCGGATTATTGATCTTCTGCTCAAGGTGAGCGCCGAAGGGCTCCGCTACCGGGAAGATAATTTTGCCCGTGGAGGCTATGATGGTGTAGCCCTCGAGGAAGTCGAAGAAGCCGTCGGAGTTCGACTGCTGATTTGAATCCAGTCGGTCGAGGTTCATCACCTGAAGAAGGCTCTGATTGTTTAGTCCGGGCACAGGAAGATAGTTGATTTCCGTACCCGTAGTGTCGCTCAGGTATTTGATGTTTAATTTGAAGTTCTGCTTCTGAACCTGATAAGCGCCAAGCGAATAGACATTCTTCATCATCAGTCGCCACATAGGCATTCGCGGGTCGGTGGTGGTGCTCTTAAGCATCTTCACGTAAAGCGACTGGGATGTGGTGGTGATATCGGAGGAAAATTCGCCGACCTGATACACCTGCCCGTTGTACGTGTACTGGAACGCGACACCCAGCACCTCGTCGGCGCTGATCTGGCTTTTCAGCGAAATGTAGCCCAAAGTGGAGTTGAGAGTATATTCTGACGAACTCAGCCGACGGGCACTCTCGATTTTTTCATAGTCCTTTCCGCCTTCCACGCCCCAGGCCGACAGCGGCGCGAGAGCCTGAGTTACGCTGTTGATGTTGCGGGCGTCGGGATATTCTGTCTTGATTACATTGAGCAGATTGTTGGAGCTGTTGGTCGGTACAGGCAGCGACATATCCGGCTGCCAATAGTTGTTGTTCAGGTTGGTATTTTCACCTAAGTCGGCGAAGGCCACCACATTACGGGCTTCATCGAATTTGTTGCTCTTATTCGTAACCCAAACTTCAACGCGCGTAATGTTGATACCCGACGCCACAAACGGGAGCCGGGAAGCGAATTTGTCGTAGTTCTGATAGAAATACTGCGAAAGGAAGAAGTGGCGGTTCTGATCATACTGGTCGGCATTGACTGAGAATTCCGTAGCCTGCGATCCACCCTTGGTGCTGATCGATTTAGATTCGGAATTCTGCTGTGAGATAAGTCCCGTCATGGTAAATTTACCAAACTGAAGTTTGGTCTTGACGCCGAAGAGCGCTGTGGACCCTCGGATTAGCGTGGATCCTGTGGTCATTGACACGTTACCGGCTTCAATTGACTTCACGATGTCGTCCTCACCGCCGGTGTATCCGAGCTTGATATTTTTTGAATCGAAATCGAATGTAGCATCGGTATTGTACGTCATGTCAAATTTCAGGCGTTCGCCCACGGAAGCTCCGATGGTAGCCTGTATCTTTTGTTCGAAATCGAAAAATGTCTTTCGACGTGCATTCAGGGCCAGCGATGGGTTGTCGGTCTTGTTCGACTTGATGCCCATCCGGATCTGGATAGACCCCTGAGTCTTCAACGATACACCACCCGGGCCGAAGATTTTCTCCAGCGGCCCGTAGTTGAAATTCATGTCGAAGATATTGAAGGGATCTTTCATCTTGTTCTCGCGCAGAAGATTGTTCTGCTCCTGATAATATTGCTGAAGCGACTGGCGGAGTGCCCAGTTGTTGTATTGTTTCTCCGAGAGGATAAAAGGAGTGGCAATCTCGGTGTTACCCAAAAGGGTACGAACCACATAGTAGCCTGTAGCCGGGTCAAATTCGGTTACAGTGCGGATATTTGAAGGGGTATTGAGGTCGGCGGCAAACTGGTCTTCCATCAGACGCTCATAGTTCTCGGGAACAGTCTGCTGCACCGGGAATGGCATCATGATGCTGTCGGAGACATCAACCAGCGAATTGTCAGGCGGGAAAAATGGGGGAGCTGCAAGCTGCGACGGTGCCAGAGGGGTAATGCCCTGACTGTAGACGCTTGGCGGCACTGTTCCGCCGGTGCTCTGGTTTACCTGTGCCCATCCGAATTGAGCCATGCAGAATACACAAACAGCTACCGCACAGATAATTCCGGCGGAAGTTGCAATATGCTTTAAAAGTGTCGTATAGCGTGGCTGTCTGATTGGCATTTTCTATGTTGCCGACACCAGTTAGCCCAAACGGCCTTGAAGCTTTGCGAGCGATAGGAGTGTGTTCGTCGTTTTTACGCTCAAATCTCTAATTTCTTCGCGCACGCATCGCGCGCGAGGAAAATTTCAGAGTTCGGGGTTATAGCATCGACAACGCTTTCTTGACGGCTTTCTCCACCTTAAGCGTTGGCTCTTCTTTGAAGAGTTTCGATAAAACCTTCTGGCTCTGCGGCTTGGCAAATCCCAGCATAAGCAATGCTGCGAGTGCTTCATCAAAGGCATCGTTGGATGGCGTCTGCTCTAATGTTAACGTAGAATCCGCTGGTTTTATTTTATCTTTAAGGTCAACAATGATGCGTTGGGCCGTTTTTGCGCCCACGCCCTTGACGGCTTTCAGTTTTTTATCGTCGCCGCTAACGATCACGATTTCCAGTTCCGACGGGGCGATAGCCGACAATATCATGCGGGCCGTATTAGCTCCGACTCCGCTTACCCCGATCAGTTGCTGGAAGAGCACCCGCTCCTGAGCCGTCGCAAATCCGAACAATACATACGCATCTTCGCGAATCGCCTCGTGGATGAGAAGCTTGACATCAGCCTTACCTTCCAGCTCGGCATAGGTGGTCAACGAAATATTGATCAGATAGCCAAGGCCATGGTTATCTATCACAGCATAAGTAGGTGTCAGTTCGGCCAGCGAGCCGGAAATGTATTCAATCATTGCTTCAAATACAGCTATTTAATTATTAAAATTCCAATCTATTAATCTTCCGAATAATGCCTCAGCACTCTGCGGTAAGAGTTGAAGATTTTCGATTTGGACACGAAGCCTACATAGTGGTTATCGTTATCGACTACAGGCAGATTCCATGCCCCGGTATCGTCGAAGGTTTTCATCACTTTATCCATCGAGTCGTTGATGTTAACTTTGGCTGGAGGCATCGACATGAATCGGCTCACATGCATGCGCTTATACAGGTCGGGACGGAACATGATGTTGCGTATATCGTCAAGCAGCACTATGCCGATCAGGCTATTATTGTCGTCAACTACCGGGAATAGATTTCGGTTGGATTTCGAGATGGTATCTACCATCTGCTTTAGATTCATATCCGGCTTAACGCACAGGAAATCGTTTTCCACAACTGAGTTCATCTTCAGCAGAGTAAGCACAGCCTTATCCTTGTGGTGAGTAAGAAGCTCTCCTCTGGCAGCCAGACGGGCCGTATAGATCGAGTACGGCATGAACACACGGATAGTACCATAGGAAATGGCCGACACGATCAGCAGCGGAAGGAAGAGATCGTAACCGCCTGTCATCTCGGCCGTCAGGAAGATGCCCATCAGCGGCGCATGCATTACGCCAGACATCACTCCGGCCATCCCCATAAGAGCGAAATTCTTGACCGAAAGGTCGAGACCAAGTCCGACATTGTTTAGCAGATACGCGTAAAAAAAGCCTGCCATACAGCCAACGTAAAGCGACGGCGCGAACGTACCACCCACGCCGCCTGCTCCGTTGGTGGCCGATGTTGCAAACCCTTTAAGAGCGATAATCAGACCGATAAACATGATGATGAACCATACGCTGTTTCGGTCGCCATAGAAGATCGAGCCGTTGACAATCGACGAGGGGTCGCCTTCGAGCAGCGAATTGATGGCGCCGTAACCTTCGCCGTAGAGCGGCGGAAAGATGAATACCAGCGAAGCAAGCACTATGCCACCGAAGAGCGTCTTGCGCCATTGGATCTGCAGCTTATTGCGGAAGAAACGCTCCATCATCATCATCACTTTTGTGAAATAGAGAGAAATCAGTCCGCAGAACACACCAAGTCCGATACAGAACGGGATACGCGCCGTGATAAAAGGTTCGCTCTGCACGAAGAAAAATTCGAGGTCTACGCCCGTGTATATATACGCCACGGAGGCTGCTGAAATCGATGCGATCAGCAGAGGCATCACAGTCACCGTGGTCAGATCGAGCATCAGCACCTCCAGGGTAAACAGCATCCCTGCGATAGGCGCCTTGAAGATGCCGGCTATACCTGCAGCGGCGCCGCAACCCACCAAAATCATGAGCACTCGCGGAGTCAGCCTGAATGCCTGACCAAGATTTGACCCTATGGCAGCCCCGGTGTACACGATCGGGCCCTCTGCACCGACAGAACCGCCGAAACCGATAGTAATCGAAGAGGCCACAATCGAGGTGTACATATTGTGCGGCTTGAGACGGCTCTTATTTTGGGATATGGAGTAAAGCACCCGGGTGACACCATGCGAGATATTGTCACGAACCACATAGCGCACATACCAGCAGGCCAGCAGGATGCCGATCACTGGATATATAATATACACATAGTTTCCCTCAGAGATGGCGATGTCGGAAGTCAGATGGCCGGAGATAAAATGGATGAGCCATTTAAGCACCAGAGCCGCCATGCCGGCAGCTACCCCCACCACAAGCGACAGGATAAGCACCAGATTTTTCTCCTTGATGTGACGCTCTCTCCACATCAGGACTTTGAGCCACAGGGCATGGACTCGTCGGTGTAATGCTTCGGGTAAATATGGATCACGCATTGCGTACCAAATATTTAGAGTTATTGTACCTTCTGATCATATACCTTTGCCGGTCACGACCGTGCTGACCGTATACACAAGGATTTTAAGATCATTAGAAAACGATATGTTGTCGATATAAATCAAGTCGTATTTCAGGCGTTTCACCATGTCGTCGACATTGGAGGCATAGCCGAATTTCACCATTCCGAGCGATGAGATGCCCGGACGGATGCGGTGAAGGAGAGCATAATACGGAGCCTTTTCAATAATCTGGGATATGAAGAAGGCTCTTTCCGGTCGCGGTCCCACCAGCGACATATCCCCCTTGAAAACATTCCAGAATTGTGGCAGCTCATCAAGGCGATATTTGCGTAGGAAGCGCCCCAGACGTGTGATGCGCTTGTCATCCGGATTGGATAGGGTAGGACCGGATTTTTCCGCATCAGGCTGCATGGTTCGGAATTTATATATGTTGAATTTCTTGCGGTGCATCCCTATACGCTCCTGAGAATAGAATACCGGGCCTCTGGAATCGTACTTCACGGCAATGGCAAGTGCAAGATATACTGGCGAAAGAATTACAAGAGCCACGGCGGAAGCTAAGATGTCGCCTAAACGCTTGAGCCTAACGGCACTGTCGCTGATATTCGGCTGAGATATGTCGACCAGCGGCATCGAGGCCATGCGTCGGATTTTTGGACGCGAGGTAATAAGGTCGGAGAGGTTAGGCGACACGAGCACCGGCAGTTCCAATGCCCACAATCGGTTGAGCACCTGAAGCATGCCGCCGATGCCATAAGCCTGCTCTGGAACTATAATCGCTTTGAGGTCAAGGCTTTGCTTGAGGCCTTCAATCTCATCAATGGAATATATGCTCCGGCCGTCAATTTCCCTGCTTTGCTGTGAAGCATCGTCGGGAGCGATGTACCCAACAATCTGATAGGCATGAGTATACGGGTTGTTGCCTTTGGTCAGTTCTTCCGCAAATGATTTGGCTTCATCCGAGGTTCCTACAATCAGGGCATTGAATTTAATGGCTCCACGCTTTATCCGGCTCATCACTGCATTCGTGAGCATCAGACGCATGATGTAGACGCATCCGAAAAGCAACCCGAATAGCATGAGAAACAGCTCGTAGTTGGAGGCTTTATCCGGAATAGGGTCATCGATGATGGCCAAGAACCAGACACATATCGTGCCGATAAAGGCTGTGGTCAGGGTTGTGACAAGCTCTTCAACGCGCGATTTTCCATATACCTTGTCGTAATACCCCGAGAGAAAATAGAGCCCGCACATCCCTATCGGGAAAAGAATCTGGCCCAACCAAACGCTCTCATTATGGAGGAATTTGATAAACGACCAGCTCTCTGAGCCTTCCGGAAGGATGACATTAAAAAATCTTATGGCGTTGAATGCAAACCATGCCACTGCCGTAGCAAGCAGATCGCCAGCTACATACCTGATTCTGAGCCTGGTTGCGTGGTTCGCCATCATTTACTTATTTGTTGACCTGCAGATTTGACAATACTCTTTATTAAATGGGTATATTATCTGATTATCTTGACCTCTCCTGAGGCTGAAAGCTTTATAACATTGGATGGAACAGAGCCATTGCGAGTGCGGCCATAATCCACGACGTAATCCACGGCATCGCGAATCTCAGCAGATATGTCACCAAAAGATGCCGGAGTGGGCTCGCCGCTTATATTTGCTGATGTTGACACCAGCGGCTTGCGCATGGCTTTGACCAGCCCGTTGGAGAATTCCTCGTTTGATACTCGGATGCCGATGCTGCCGTCGTCAGCCAAAAGTTTTGGCGAGAGATTGATACCTTTATCGTAGACAATTGTAAGAGGCCGGACAGCGGCTTCCATCAGTTGATAGGCTACTTCAGGCACCTCTTCCACGTAGCGTTCGAGCATGGCTTCTGAATTGACCAAAGTAATAAGCGCTTTGGAATCCTGACGCTTTTTAATCTCATAGACGCGCTCTACCGCCTTGGTATTTGTGGCATCGCATCCTATTCCCCACACAGTATCAGTAGGATAGAGGATAATGCCACCCTTGCGAACAATTTCAAGTGCACGGGCTATTTCCTCTTTCAGTTTGGGGTCGGACAACGATGTCTTTTTAGTATCTTTTTCGCTTTTATCGGTAATGTTCGGTTTCATCAACTGCAAATTTACAGAATCCCCTCAAACATTGCAAAATTAAAATTCTTCATGCTATTTCCTGTGAGAAATTGACTCAAAATCCGCTCAAAAATGCTAACTTTGCGCCGATTATTGCCTATCGCCGGAGGATTTTTATTGGTCAATCCAATTAAAATACAGAAATTCAGGTTAATAGACCCTTTAGAAACAATTTAATACAATCACGACAATCAATCAGACCATAAAAATATGTGTGGTATAGTTGGATATATAGGCGGACGAGATGCCTACGACATTCTTATAAAAGGTTTGCACCGCCTGGAATACCGCGGATACGACAGCGCCGGAGTTGCCTTGGTCAACGATGACTACTGCACTCTGAATGTGTATAAATCACGCGGAAAAGTTTCCGAACTTGAACGCTTCTGTTCCGAAAAAGATACTACAGGTCATCTTGGAATTGCTCACACCCGATGGGCAACACACGGTGAGCCTAACGACGTAAACGCGCATCCCCATACAGCCAAAAGCGGACGTATAGCTCTGGTCCATAACGGCACCATAGAGAATTACAACGTGCTCAAAGAAGCTCTTGAGCAGCAGGGATGCACATTTCGGAGCGAGACCGACACCGAAGTGCTCGTCCAGTTGATCGACTACATCAAGACTTCGACACACTGCTCCACACTTGAGGCTGTGCGCGGCGCGCTCAAGGAAGTTGTTGGCGCTTATGCTATAGCTGTAGTCGACTTAGACAATCCCGATATGCTCATAGGCGCCCGCAAAAGTTCGCCGCTTGTGGTTGGTGTGGGAGAAAATGAGACATTTCTCGCATCAGATGCCACTCCTATCGTAGAATACACCAATCAAGTGGTTTACCTCAACGATGATGAAATAGCCATAATCGAGCGCGGTAAACCCCTGCAGGTCATCAATATGGACAATGAGCCACTTGAAATCGACATAAAAACCCTTAAGATGTCGGTTTCCCAGCTTGAGAAGGGTGGCTATCCACATTTCATGCTCAAGGAAATCTTTGAGCAACCGCGCACTATCCGCGACTGTATCCGCGGTCGCATCGGCTCACGAGGCTCCAAAGTCACCCTGTCGGGGGTTATTGAAAACAAAGAGCGTTTCCTTGATGCCCACCGAATAGTGATCGTAGCTTGCGGAACATCGTGGCATGCCGGCCTCATCGGCAAACGGCTTATTGAGGACATAGCCCGCATCCCAGTTTCGGTGGAATACGCATCAGAATTCCGCTACAGCAATCCGGTGCTCTCCAGTCATGATATTGTGATAGCCATTTCTCAGTCGGGTGAGACTGCTGATACTCTGGCCGCCATCAAGATGGCGCGCGAGTGTGGCGCATTCGTATATGGGGTCTGCAATGTGGTAGGCTCTTCAATAGCCCGCGCGACCGACTCCGGCACATATATTCACGTCGGCCCCGAGATCGGTGTTGCCTCCACCAAGGCTTTCACCGGTCAGGTGACGGTGCTTTCCATGCTTGCAATGGCTATTGGTGAACTCCGGGGTACACTCGATCCCACGCTCGGCGCGGCTATGGCTGATGCCTTGCGTTCACTCCCGGCGTTGATTGAGAAAACTCTCAAACTCAACTCTCAGATCGAACATCTCTCCGGAGTGTACACCTACGTTCACAATTTTCTATATCTCGGCCGTAGCTACAATTTCCCGAGCGCTCTTGAAGGCGCACTCAAACTCAAGGAAATCAGCTATATACATGCCGAGGGGTATCCGGCAGCTGAGATGAAACACGGACCCATCGCGCTGATCGACCGCGAATTGCCCACGGTGTTTATCGCCCCCGATGACGCCATGCACGAGAAGATCATCTCCAATATCCAGCAGGTTAAGGCCCGCGGAGGCGCTGTAATCGCTGTGGTCACAAAGGGTGATAAGACCGTTGCCGAGATAGCCGACCATATTCTTGAGATTCCCAGTGTGCCTGAGGCTATTTCTCCCATTATCGTCTCCATCCCGTTGCAATTGCTCGCCTATCATATCGCCGTGAAAAAAGGATGCAACGTCGACATGCCGCGCAATCTTGCAAAATCGGTAACAGTAGAGTAGCAAAGATGGTCGCAGTTGGTTCCATCTGCAAATAAGCAATGACAGCAATGCGAAAATCAATATCTCAGAACATATATCTTCAGTTATTTGCCTCTTTCGCAAGAATAGGGGCATTTACTTTTGGAGGCGGATGGGCCATGATTTCGCTGATAGAGCGCGAAGTGGTGGATTCAAAACATTGGCTCGGACGCGAGGAATTCTTAGATCTTCTTGCTGTGGCACAGTCACTGCCGGGCATTCTCGCCGTAAACATTTCTGTAGCGGTAGGTGAGAAGCTGAAAGGGATGCGAGGCAGTATCGCAGCTGCACTCGGCACAATTATGCCGTGTTTCTCTATAATTCTGGCCATTGCTATCTTTCTCACGCCGGAACTTATACAGAACAACCACGTGGTAAGTTCGATATTCCGAGGCATCCGTCCGGCTGTAGTAGCTCTGATAGTTGCACCGGTCATCACCTCGGCGCGACGGATCCACATGGGATGGAAGACCGTATGGATACCGATTATAGTAGCCCTGCTGGTATGGTCGAAATGGCCGTGGATTTCCAATCCCATACTGTTCATAATCATAGGCGCTTTTTGTGGTTGGCTCTGGCTTCGGCATGAGGAGGCTACGCGACCCACTCATCTGAGCGAAGACGAAAAGAAGGAAGGGCTTTAACCGACGTTAAGCAATATTCAGAACAAATCTGTCAATCGACTGCAATGATATATCTTCGTCTAATTTGGAGCTATCTGAAAATAGGCCTCTTCGGATTCGGAGGCGGATATGCCATGCTTTCGCTGATACAACGCGAGATAGTAGCTCCAGGGTGGATCACAGAAAAGATGTTTACCGACATCGTGGCCATCTCTCAGATGACCCCCGGGCCTATCGGTATCAACTCGGCCACTTACATCGGCTACAGCGCCCCGATTCAAGCCGGATTCGACAGTATCTGGTGGGGACTTCTCGGCTCGATTATCTGCACGTTTGTAGTTGTTCTCCCTTCGTTTCTGCTGGTAGCTTATACCAGCCATCTGATTCACCGGCATAAGGATTCACTTGCAGTCCGGGGCATATTCAAGGGGTTGCGTCCGGTAGTAATCGGACTGATTGCTTCTGCAGCGCTGCTTCTTATGAATGGTGAGAATTTCGGAACCTCGCCCAAAGAAATTATCATTTCCTGCTGTCTGGCCTTGGGAGCGCTCCTCACTGTGCTTCTAACTAAGATTCATCCCATTTTAATCATTATAGCCGCCGGATTGGCCGGGCTGGTAATCTACTATTAATTCCTCTTTTGTTGTGGATAAGCAATATCAACAGACCATAGATTTCCTTTTCAACCAGACTCCGCAATTTCAGAAAATCGGAGCTGCGGCCTACAAACCCGGACTTGATACCATCCGCACTCTGGCTTCGAAATTCGGCGACCCTCAGCGTTGCTATCCGATAATTCATGTCGGCGGCACTAACGGAAAAGGGTCAACGTCACACACTCTGGCCTCAGTGCTCCAGGCAGCCGGATATAAAGTCGGGCTATATACTTCGCCTCATCTGATTGACTTCCGCGAGCGTATCCGCGTCAATGGCGAGATGATTTCCAAAGAGGGAGTCTGCGATTTTGTCCGCCGATATGAAAAGATGGATTTAGCCGGCATGCGTCCATCCTTTTTCGAGCTGACTACGATCATGGCTTTTGAATGGTTCGCTCGGGAGGATGTTGATGTGGCAGTGGTAGAAGTCGGTCTTGGGGGACGTCTGGATTCTACTAATATCATCACCCCTGTGGTATCGGTGATCACCAATGTATCATTTGACCATATGGCTCAACTGGGGAACACCCTTCGGAAGATAGCTTTTGAGAAATCGGGCATCATGAAAAGTGGAGTGACCGCTATCTGTGGAGAGCAAAACCCCACCGTAGCCGAATATTTCGCTGAAGAAGCCGAAAGCCATAATTCTCCTATCGTATTCGCCGGGAGAAGAAAAGATGTCACTATAGATCTCACCGATAATGACCTGCGAATCAAGGATGCGATATGGGGCGACCTGAATTTTGAGCTGACCGGCGAATGTCAGCGCGAGAATGCGCTGACTATTCTTGCAACCCTCGACCGGCTCCGCTCTCAGGGTTGGGAAATCACCCGAGAAGCCGTAGCAAAAGGGTTCGCAAAGGTTGCCTCATCAACCGGACTGATGGGCCGATGGATGAAAATCAGCGATTCGCCGCTGGCGATATGCGACACAGGCCATAATATCGGCGGCTGGTGTCATTTAATTCCGCAGATTAATCAAATGCCTCATCCGCTGCATATTGTCCTTGGCTTCGTCAGCGACAAAGATCTTGCCCCGATCTTTAGCCTTCTGCCACGCGATGCTCAGTATTATTTTACAAATGCCTCGATTCCAAGAGCCCTGGCTGCTGATGCTCTAGTAGCCAAAGCCGCGAAAGCAGGAGTGCTGGGAATGGCAATACCTGGCGTAGCGCAAGCATACAAGGTGGCCTGTGAGGCTGCAAAGCTTGACGGTGGCTCGGTGTTTGTCGGCGGAAGCACATTCGTCGTCGCCGACCTGCTAAAGTGGATGGAGGAATCAGTCAGTAATGATTCTAATTGATTGAAAATGTATTACGTTTCAAAAAGGATGGAAATATCCGGCGCTCATAGCCTGCGCCTGTCGTATCAGAGCAAATGCTCCAATTTACATGGCCACAATTGGATTGTGACCGTGTATTGCAAAGCTAAGGAACTCAATGCCGACGGAATGGTGTGTGATTTCACACATATCAAGGAGAAAATCCACGGATACCTCGACCATGGGAACCTTAACGAATTGCTCCCGTTCAATCCGACGGCTGAGAACGTGGCACGTTGGATTGTGGACCAAATTCCGCAATGCTACAAAGCCTCCATTCAGGAATCCGAAGGGAACATAGCGACCTATATCGACGAGGAGAAATGAAAGTAAACGAGATTTTCTATTCTCTTCAGGGTGAAGGGTTTTTCACTGGAACACCGGCAGTATTTCTCCGGTTCAGCGGGTGCAATCTGAAATGTTCTTTCTGCGACACCGACCACCGCTCAGGCAAGGAGATGACCGACCGGGAAATTCTGGCCGCAATAACCGCATTCCCGTCCAGACATATAGTGATTACAGGAGGCGAACCTTCGCTGCAGCTCACAGCTGACTTCATAGCGCTTCTCCATGCAACCGGATATTTTATTCAGATAGAAACCAACGGCACTCATACTCTTCCGGCAGGCATCGACTGGGTAACGTGTTCACCCAAATTCAGCGAAATGCCTGCGGCAATGGCAGATTCGTTACCTTTGTTGCATTCTGGAATCATTAACGAAATCAAACTGGTCTTTCAGTCGGCTAAACAAGCCGATGAAGACATACGCCATATCCCGGCTCTCCCCGCGCAGCTATACCTTCAGCCTTGCGACTGCGGCGATACAGACAAAAACCGCATCATTGTGGAGGAATGTATCCGCTATATCAAGGCTCATCCCCTCTGGAAATTATCGCTTCAGACGCATAAGTTGCTCAGCATCCGTTAAACCTCTTTAACGGCGCGTCAGAGGCTTCATAATTAAGCGGAAATTTCGTATCTTTGCCACATAATTACGCCAAGATGAAGAATATCAGAAATTTCTGTATTATCGCACATATCGACCACGGTAAGAGCACTCTTGCCGACCGCCTTCTGGAATATACCAACACTGTAGCCGGTAAAGACCTTCAGGATCAGGTGCTCGACGACATGGATCTCGAGCGTGAGCGAGGGATTACTATCAAGAGCCACGCCATACAGATGGACTATGCGCTCGATGGAGAGAAATACGTGCTAAATCTTATAGATACTCCGGGGCACGTCGATTTCTCCTATGAAGTTTCGCGCTCTATTGCAGCTTGCGAAGGTGCTCTCCTTATTGTTGATGCTACCCAAGGCATCCAGGCTCAGACCATTTCGAACCTATATATGGCGATTGAGTCTGATCTGGAAATTATTCCCGTGATTAACAAGGTCGATCTGGAAAGTGCCAATCCCGACGAGGTTGAGGACCAGATTGTGGATCTTCTGGGCTGTAAGCGCGAGGAAATCATCCGCGCCAGCGGTAAGACAGGCGTCGGTGTTCCTGAAATCCTCCGTGCAATCATCGAGCGGATTCCGGCGCCTAAGGGCGACCCGGAGGCTCCTCTTCAGGCTCTGATTTTCGACTCCGTTTTCAATCCTTTCCGCGGTATCATCGCCTACTTTAAAATTGAAAACGGCACTATTCACAAAGACGAGTTCGTGAAATTCGTGGCCACGGGCAAAGAATACCATGCCGATGAAATCGGTGTGCTCAAGCTCGACCTTGACCCACGTGCGGAACTTTCGGCCGGCAATGTAGGCTACATCATTTCCGGCATTAAGACCTCAAAGGAGGTGAAAGTAGGCGATACAATCACCAGCGTCAGCCGCCCTGCGCATGCCATCTCCGGATTCGAAGAGGTAAAGCCTATGGTATTTGCCGGCGTTTATCCAATCGAAGCCGAGGATTTTGAAAACCTCCGTTCTTCGCTCGAAAAGCTTCAGCTCAATGATGCCTCACTGACTTTCCAACCGGAATCGTCGATGGCTCTCGGATTCGGATTCCGATGCGGATTCCTCGGACTGCTTCACATGGAGATTATCCAGGAACGGTTGAGTCGCGAGTTCAACATGGACGTGATTACGACCGTGCCCAACGTTTCCTACCGCGTCTATGACAAAAAGGGGAATATGACTGAGGTGCACAACCCTTCGGGCCTTCCCGAGGCTACGCTCATCGACCATATTGAAGAGCCGTATATCCGCTCGTCGATCATCACTGTCACAGACTTTATCGGTCCGATAATGACATTGTGTCTGAGCAAACGCGGCGAACTGATTAAGCAGGAATTTATATCAGGCAACCGCGTTGAACTCACATTCGACATCCCTCTGGGTGAAATTGTGATTGACTTCTACGATAAACTGAAATCAATCTCTAAAGGGTACGCATCGTTCGACTATCATATCCACGATTTCCGGCCTTCAAATCTTGTAAAACTTGATGTGCTTCTCAATGGTGAGAGTGTCGACGCGCTGTCGACCCTAACGCATGCCGACAATGCCGTGACATTCGGCCGACGCATGTGCGAAAAGCTGAAAGAGCTGATACCCCGACATCAGTTTGACATCGCCATTCAGGCAGCAATCGGCGCAAAAATCATCGCCCGAGAAACCATCAAGGCTGTACGCAAGGATGTGACTGCAAAATGTTACGGTGGCGACGTCAGCCGTAAACGCAAACTTCTTGAAAAGCAGAAAGCAGGTAAAAAGCGCATGAAGCAAATCGGTTCGGTACAGGTGCCGCAGAAGGCATTCCTCGCCGTGCTGAAACTCGATTAAACAGATGAAGCACAGATTTGTCCGACATATAGCCTTGATACTTCTGGCCGTGGCCGGCTGTATCTCAGCCCGTGCACAAGTCAACGCCGAACAGATGATTCGTGTAGGGCAGAATGCGCTCTACTTTGAGGATTATGTGCTTTCCATTCAATATTTTAATCAGGCTATAACCGCGAAGCCATATCTTGCCCAGCCATATTTTCTGCGCGCAATCGCCAAAATCAATCTCGACGACTACCTGGGCGCCGAAGAAGATGCCGCTGAGGCTATCGAGAGAAATCCATTCATAGCCGATGCGTATGAGGTAAGAGGTGTAGCCCGTCAGAATCGAGGGGAACTTCGACTGGCCATTGATGACTACAATCACGCTCTTCTTCTCCTTCCGCGCAACCGACAGCTCATGTTCAATAAGGCTCTGGCGCAGCAAGGGGTCGGAGATGCTGATTCCGCCCGGATAACGTTTGATCAGTTGCTTGCGGATTTCCCCGGATTCGAAAACGGCTACGTGGGTCGTGCGCGTCTGCGTCTTGAACAGAAAGACACTGTAGGAGCCATCGCAGACATCGATAAAGCACTTGAGATCAATAAGAATCTCGCCAACGGGTATCTGCTGCGCGCTGACATAGCTATCAATGGCCGCAAAGATTATCAGGCCGGAGTGAAAGATATGGACGAGGCTATCCGCCTTCTGCCACGCGAGGCCGGCCTTTACATCAACCGCGCCTTCCTCAGATATAACCTTGACGACTACGATGGGGCTATGGCAGACTACGACTACGCAATCCAGCTCGACCCGCTCAACGCCACTGCCATCTACAACCGCGGCCTGTTGCGCATGGAAGTGCGCGATAACGACAACGCCATACGCGACTTTAACTCCGCTCTTGATCTGGATCCGGAAGACTATCGTTCGCTCTATAACAGGGCTTACCTCTACACAGAAAAACGCGACTACAACAAGGCTCTGGCCGATGTGGACCGTCTGGTTGAACGATTCCCCGACCTCCCCGAGGCCCTGTATATGCGCAGCAACATCTTCCGCTCGCTGGGACGCATGGGACAGGCCGAAGCCGACTATAAGAAGGCGCTCGCAATGTCGAAGAATCTTAAAGGTGAGGTCATCGATCCCCGCAAACCGCGTCAGCCTCAGGATGAGAAAACTGAAAAAGCTGAGAATAAGGCAGAAGACAAGCCTTCGAATGAGGAGATAGCAAAACGCTTCAAAGCTCTGCGCACTGTTCGCGCCGACATCAATATCGAAGGAGAATACAACAACCGCTCAATAAGAGGCAAAGTTCAGGATCGCGGCCGACGGATAGAGCTTGAACCCATATTCGCGTTAAGCTATTACATCCAGCCTACCGAATTATCACCCTCGACATATTATATTCAGGAAATCGACGAGATCAATGCTACCCGTATGCTTCGCTTTCTGGTACAACTGACTAATGATGATATTACACTTGATAATGAGGAACTTATCAAGCGGCATTTTGAGTCGATCGACTATTACAATTCCTATCTCGCCACACACGAACCTCGAGCTATCGACTACTTTGGCCGTGCGATGGATTTCATGACGCTGAGAAACTATCCGGCTGCTATTGCCGATCTCAATAAGGCTATTGAACTTACACCGGAATTCAGCGCCGCCTATTTCGAGCGTGCTGTGGCCCGCATTCGCAATCTGCTGACCGATGCTCCGGCTGATGCCACAACACGTCAGGCAGAACTAAAGGCCATAGTGGCTGACTACGACAAGGTAATCTCTCTGTCTCCCAGAAATCCGTTCGCATATTTCAATAAAGGAAATCTGCATGCCGATCTGGGCGACTACACCTCGGCTCTGATGGCATTCAATAAAGCTATCGAAATTAAGCCTGATTTTGGCGAGGCATATTACAATCGCGGTTATGTCTACTTCCAGCTTGGCAACCATGACCGGGGTGTGGAGAATCTTTCCAAAGCAGGTGAACTGGGCGTTGTGCCGTCCTACAGTCTTATGAAGAAGATGAGCCATTAACCTGATCACGGATTCAACTATAATAACGACTACAACCTAACAACAAAAACACATGAACCTTACAAACGACGATTTGCTGACGCTTGAGCAGCGCGGTATCACCACTGAGCAACTTCAGCAACAAGTGGATCGGTTTAAAACCGGATTCCCGTATTTGAAACTTTACAACTCAGCCCGTCCGGGAGAGGGGATAACCGAGCTCACCCAGTATCAGGAATCGCAGGCTATAGCCCGATGGGACAAATATCTGGCTGATGGTGGAAGCGTATGCAAATTCGTACCGGCCTCCGGAGCAGCTTCTCGTATGTTCAAAGCCCTGTTCGCCTTTGTCGATGGGGAAGAGGCTCATCCCGCCGAAGGCTCCGATGTTGCCCGCCTGATAAAGGATATTCATAAGCTCGCCTTCTTCAATGAGCTTAATGAAGTGGCTAAGAATGCGACTGGCAAGACAGTTGACGAACTACTGGCTGACCGGCGCGAAAAGGATGTGATCGCGTTGATTATCCGCCCCAATGGTCTTAATTATGGTAATCTGCCAAAAGGTCTTCTCACATTCCATCGTGCTGACAATGGAGTTCGCACACCCGTAGAGGAGCAACTGATGGAAGGTGCTCAGTCGGCTTGCCAAGCCGACGGCACCGTCAATATGCATCTTACCGTTTCAGGCGCTCACCGTCAGGCTTTCGAAGCCAAGCTTGCAGAGGTTAAAGAAGGCATCGAAAAGCGAATGGGTGTAAAAATCAATGTCGGCATGTCTGAACAGAAACCCTCTACCGACACTGTGGCCGTCGATGAAAGCAATGAGCTTTTCCGCGAAGATGGTAAAATCGTATTTCGTCCCGGAGGTCATGGTGCGCTGATTCAGAATCTCAACGATATCAATGCCGAAGTGGTATTTATCAAAAATATTGACAACGTAGTGCCTGATTCGCTTCGCGAGCCCACACTGAAATATAAGAAGGTGATCGCCGGATATATGATTGAACTTCACGACAAGGTTGCTCATTACATAAATCTGATTGACCGTAGCGACTACACGGAGGCTGACTTGCAGGAAATCTGCCAGTTCCTCCGCGAAAAATTCGCCGTTGAATCTCCGTCGTTCACGGCTCTGAAAGGTGAAGACCTTGCCGACTATCTGCGCAGTATGCTCAACCGGCCCATGCGTGTATGCGGCATGGTGCGAAATGAAGGTGAACCCGGTGGCGGTCCGTACATCGTCTACAACGCAGACGGCTCACGTTCACTCCAGATTCTCGAAAGCACTCAGATTGATCTTTCGAAGGATGAGAATAAAGAGATGATGGCCAAGGCCACCCACTTCAATCCCGTGGATCTGGTATGTTACATCACTGATGTAAAAGGCCATAAATTCAACCTTCCCGACTATGTCGATCCCCAGACCGGTTTCATCTCGTCAAAATCGCTCCATGGCCGCAGTCTTAAGGCTCTCGAACTTCCCGGATTGTGGAATGGCGCTATGAGCAACTGGCTTACAGCCTTCGTTCAGGTGCCTATCGAAACCTTCAACCCTGTAAAGACCGTCAACGACCTGCTGCGTCCCCAGCATCAGTATTAAGACAATTATCCTGTAAATAATAGTGGGGGAGAGGCATCTTCCAATGTCTCTCCCCCGCATCTTTAGTGCCCGAAATGTTTTCTCAACAACGGAACTTATTGCTACACAAAAAGAAAGCCCACTCAATTACTTGGGTGGGTAACAAAATAGTAACAAAAGGCAAAGTTTATGCCCCTGAGCGGGCTTTCGATACTGCAAAGGTAATCAATCGGGGCCGGTCCTCAAAATCACGTCCATTCTTTTTGCTTTAGGTCTAAGTTGATGAGGTTGGCACGGCTCAATATTTGCTCTATCTCGGTCGCTGCTGACACTCCAATATTGCGGATGCTTATCAATCCGGAGCGATAGATCCGTAACAGATCGGCCACGGTCTTAACTCCACCATCTCCGACAAGCAATTTGCTGTCGCCATATAACCATCTGCAAGTGGAGCCGAGTAGCCCGTAGCCTTTGCTGGCGAACTGGTATACATCATATTTTGAGATTGGTCTATTTTCATAGCCCATCCGTATTTCTTGAGGAATACGAATGTCAACCTCACGGCGGAATTGGATCGCGGCCACACCACGATCGAGTCGATATCCGCCGGTGCGTATTCTGCGATCTTCTCCTGATTTTTGGAATAAGGGTTTACTACTATCAACATCGGGTCCTTGGCATGAGGAGCTGAAAGGAGAATACGAATTACAGAAACCCTCTGGCACATCAGATTAAGAATGGTACGACTCAACGATTTTATAACCCGAATGGACTTCAACCCGCTGCGGCAATATTGCGAGGAGCACGGCGAGCCTTACCGCTATGCAAAGGGTGAGTATATGGTGGAGCAAGGAGAGTTGTGCCGATGGTTTGCCGTTGTCAAGAGCGGATACTTCAAATTCTGTCCTATGGCATCTGATTGCTCACTTTGTGTCACCGGCTTTTCGTTTGTAGATGAGGTTACGACTGATTATGTACACTCGTTCCAGTTCGGAAAGCCATCTCTTACATCGATTATTGCCGGGATGAAAACCGATGTGATGCGCATCCCGTTAAGCTTGGTTCGCGAGATCGATGTAAACCAAGGTCATGATTTCTTTGAATATGTAAATTCAATACTTCTTGATGAAGCCTACCGGCGCTACCTCGACCATTACATCAAGACACCTACTGAACGTTATCGCACTCTTCTGGAACGCTGTCCGAAAGAGGTCGGACAGATACCGCTCAACGATTTGGCCTCGTATCTCCGCGTCTCCCGCCGCCAGTTCCTCCGCATCCGCGAGAATGTGATGAAGGACAATCGGATGTAACTACGATGTCCAATGCCTCAGACTCTTAATCTTACATATCCGCCTGGGCCGGATGTCAGGCTGTTTCGCACCTTTGGATAAATGGCGGAAAAATTGTAAATTTGCACGGAATTTCGGATAAAGGTATCTTAGGAGATTTCTAAGTGCGCGTCCGGAAACGTTAAACAGAAGAAATAAACAGTAAATCAGACAGATATATCAATGGCAAAAGAACTAAAAGACCTTACCAAGCGCAGCGAAGACTACTCGCGCTGGTACAACGAACTGGTCGTTAAAGCTGATCTGGCAGAGCAGTCGGCTGTGCGTGGCTGCATGGTTATCAAACCTTACGGTTACGCAATCTGGGAAAAAATGCAGTCTGAACTCGACCGCATGTTCAAAGAAACCGGTCATCAGAATGCCTACTTCCCGCTTCTGATTCCTAAATCGTTCCTCAGCCGCGAAGCCGAGCATGTGGAAGGTTTTGCAAAGGAATGTGCCGTTGTGACCCATCACCGTCTGAAAACCAATCCCGACGGAACCGGCGTTGTGGTTGATCCCGATGCCAAACTGGAAGAAGAGCTCATCATCCGTCCGACTTCGGAAACAATCATCTGGAACACCTACCGCAACTGGATTACCTCCTACCGCGACCTGCCTATCCTCATCAATCAGTGGGCAAACGTGATGCGTTGGGAGATGCGTACACGACTTTTCCTCCGCACAGCCGAATTCCTTTGGCAGGAAGGGCATACGGCCCACGCTACCCGCGAAGAGGCTGAAGCTGAGGCAGTTCGCATGCTGGAGGTTTACAACGACTTCGCCCACCGATTCATGGCTGTACCCGTAATCAAGGGTGTGAAATCGGCCAACGAGCGTTTCGCTGGCGCTCTCGAGACTTACACCATCGAGGCTATGATGCAGGATGGTAAGGCTCTCCAGTCAGGTACAAGCCATTTCCTCGGCCAGAACTTCGCCAAGGCTTTTGATGTTAAATTCATCAACAAAGACAACCAGAGCGAATATGTCTGGGCTACATCATGGGGCGTATCTACGCGCCTGATGGGTGCATTGATTATGGCGCACTCCGACGATAACGGTCTGGTGCTTCCTCCCCATCTGGCTCCTATCCAGTGTGTTATCATACCGGTTTATAAAAACAGTGAGCAGCTCGCCGAAATTAACAAAGTGGTTGAGCCGATCATCAAGGAGATGCGCGCTCTCGGCCTCAGCGTGAAATACGACAACGCCGAGAACAAGCGTCCCGGCTTCAAGTTTGCCGACTACGAGCTCAAGGGAGTGCCTGTACGCCTCGCCATCGGTGCCCGCGATATTGAAAACGGTACCGTAGAACTGATGCGTCGCGACACACTCGAGAAGCAGATTGAGCCGCTTGAAGGTATCGCCAAATTTGTGAAAGACCTTCTCGAAGATATTCAGGACAATATCTATCAGAAAGCTCTCAAACATCGTCAGGAGATGACCCGCGAAGTAAATTCCTACGAAGAGTTCAAGGTAGAAATCGAAAAGGGCGGCTTCCTGATGTGTCACTGGGACGGTACGCCCGAGACAGAAGAAAAGATCAAGAACGAGACGAAAGCTACCATCCGCTGCATACCTCTGGAGGGCGACAAGACTCCCGGTAAGTGTATGGTGACGGGTAAGCCTTCAAAACAGCGTGTGATCTTCGCCCGCAACTATTAATCGCTATTGACGATGTTAACCAGCGTAGAAGCCTCGAAGAAAGCCCCAGTGATTTCAATCGTTGTGCCTTGTTACGACGAACAGGAATCGCTGCCGCTTTCGGTTCCGAGGCTTCGCGGCGTTCTGGACTGTCTGATTGCCGATGGCAAGATTTCGCCCGACAGCTACATCCTGCTATGCAATGACGGCAGCAGGGATGCAACCTGGCAAATAATCGAGCAACTCCACCTGCAGGATCATAATATCAAAGGGATCTCGCTGGCACACAACCGCGGGCATCAGAATGTGCTCCTGGCCGGATTGATGACCGTAATGAACCGCTGTGATGCCGCCATCAGTATCGACGCCGACCTTCAGGATGACCCGGAAGCCATTGTCAAAATGGTCGACAGTTTCAGGAAAGGCAATGAGATAGTGTTTGGAGTGCGGTCATCGCGAGATACCGACACATGGTTCAAGCGCCATTCAGCACATGCTTTCTATTCATTCCAGAATGCCATGGGTCTGGAGACCCTATACGATCATGCCGACTACCGTCTGATGAGCAACCGAGCCATACAGCTGCTTTCAGAATATGGCGAAAGCAACCTTTTCTTGCGTGGTATCATACCGCAGATCGGCTTAAAGACTGATGTGGTGACGTATGAACGCCATCAGCGTGTGGCCGGAGAGTCAAAATATCCGCTGAAGAAGATGCTGTCGTTCTCAATCGATGGTATTACTTCGTTTTCAGCACGTCCGATGCGCTGGATCTTTCTTACAGGGCTGGTTCTCCTTGTGGCTGCACTGCTTGTGGCAGTATATGTTGTTACATCTTACCTCTACAGCGACCACATCTCGGCTGGATGGGCATCCATAATGCTGTCAATCTGGGTGTTGGGTTCTCTGATACTTATTGCTATCGGTATTGTGGGCGAGTATATCGGCAAAATATTTGTCGAGGTGAAGCATCGCCCGCGTTACGCCGTAGCAGAAACACTCTGGGACTGAACCAAATATAGTTCTTGGGCATGACACACACGTTTAAACAATTTATCCGGGATAAATGGCATAGTCTAAGCTTGAGCTGCATGGCTTTAACTATTGTAGTTTTGCCGGCCTATGGACAGGACAATATCGCCGTCAGCGACTCCATTCCTTCGGCCGACCTGACTAAAGTCGCAACTGACAGCATTGCAAAAAGGCCTAACCTGATTAAACGGATTATCAATTATTTCGACGATTCCAACCGCGAACACCCCGATAAGAAGTTCGACATCACATTCCTTGGTGGCCCGAGCTATTCTGCGTCCACTTCTCTGCAGATAGCGGCCGTTGCAGCCGGACTATATCGTACTTCAAGAGCGGTTCCGACTTCGGAATCAAATATCTCTGTATTCGCTCAGGGTTCGGTCACAGGATTTTATCGCGTCGGCGTCAAGGGAAATCACTTTTCGCCCGGCGACAGTTTTCGAATGAAATATCAGGCTGATTTCGCCCACTTCCCTTTGAAATTCTGGGGATTAAACTTTGAGAATCAGTACAACGACGATAACGAAAGCGATTATACAGAGCTGCAGTCGGTGTTCTGGGGTGAGTTCCAGTGGCGTCTGTATCGTCATCTGTATCTTGGTCCGTCGTTTAATTTCAATTACGGCAAGGCGACCCGAGTGGAATCCCCTTGGCTATGGGAAGGGGAGAACCCGCGCATCTTCAGTTATGGATTCGGGTTTGTGCTTTCGATTGACACCCGCGATTATGCTACCAACGCTTCGTGCGGATACAATCTCGAACTGAAGCAGAAATTCTTCCCGAAAGCTATCGGAAATAAGGACGCATTCAGCTCTACGGAATTCACGGCAAGCATTTACCATAAATTCTGGTCCTCCGGAATCATGGCCTTTCAGCTTCACGGCTGGGGAACTTACGGAAATACCCCCTGGACGATGCTCCCGACGCTTGACGAATCCAACAGTATCAGAAGTTACTACGAAGGTCGCTACCGTGCAAAAAACGAAATTGACGCTGTGGTGGAACTTCGCCAGCATATCTGGCGACGCAACGGATTGGTGGTATGGGCCGGTCTGGGTACCGTATTTGACCATTTCCATGAGATCAACGGCCATCGACTGCTGCCATCGTACGGAATCGGATACAGATGGGAATTCAAAAAGCGCGTCAACGTTCGCGTAGACTTCGGCATGGGCAAACATTCGCATGCCATCGGGTTCGGACTGAACGAAACGTTTTAGACCATTGTTTTTACAGCAGTCAATCATTTGAATCAAAACCAATAAGCTGCAAACTTTGAAACATTCAATTAAATATTTACTTCTGCAAATTTTCGGTTCACCTCTGGCTCTGTTGATGTGGACTCTGGTAGTGCTGATTGTGCCGAATGTTGTACTGGATATTACGGAGTCGACTTCATGGCTCTGGAAAATCGCAAACATCATAGCTCCTGCGGGATTCTATCTCTGCGTGCTGTCATGGACGCGTAAAACCGGAGTGGCCGTTCTTTGCGCTTTGCCCTGGATGATTTTCGCAGCATTTCAGTTGGTTCTGAGTTATCTATTCGGTGAAGCAATTATAGCCGTGGACATGTTCCTGAACGTTGTCACGACCAATGTGGAAGAAGTTAACGAGCTGTTAGGCAATCTTTTCTATGCAATCCTTACAGTAGTACTTCTATATTTGCCCCCGCTGATATGGGCTATTGTGATGACCTGTAAAAAGAAACGGCTTTCAGGCTCACAGCGAAATAAGGTCATGAGGGATGGTGTGTATGTGATGCTTGTCGGCATCATTGCTACTATAGCGGCTGAATTCTCCCGCTCAGGCGGCCGATTCTACCGCGAGCTGTTCCCTCTGAATGTGGTTTGCAATCTGGGGGAAGCCATTAATCGCACGAATCAGACACGCCATTACCCCGAGACATCCAAAGATTTCACATATAAGGCAGTTTCAGAGCGCCCCGATTCGCTTCCCGAAATCTATGTGATGGTAATAGGGGAGACCGCACGCGCCATCAACTGGCAACTTGCCGGCTATGAACGTCCAACGAATCCTCGGCTCTCACGACGCTCAGGGCTTACATTCTTCCCCAAGGCGATTTCTCAGTCAAATACCACTCATAAGAGTGTTCCGATGATGATGAGTTGCGCGTCAGCCGAAACCTTTGATTCTATTCAGTATTACAAAAGTATACTTACAGCCATGAAGGAAGCCGGATTCTATACCCGCTTTTTCTCTAATCAGGCTCCCAACCATTCCTATACCGAATTTTTCGGCAATGAAGCCGACGACATAAGATATGCTGATTTCTCCAGAAAGCCACACCCCTTCGACCATGAAATGGTGGATTGGTTGCGCCAGGCCGTAGCCGACACGATTCATCGGAAACAGTTTATTGTCATGCATACCTATGGATCTCATTTCCTATATCGCGACCGTTACCCGCAATCCGAATCATACTTCTCGCCAGACAATATGGTAGATGCTAATTCGGGCAATCGTCCGTGTCTGATTAATGGCTATGACAATACTATCCGCTATACCGACCATGTGCTTGATGGCATTATCGGCGTGCTTGACGGAGCAGATGTAGCAGCAGGACTTGTCTACAGCTCCGACCATGGCGAGGATATATTTGATGACCGACGCAATCGATTCCTTCACGCGTCTCCCAACCCCACATATTACCAACTTCATGTGGCATCGCTGGCTTGGATGAGCGACGAGTTGCAATCCCTGCATCCGGAATTTGTCACAGCAATTAAAACTAATCGTACCAAACCAATGGCTCCCCAAACAGCATTATTCCACACTGCTTTGCAGATGGCAGGCGTAAAATCGCCCTTGTTCCGTCCTGAATCGTCGCTGGTGGATGAGAGTTACAATTACGGTAAGCCTCTTTACGTAACGGATCTCAATCAAGGTGTACCCTTGGAAAAATCTGGCCTGAAAGATTTGGATTTTGAAAAACTTTCCACTCTGTTGAGCAAATGATTTAAGTAAACTTGCTTATCGTTTATCGGTGAGCAAGATGCAATAATATTTTCAGTTTAACTGCCGAATTCAACCAAACCTTACCACTTTTAGAAATATCTGCCCGGCAACAAATTTGAAAAGTCATCCAATCCGGCGAGGCTATACCTTGAAACACAATCAATTAGAATTTTCAGCACTTGAGAAAGTTATCCCAAACGAAAAATTTTGAAAATTTTTTAATTGAAAAATTTGCACGCATCGCTGTTCGTTTTTAACTTTGCATCCACTTGCGAACAGCAAACCTTATGGCATTTTTCATCTAAGTTTATGCCTGATTAACCGCAATCGCGAGCGCCTTACATTTTACCAAATACGAAACAACAATCCGTACTCCTTTCACGAATGATACAGACAGTTCTAAAACGCGATGGCCGTGTCGTTGGATACAACGAAGAGAAAATTAAGGCTGCCATCCGCAAGGCCATGCTTCAGACCCCGCTTGGGGAAGACGAAGCCCTGATTCAAAAAATCACCGACCGCATCGGCATCACCGGTAAAGAGCAGATGTCGGTCGAGGAGATTCAGGATCGCGTGGAAGTAGAACTGATGAAATCGCCCCGAAAGGAAGTGGCCAAACGCTACATCGCATACCGCGATCAGCGAAGTATAGCGCGCCGTGCTAAAACCCGCGACATCTTCCTTGAAATTATCGAGACGAAGAATAACGATGTGACGCGTGAAAACGCCAACATGAATACCGACTCGCCTGCCGGTATGATGATGAAGTTTGCTTCTGAGACAACCAAGCCCTTCGTCGACGATTACCTGCTCGACGCAGAAGCCCGCGAAGCCGTACGTCACGGGTATCTTCATATTCACGACAAAGACTATTATCCCACGAAATCGCTCACATGCGTTCAGCATCCTCTCGACAGGATTCTCCGCAACGGCTTCATAGCTGGCCATGGAGAGTCACGTCCTGCAAAACGTATTGAGACAGCAAGCATCATCGCCTGCATTTCGCTGGAGACCGCACAGAATGAGATGCATGGCGGTCAGGCCATCCCGGCTTTCGACTTCTATCTTGCCCCCTTCGTGCGCTCATCGTTTATCGAAGAGCTTAAAAAAGTAGAAGAGATGATGGGGCTGGACCTTTCTGACGTGTACAATGCTCCGCTCGAAGACTATGTCAAGAAGCCTGTCGACGGACTTCAGGGTCGCGAACGAGCCATACAGCATGCCATCAACCAGACTGTCAGCCGCGTTCATCAGTCGATGGAAGCGTTCATCCACAACATGAACACTATCCATTCACGCGGCGGCAACCAGGTGGTATTCAGTTCAATCAATTACGGTACTGACGTATCGGCCGAAGGGCGATGTGTAATCCGCGAACTGCTCCATTCCACTTATGAAGGCGTGGGCAATGGCGCAACCGCTATTTTCCCCATTCAGATCTGGAAAAAGAAGAAAGGGGTAAATTATCTCCCGGAAGACCGGAACTATGACCTTTACCGTCTGGCATGCAAGGTGACCGCACGCCGATTCTTCCCCAACTTCGTCAATCTTGATGCTACATTCAACCGGCATGAACTTTGGGACGCCAACGATCCCGAACGCTACAAATACGAAGTTGCTACTATGGGATGCCGTACCCGAGTATTTGAAAACCGTTATGGCGTAAAGACCTCCATCGGACGAGGTAATCTCAGTTTCTCAACGATAAACATCGTACGCCTCGCTCTCGAATGTATGCCTATCGTCGACAAAGCTGAACGCATCGAGCGCTTCTTCACTCGTCTGGACGAACTTCTGGAGATCACAGCCCGTCAGCTAAATAACCGCTACGAATTCCAGAAAACAGCGCTCGCAAAGCAGTTCCCGTTGCTTATGTCGCGTCTGTGGAACGGCGCCGAGAATCTTAAACCCACAGATACGGTGGAAAGTGTGATAAACCAAGGAACCCTCGGTATCGGCTTTATCGGTCTGGCCGAATGTCTGATAGCTCTCGTCGGCAAGCATCACGGCGAATCGGAAGAAGCCCAGAAACTCGGACTCCGCATCGTCGGTCACATGCGCTCAAAGGCAAACGAATTCTCGGAACGCTACGGCCATAACTTCTCCGTGCTTGCCACCCCGGCCGAAGGGCTGTCGGGCAAGTTTACTGCCAAGGATCGCAAGAGCTTCGGTGAAATTCCCGGAGTTACCGATAAGATTTACTACACCAATTCCAACCACGTGCCCGTCTACTACCATTGCTCACCACGCCATAACGCCGGGGTGGAGGGCCCGTATCACGAGTTGTCTCGCGGCGGTCACATCTTCTATGTTGAAATCGACGGTGATGCCACCCACAATCCTCAAGCTATCGCAGACATTGTAGACCTGATGGATGCCAACAACATAGGCTACTGCTCGGTGAACCATAATCGCAACCGCTGCATGGATTGCGGTTACGAAGATGCGCAGGATTCACTCGAGACCTGTCCCAACTGCGGCAGCCACAATATCGACAAACTGCAGCGTATCACCGGCTACCTCGTTGGAACGACCGACCGCTGGAATTCTGCAAAACTGGCCGAGCTCTCCGATCGCGTAGTTCACAAATAATCATGGTATAGCGCATAGCCACCGCATCTTCATCTCTATGAAGGATAACAAATTACAAATTCTCGATATAATCCCGGGCACATCGGTAGATGGTCCGGGATTACGCACATCTATCTATCTGGCCGGCTGCAATCATCAATGCCCCGAATGTCACAATCCTCAGTCGTGGGATTTTGCAGGCGGCAAAGCCATGTCAGTGGAAGAAATCTTAGATGTTGTGGAGGAAAACGGATTTAACGTAACCCTTACAGGTGGAGATCCGGTGTATTCAGCCGCAAAGATTCTCCCACTGGTCAAAATTCTTAATGAGAAGGGATATAAAATATGGCTCTATACCGGATTTCTTTTCGAGGAGCTGCTGAAAATGGAATCAATGAGACCTATACTTCCGATGATAGAGGTAGTGGTCGACGGACCGTTCAAAATAGCTCTGAAATCGTTGAAGGTCCCATTCCGCGGATCTACAAATCAGCGGCTTGTAGATGTTGCTTCATCACTGACAATAGGTCAAATCGTAGAATGGACTGACCCCGCCGACATGCTATAGCCTTCCGGTATGAAAGAATAATCCGCCCGGCATTTTCCGAATGGTTAATGCCGGGCGGATTTATTTCTATTTTGGTGCGAATGTCGAATTATTCGAATTCAAATTTGATTGTCTGGTGATATTCCTGGCCGGGGAGAAGCATCTGACAGGGGAAGTTCGAATGATTGGGGGCGTCGGGACAGCCCTGGCATTCAATGGCCACTGCATCATAGTCTTTATAGGTATAGCCGTCTTTACCGGTAGGACAACCATCAAGCCAGTTGCCTGTATAAACCTGGGCAGCAGGCTGAGTAGTCTTCACAGTCAGTTTTCTTCCTGACTTCGGAGCCTTAAGAGTGGCTACTTCTTTGAGCGAGCCATCCCAATCATCGACCATCCAGCAGTTGTCGTAACCTTTTCCAAAGATAAGGGCATCGAATTTCTCCTGAATTCTTTCTCCGAGTTTGTGAGCTTGTATGAAATCCATCGGAGTGCCTTTCACGGATGCTATTTCGCCGGAAGGAATCAGAGTGTCGTCAGTAGGAAGCCATTTGGAGCATGCCATCTTCAGTTCGTGATCAAGGCAGCTTCCCGTGTTGTGACCGTCGAGATTGAAGTAGGTATGATTAGTCAGATTTATGACGGTAGCCTTGTCAGTAGTAGCGTAATAATCGATCTGAACTGATCCGTCCATGCCTATTGTATAGACTGTCATGGCCTTCAGATTGCCGGGATACCCTGCATCGCCGTCGGGACTGTCGAGTGTGAAGACTACGCGGTTGTCGCCGTCGACTGTCGTATTCCAAATGCGGTTCATGAATCCGTCGGGACCGCCATGAAGCGAGTTAGGGCCATTATTGATGGGGAGCGTGTATTCATGTCCGTCGAGGGTGAAATGCCCCTTTGCTATGCGGTTAGCATAACGGCCTGGGGTCTTGCCGGCGCAGGGGCCGTCGCCGATGTAGGATGCTGCATCAGGATAACCGAGCACTACATCTGTCAGCTTTCCATTGGCGTCGGGGAGCTTTACAGCCACGATACCGGCGCCAAGCGATGAAAGCACTATTTCGGCGCCATTGTCAGCTGTAATTTTCACCCATGTCACTTCGCCGATGGGTGAGGGGAGTTTTTCTGTTGTCAGTTTCATATCATGTAAAGATTTGAAGATTGCTTTTTGATTTAAGACAATGCGAATTTAGCGAAAAAATTCCTAATTTTGCCATAATAAAACCAGATTGCATGGCCGATACGATTAAAGTTACACCAACTGACGAATATATCGAGGTGATGCTCCCGCTTCCGCTTCAGGCTCTGTTTACATATAGGGTGCCTGATAGCTTGCGCGGGAAAATCTCCGTAGGGTGTCGTGTGGTAGTTCCGTTCGGCCTAAAGAAATTCTATACGGCGATAGTGGTTTCGGCTATGGCCCTTCCTCCCGAAGGATACAAGGTAAAAGATGTCGCTGATTTATTGGATTCGACCCCGGTGGTCCGTAATCATCAGCTGAAACTCTGGAACTGGATTGCCGACTATTACCTCTGTGCCGTGGGAGATGTCTACAAAGCTGCCATGCCAGCGGGAATGAAGCTTGAAAGCGAAACTTTCATAGAAGTCAATCCGGATTTCCCGATTGAAGAATTTGGCGACAACGCGTTGGAAACCGGAATCTTTCAGCTTGTAGAACACGAGAAACGGTTGACTCTTAGCGGAATACGATCGAAACTCAACATTAAAGGAGTGTCGGCTGCTGTCAACCGCATGATTGATGAGGGGAAACTCATTGTCTCTGAAAAACTTGTGGAGCGGTATCGGCCGCAGCGAATCGCCATGGTGCGTCCGCTGTTTGATCCGGCAGCTCCGCAGTCAGCTTTCGAGGCAGTGCATGGAGCGAAGAAACAGGAAACTCTACTGTTGGCCTATCTTGCCCTCCGGAATTCAGGAGCATGCCAGAGCGACGGGTCTATTGCCCGGGATGCATTGTTGGAGAGGGGAAATGTCACCCCCGCTGTACTAAAGGCTACAGAGCAAAAAGGTGTCTTCGAAAGTTTCCGCAAGGAGATAAACCGATTCAAGCTATCCGAGACAACTTCGGCCACCCTTCCGGCCTTGACACCGGCTCAGGCAAAAGCACTGGATGAGATCCACCAGTCGTGGAAATCAAAAGAAGTAACGCTGCTTCATGGCGTCACTTCAAGCGGCAAGACTGAAATTTACATACATCTTATCGACTACGTGCTGCGTCAGGGTGGACAGACTCTGTATCTTGTACCGGAAATTGCCCTAACCACACAGCTCACACGGCGACTGCAGGCGGTATTCGGCAATAAAGTGCTGATATACCATTCGAAGTTTACAGATAATGAGCGCGTTGACATCTGGAAAAAGATGTTGACTACCCGTGAGCCATACGTTGTGATCGGCGCCCGGTCGGCGGTTTTCCTCCCGTTCTCATCGCTCAGGATGATAATCGTCGACGAGGAGCATGAATCAAGTTTCAAGCAATTCGACCCGGCGCCGCGCTATAATGCCCGAGATGTAGCTATTGTGCTTGCCCACATGCATGGAGCCAAGACTCTCTTGGGTTCGGCGACACCCAGCATCGAGACCTATTACAAGGCACTTAACGGAAAGTTCGGGCATGTGGCTTTAACGCAGCGTTATGGCGATGTGGAGCTGCCTCATATATCCGTCATCGATATGAAAGCGGCACACAAGGCAAAACAAGCCTGCGGTACATTCGCCAATCAGACCATACGCTATGCGCGCGAAGCACTCGGCCAGGGAAATCAGGTGATATTTTTTCAGAACAGGCGAGGCTATGCTCCGCTGGCCCGATGCAAGCAGTGTGCGTGGTCGCCGCGTTGCGAACAGTGTGACGTGGCGCTGACATATCATAGTCATCTCCACCAGTTGCAGTGTCACTATTGCGGGGCTGTGTATCCGCTTCCCAAAGTGTGCCCGCAATGTCATGAGCCGGCTATCGAAATATTGGGATACGGTACCGAACGCATCGAAGAAGTGGCCGAGTCTGTATTCAAGGATGTCCCTCTGCTGCGTATGGACCTTGACAGCACACGCGCCAAGGATTCCTACATCAAAATTATCGACGATTTCTCGGAAGGGAAAGCCAAAATTCTGATCGGCACCCAGATGGTGACTAAGGGGCTCGACTTCGGAGGAGTGTCGCTTGTAGGTGTTCTGAATGCCGACAGCGTTATTAATTTCCCCGATTTCAGGTCGGCCGAAAGGGCATTCAATATGCTTGAGCAGGTGTCGGGCAGAGCAGGGCGCCGTCAGGGTCAGAAAGGTGTGGTGGCCATACAGACTTACCAGCCTGACCACCCTGTAATCAAGTTCGTAGCCAACCATGATTATGAGGGGTTTTATAAATATGAGATAGCACAACGTCAGGAGTTTTTCTACCCGCCGTTCTCACGAATTATCTATATCTATTTGAAACATAAGGATGCGCGGACACTTCTGGAATTGGCTCAGGCATACGGATCGCAGTTGCGCACAGTGTTCGGACGGCGTGTGTTCGGACCTGAAGAGCCGATGATTTCCCGTATTCAGGGGCTCTACATCCGAAAGATAATGCTTAAGGTAGAAGACGGGGCTTCAATGGCTCAGGTGAAGAAACTTTTGCGCGACATCTATATCAATCTGCACAACGATCCGCGGATGAAGGCTCTCACAATCCATTATGACGTGGACCCGCAATAGAATTTAGGAACCGGCTCTTTGGCTTATAGTTCAGATTTTTTCTCTTTTTGGTCCTATCTCTGAAAGATAATTGCTTGTTTCCCCAAGGAATTTTGTAAATTTGTAGGGATATAGAGCCCACAAATGAGAAGAGATTCTTCGATACTAAGACATATCCTTGCAATTTTCACCTGCATGATGCTGATGCTCAGCTCCATGCAGATATTTGCACGCGATTTTGTGGTGACTCTTGACGCCGGACACGGAGGCAAAGATTACGGGGCGATAGGGGAGATTACTAACGAGAAAACAGTCACGCTCGCCGTTGTACGTCAGTTAGGCAGTCTGATTGAAAAGAATCTCGAGGATGTTCATGTCGTTTACACGCGCGACACGGATATATTCATCCCGCTCAACGATCGGGCACGCATATCCAACGATGCCGGCACAGACCTCTTCATCTCGGTTCATATCAATTCGGTCGACCGGAGAAACAGAAACCGCCGGTCGATAGAAGGGTGTCAGGTATATACTCTTGGCCTTCATAAATCGGCAGAGAATCTCGCTGTGGCAAAACGTGAGAACTCTGTGATGGAACTTGAAGCCGACCACACGGAAAATATGCCGACTTCGACCCTAATTCCCTCGAAAGCGATATAATTTTCGAACTTTCGCAGAATAAGCGTCTTGACCAGAGCATCGAATTCGCTGATGCGGTTCATAAAGAACTTGTCGCCACTGCCGGACGACAGCCCAAAGGTGTGCGGCAGGCCGGATTCTGGGTACTGTGGGCCACGTCAGCCCCATCGGTGCTGATTGAGCTGGACTTCCTATGTAATCCAAAATCAGAACGTTATCTCCATTCTTCGGATGGACAGAAGCGGATGGTGACAGCCATCTACAATGCATTCTGCTCGTATCTCAACACCTATGGCAGCGGAATTGTAGGACGTAAAATCCGGGAAGCCAAGGCCATCCCCCTCGAACCGGCGCAAGACGTGAACTATCCTGAAGAACTTCTTCCCAAAAAATCTGACGATTTCAAAGCAGAACCGAAAAAGGCCTTAGAGGCTCCGCAGCGCAGTGGCATTCCGATGGTAGAATCTGACAGTGAAGAGCAATATTTCATTCAGATTCTTTCCTCGGCCCAACTGCTCTCTCCTGAATCAAATGAACTGAAGGGGATGAAGGATGTTTCAGTCTACCGCGACCATGGAAGCAACAAATATGTGGTCGGACCTTATCGGTCGCTCCAAGAAGCGAAGAAAAAGGTCAAGTCAGTAAAGAAATCCTTCCCCGAATGTTTTATTGTTACAATGCGCGACGGCGTCCGGACCGGATTCTACAAACCTTAATGCCTAAAGCATCAATTGACCATCCGCATAACAGCCCATACATCAATATCCAACCAAGAAAACATCAACTAAAGATATGAAAAAGGAACTTACAATCGGATTCTGTGTCGTAGTGGCACTCTTCGCTCTCTTCCTTGGCATCAATTTTCTCAAAGGTATCAACATCTTTAAAGCTGCCAATTACTATTATGCCACATACACCAATGCTGCCGGCCTTCAGGTGTCAGCTCCCGTGATGCTCAACGGCTACAAGGTGGGCCAGGTCCGTGAAATCAACTACGAATATGACAATCTCGGTCATGTCAAGGCCGAGTTGAGCATCGACCGTGCCTTGAAGCTTCCGAAAGGAACAATGGCTGTTATCGAACAGGATCTCCTTGGCACTGCCACGGTGGTGCTTCATCCTACCGCAGCCACGACATTTGAGGAAGTTGGAGCGACTCTCAAAAGCGAGACCGCATCGGGAATGATGGAAGCAGTGCAGCAGAAGCTCATGCCGAATCTGGAGGGGCTGTTTGTCCAGGTCGATTCGCTGGTTCGCTCGCTCAATGTACTTGCATCGAACCCTGCTCTTACCACCTCGGTAAACCGTCTGGATGCTATTACTCTTCATATCGAGCGCACCCTGAAGACCATCAATGCCTCGATGAAATCGCTTCCTCCGGTGATGAACAATGTCAATGATATTTCCGACAATCTGAAAGTGATGAGCGGCGCACTGGCAGAGCTCTCCTCGGATCTCAAGGAACTTCCCATCGACACCACCATGCAGAATGTCGCTGCCCTCTCGGCCAATCTTAAGACGCTCTCCGAATCGCTCAACCGCACCGATTCCTCGCTCGGGCTGATTACTCACGACCGTGCTCTGTACGACAATCTGAACAATTGCGCTGCTTCGCTCGATTCACTCCTGATTGATGTCAAGCGCAATCCCAAACGATATATCAGCATTAAATTGCTGTAACAGCTGTTCCGTCATTTTTCGGTCGGAATCACTGCCACAGGATAATAACTTCTTACTTACATATTCAAAGCCATGATTCTAAAATTTAACATCGACTATCGCACACACTGGGGCGAGAATGTCTATCTGACGGGTAATATCCCTCAGCTGGGCAACGGCGACCCGGCTCATGCCCTGAAACTCGAACTATACGGCGAGCAGACCTGGCAAATAGTAGTGAACGTTCCTGCATCGTGCAAGGAGTTTACTTACGGATATTTCATTCGTAACGAAAAGGGCGAGATCCACACTGAATGGGGCAAAGGCCATCATTTCCGCGCCGGCGAAGGTGTGACCAACTACCTTATACTCGACCGATGGAGCGATCAGCCATACGATAAGCCGTATTATTCTACGGTGTTTACAGGTTGTGTCTGCCGTCGCGATAATCGGGCCAAAGCGCCGGAAATCAAAACCGGCGACCTGCTGATTGCCGTCGATGCTCCGATGATTCACCCCGATGAGGCTGTTGCCATCACCGGCAATTGCAAAGCTTTGGGCAACTGGGACCCTGCAAAAGCAGTCGTGCTCAGCGATGCCTTCTATCCCACATGGGAAGCTGCTGTCTCGCGGAATGAGCTTCCTGAAGATATAGAGTTCAAATTCCTTATCATAAAGAAAGAATCCGGCAAACTTGTGGATTGGGAAGGCGGCGAAAACCGACGTCTAAGTCTCCGGAACGCATCTTCGGCAGAAGTAGTTACAACCGAAGGGATGAGACTGATCAATCCGCTGACACCCTGGAGGGGTGCCGGGGTTGCAATCCCGGTGTTCTCGCTCCGTTCAGAGGGCGACTGGGGTGTAGGTGAATTCCTTGACCTTGAAAAAATGGTTGACTGGGCTGTAAAGACCGGTCAGCGCTTCATCCAGGTGCTCCCTGTGAATGACACCACGATGACCCATACCTGGACAGATTCGTATCCCTATAATGCCAATTCCTGCTTTGCCCTGCATCCGATGTATTTGCGGATGAAAGAACTCGGCACTCTTAAGGACGAAACGAAACAGAAAGAATTCGAGGCCAAGGCAGCTGAGCTCAACGCTCTCGAACAGATAGATTATGAGCAGGTGAACAATCTGAAGGATGCCTTCACCGACCTGCTGTTTGCGCAGGTGAACAAAAGCGTGGTACGCACCAAGGCATTCAAGGACTTCGTATCGAAGAATTCCGAATGGCTCAAGCCGTATGCCGCTTTCTGCATTCTACGCGACCAGTATGGGACGCCGGATATGTCGAAATGGGAAGATATGGCTTTCTATTCGCCTGAGAAAGTAGACAAATTCATCACCGACCATACCTATGAAGCCAACAAGGTATATTGGATTCAGATGAATCTGGCAAAACAGCTGAGTCAGGTGAGGGATTATGCTCATGCTCACGGTGTTGCTCTCAAAGGCGACATTCCTATCGGCATCTCGCGCACAAGCGTTGATGCATGGATAGCTCCGGAGCTCTTCAATCTGAACAGTCAGGCCGGTGCACCGCCGGATGATTTCTCCGTACTGGGTCAGAACTGGGGCTTCCCGACATATAATTGGGAAGAGATGTATCGCAAAGACAGATTCGCATGGTGGAAGAATCGCTTCCGCAACATGTCGCAGTATTTCGATGTATACCGTATTGACCATGTGCTCGGCTTCTTCCGCATATGGCAGATTCCGCTGAATCAGCTTCACGGGCTGCTGGGAGTATTCAACCCTGCGCTGCCGTTTACTCCAGACGAACTTCGCAATAACTACGACTTCTGGCTTGACGTGGATCTCCAGACCACTCCGTTTGCAAGAGAAGAATTCCTCGCTGATTTCTTCGGAGAATACGCTGCAGAGGCCCGCGAGCGCTTCTTCAACCCCGCCGGGAACGGCCGTCTGCGACTCAAACCGGAATTCGACGACCAGCGCAAAGTCGCAGAATATTTCGGTTCGCTTCCCAACGACGAAAAGAATACCCGGCTTTGCAACGGACTGCAAGGCATCATCGATCAGGTGCTCTTCATCGAAGATCCCGTTGAGAAGGGCAAATATCATCCGCGCATTTCAGCCCAGTTCACATACAACTACCGCTATCTGACTGACTACGAACGCTGGACGTTTGACCGCCTTTACAACGACTTCTTCTATCATCGTCACAACGATTTCTGGTATGGGAAAGCCATGTGGAAACTGCCCCCGCTGATTGATGCCACCTCAATGCTGACATGCGCCGAAGACCTCGGCATGATTCCCGACTGTGTGCCGGCAGTGATGAATGCGCTTGAGATTCTCACTCTCGACATCCAGCGTATGCCCAAGGATCCGAGCGTTGAGTTCGGTGACCCCGCCCACTATCCGTATCTGACCGTCTGCACTACCTCGACCCATGATATGGGCGGTATCCGCCAATGGTGGGAGGAGAATCCGGAAAAGACCCAGCATTTCTTCAACCATATGCTTCATGAGGGTGGCAGCGCGCCATTCTTCGCCGAGCCCTGGATATGCGAGAAGATTGTCGACAGCAATCTCAAATCGCCCGCCATGCTTTGCATCCTGCCGCTTCAGGACTGGCTCTCGATCGACGGTAAACTCCGCCGAGCCAACCCGAACGATGAGCAGATCAACGTACCGGCAAATTCCCGTCATTACTGGCGCTACCGTATGCATCTTAGTCTGGAAGACCTCCTCATCGAAGACCTTTTCAACAAGCGTGTAGCATCACTCGTTGAGAATTCCGGCCGATAACTTCTCTGACTCACATCCCCAGAGCGATTTCGCTCCGGGGATGTGGGCCTTTAGCTACCACAATGTAAAAGGCGATGTATCATTCAGGTACACCGCCTTTTATATAAACAATATCGTCAGATTACTCAAATATATGTTTTAGTTTGGAAAACAGCCGATGCTTCGTGGAATCCGAAGGCTTGATATTAGGCTGGTCACGGAGCGATTCGAAAGCCTGACGTTCCGTATCGTTGAGAGTTTCGGGAATGTAGACCATCACATTGATAAGCTCGTCGCCTGTGCCGTCGCCATTGGGCGAAGGGATACCTTTGCCACGCAGACGGAGCACTTTGCCGGGCTGTGTGCCGGCCGGAATATTCAGGCGTACGCGTCCGGTGATGGTGGGCACTTCTACCGAGCCGCCAAGTGCTGCGGTGGTCACCTCAAGCATCAGATTGTAAATCACATCGTTGCCGTCGCGGATCAGTTCGGGATCCTTGATTTCCTGAATTACTACAAGTAAGTCGCCATTCACTCCGCCTCGTCGAGGTGCGTTGCCTTTTCCTCTAACGGTAAGTGTCATGCCATCCTGCACGCCTGCAGGGATATGGAACGATACCAATTCGTCTTTGCGGTTGACGCCTTCGCCATGGCAATAGGGACATTCTTGTGAAATAATCTTCCCTTCGCCTTCACACTGCGGACAGATGCTGCGTGCCTCTTCCGGTCCGAAGAAACCCTGAACTACCTGACTGATGGTTCCCGAACCGTGACAAGTGGGGCAGGTGTTGAATGCAGTGCCGTCTTTGGCTCCTGTTCCGTTACAGTGTTCACACTTGACATTAGTGGGGATGCGCAGTTTTTTATCGATGCCTGTCGCGATTTCGGCCAGCGTCATCTTTACCGTGATACGAAGGTCGGAGCCACGACGCTGAGGACGACGGGCGCGGCTGCCTCGGCCGCCTGTTGCACCACCGAATCCACCGCCAAAGTTGAAATGTCCACCGAATATATCGCCGAATTGCGTGAAGATGTCTTCCATCGACATGCCTGAAGCGTAGAATCCGCCCTGACCGCCGCCCGGGAATCCTTGCGGACCCATCGAATGGCCAAACTGGTCATATTTCTGGCGTTTTTCTTCGTTCGACAGCACATCGTATGCCTCAGCCGCCTCCTTGAATTTCTCCTCAGCAGCCTTGTCACCCGGATTTTTGTCAGGATGGTATTTGATGGCCAGCTTACGGTAGGCCTTCTTTATTTCTTCAGGTGTGGCATTCTTCTGAACGCCAAGCACTTCATAATAATCTCTCTTTTGGTCCATATTGACTTAAGATTATTTACTGGGCGACTACAACTTTTGCGTGGCGGAGCACTTTGTCGTTAAGGGTATAACCCTTCTGGACTGTGTCTTTCACCTTTCCCTTCTCAGCATCGTTCTCAGCGGGAACAATCGCCACAGCTTCATGGATTTCTGTATCGAAATCTGCTCCGGTAGAGGAGATCTCCTTAACGCCATTGTCGGCCAGATATTTTATCAGCTTATTGTAGATCAATGTCATACCTTCCTTTACCGATTCGGCATCAGAAGCATCCTTTACGGCAGCCAGGCCGCGCTCGAAGTCGTCTACAATAGGAAGCAGACCCACGAGGGCTTTCTCGGCAGCCGTCTTGATGAGTTCGGAGCGCTCGCGGATAGTGCGTTTGCGGAAATTGTCGAATTCCGCCATCAGGAACATATACTCTTTCTTTTCCTTGGCTACTTCCTGTTCTTTCTGCTCAAGCAGATTCTTGAGGCCTTCCAGTTCGGTAGATTCTTCATCTGCATCCACTACTGTCTCGCCCTCGACATCCATGACTTCGGGTTCTATTTGTACGTCGTTGATCTCGAGATTGTCGTTTCCCGATTTCAGATTGTCCTGAGCCGATTTGTCAGCGGCTCCATTATTATGTTTCATATGGTGAAAATATTTTCTCATTTCTATTGTTCGTTTGAGGCTTACATGCAAAAACTGCGCCAAACTCATCTCTACATTCAAAAGCGAAGCCGAAGATGACGGGATGACACCTTTTAAACTTTATAACAAACCTTAAACCACATAGGTTTAACCCTCAAAATTCTTTCTTCACTCCCTTTTCGAAAAAGCAGTCACACTCCGTAAATGCGGGTTCAATCCGTTCTGCTGACATTGTGTCATGTCGGAAAAATGCGAATACCGCCGACCCGCTGCCCGACATAGCGCAGTAGACCGCACCCATCTCCAACAGTTTTTCCTTGATTTCTCCCACTTCGGGCAGGGCCGAAAACACTGAAGGCTCAAAGTCGTTTTTCAACCGTCCCTGCCATTGCTCAGGCATGCTGTCGGTCAGTATCTCAGCGACCGACCGCTCAGGCAGAGCAGGGGAGACCCTTGAATAAGCCATGGCCGTCGGCACAGATGCCGATGGCTTTACTACAGCCAGATCGTATCCGCTGAGATCGCTCAGCGCGAAAGCCGACATAGTAGTGCCGGTGCCTTCACATAGCATAGGCTTATTGTAGATAAAAAACGGACAGTCGGCTCCGATCTGTGAGGCGATTTCAGCAAGCCGGCGGCGGTCAAGATTCAAATTAAAAAGGCCATTGATGGTTTTCAATGTAAATGCAGCATCCGAAGAGCCGCCACCCATCCCTGCGCCGTCAGGTATCACCTTGCGCAAAAATATATCCACCTTCGGGAAATCGTAAAGTCCGCGAAGCGCCTTGACAGCCTTCATTACAAGATTCTTTTCCGGCGGGCAATCGACTTTTCGACCGCTTACGGTCAGCGAGTCTTCCCATCCGGCAGCGGGAACTATTTCCAGTATGTCAGTCCATCCTATGGGGAGCATCACTGTGGAGATGTCGTGGTACCCGTCTTCACGACGGCGAAGGATGTCAAGGCCGAGATTGATTTTTGCATTAGGGAAGGTAATCATTTGCTTACAGATGGAAATTTTCTGCAAAGGTAGCATCATTTCTTGGGTAAGAAAAAATTTTTGTGTAGATTGCAACCTTTGAACGCACATCAACGTCAAAATCAAAAATTTAATACAAATATACTGAATAATAGAAAATCAAAATCATATGATCAAGAAAACTCTTATCGCAATCTTTCTATCGTTTGCAGCGGTCACAGTTACGGCTGCTCCAGCCCGTCAGGTGGTAAAAGTCACATCGATAGTGAAAGTCGATTCGGCTAATGTGGCAGTAGCAGATTCTGCGGCAACGGATTCAGCAGCGGCGATGAAGGCTGCCGACCAGGTATTGACTGATGACGCTACGAAAGTCATCACAATTGAATCCGGAACGGCTAAAGTAACGGACAAAGATGAGGACCCATGGTATGAAGACTCCATAATCGGAATCCTTGCATTGGTGTTCGGCATACCATGCCTCACGATTATAGCAGTGCTTTGCCTCCTGACCAACTATCTTATGCGTCGCAGCCGGATGCGCAACAAGTTGATTGAGCATGCGATTGATGCCGGATATCAGTTGCCGGAAGCATTCTACACCGGTCAGTCAAATGAAATGAATCCTAATGCCCCTTCGGCATCGGGTGAAGAAGCGACAAATGGGCGGCTTAAGCCTTCACAGCGCGATCCGCATAAATTCCGCAATGCTGTGATTTTCCTCGGTGTAGGACTTGCGATTATGATTTCGCTGTTCATCGAAGGATCTATATCTGCGGGGTTCTTCTTAGGCGGCATACCGCTGTTTGTCGGCGTAGGCCAGCTAATCGGCTATTTCTTTGTACCCGGGTACAGCTCTTATAACAATCCGGCCGGGCCGCGTCCGTGGGAACAGGCACCTTACGGCAGAGATTATCATAACCGCCCCAACGGAATGCCTCCTTGCCCTCCGCGCCAGCATTAATCAACCGGATAAAGGATTTTCACCTGAATAAGGATACTATTCAAAGTCAATGGCAGGCAGGATTGAAGAGATGAGGCTTGTGGCCCTCTGTATGCTTTCCGACAACCGCGAAGCTTTTTCGCGGCTTGTCGAAATGCATCAGGAGGGACTGCGCCGTTTTGTCTTCAATCTGTGTAGCGGCGATGCCGCTCTGACCGATGATATTTGTCAGGAGACGTTTTTGAAAGCTTGGCTTGCCATCCGGTCGTTTCGCGGACTGTCAGGGTTCAAGACCTGGCTTTATCGTATTGCAATCAACGAGCATATATCCTACCGCCGAAAATATCCGGCAGGAGTCACCACAGATCTGTCAGACCCGCAATTGACATCGATTTCCCTTGACGGCGGCCAGAAGGCACTTGAAGCTAATATGGATATCACAGTGCTTCTTGAGCAGCTGTCAGAAGCCGAACGGGCCGTGACACTGCTTTTTTATCTGGAGGGGATCCCCATTAAGGAGATTACCAAAATCACCGGTATGCCGGAGGGCACAATAAAATCGCATCTCAGCCGGGCCCGCAAGCATTTAGCCATTATCCTTGACAAAGAATCCGCTCCGGGAGCAAGAAGCAACTCCTCGTGTTAAACTCTCTCCTAAATATTAAAATTACAGCATTATGAAACATCAGAATACAGACCGCATTGATTCAGCTATCCGCGGACAGATCCAAAGTGAGCTCCCGCAGTGTCCTCAGAATCCATGGTTCCGTAACAAGGTGATGAACCGTTTGCCAGCCCGACGCTCCCGATTTGCAAGCATTGTAGAGTGGGCATTCTACGTTGTGGGCGGTTTGGCGCTAATCGGCGGATGGTGGAGCGCAATCAACGCAATGATTACTCAGGGACCTACGCCCTCCACTCTGGTGCTTTCTCTACTCCCGTTTGCCATAACCCTGTCAGCCATCGCCATCATAGCCATCCCGATGCTCCGTCGCTCTGCTCATTCGCTATGACTTGAATGTTTTTGTACATGATTTGTAAACGATCTGTTCAAAATCTGTCCAAGATTACGAAAATTCCTGAAAATTATTCTGATAGGAGTTGCGGGATTTGGAGGAAAGTGTTAAATTTGCAGTCGCTTTTGGCAATGGCCAAAAAGACTCCCGTGTGATGGGAAATTAAAGTTAATTTAATTTTGAGTAACACAAACAATTAAACAAACAATGAAAACTTACAATCTGACCGCCGAGCCCCGTACGGACCTTGGCAAAAAAGCAGCCAAGACCCTCCGCGCTGAAGGTAAAATCCCCGTAGTCCTCAATGGTGGCGAGCCCTTCGAGCTTCCCTACAACGGAACAATCAAAGAAGGTCAAAAAATCGTAGAAATCGAAAACGGCCGCGGTATCCTTACCACCGACCTTATCGTTTCGAACGACGCCGTTCGCAAACTCATCTACACTCCCGACATCTTCGCCATCGAGCTGGATATCAAGGGTGAGAAGAAGACCGCAGTGCTCCGTGAGGTGCAGTTCCATCCGGTCAAAGACAATATTCTCCATATCGACCTGCTCGAAGTGAACGATAAGAAGCCCGTGGTTATGTCAGTTCCTGTCAAGGTTGAAGGCCACGCCGAAGGTGTCAAGGCCGGTGGTAAGCTTACTCTTTCGATGAAGAAACTGAAAGTGAAAGCCATCTACTCTGAAATCCCCGAACGTCTGGTTATCAACGTAGATAACCTCGGTCTTGGCAAGACCCTTCAGGTAGGTGACCTCCACTTCGAAGGCCTCGAACTGGTTTCGCCCAAGGAAGCCGTTGTATGCGCCGTTCAGCTGACCCGCGCCGCCCGTGGTGCCGCTGCCGCCGCTGCTGCTGCAAAATAATCAACTGATTAGAGAATGAAATATCTTATAGTGGGGCTTGGTAACATCGGTGACGAATACCAGGGTACCCGCCATAATATAGGATTCAGAATATTGGATGCCTTTGCTGAGGCATCCAATATTTCTTTTAGCACCGAGCGCTATGGCGACGTGGGGCGCGGCCGCATCAAGAATAAACAGGTAGTATTGCTCAAACCTTCTACTTACATGAACCTCAGCGGCAACGCCGTACGCTATTGGAAGCAGAAAGACGAGATTGATATAGAAAACATTCTGGTGCTTGTCGACGACATCGCGCTGCCATTCGGCGCAATCCGTATGAAAGGCCGCGGAAGCGATGCAGGCCATAACGGGCTGAAGAATATCGCGCAGATGCTCGGTACGGATGCCTATCCACGCTTGCGTTTCGGCATCGGCAACGATTTTCCGCGCGGGTGTCAGATCGACTATGTGCTCGGCCATTTCACCCTTGATGAGCGTCAGAAACTCACGATGAGAGTCGATGTGGCGGTGGAAGCCATCCGCACATTTGTGCTTGCAGGGCTTCAGACCGCAATGTGCGACTTCAACAACAAATAGTTGCCTGTAATATGAAAACAGAGGTCAGAATAGACAAGTGGCTTTGGGCGATGCGAGTGTTTAAGACCCGCACTGTGGCCACCGACAGCTGCAAGAAAGGGCGAGTGAATCTATTGGTGAACGGTCAGGAAATCACAGCCAAACCATCGCGTATGATCAAAGTCGGGGATATTGTTGTAGTCCGCAAGCCGCCGATTTCATATTCCTTCAAGGTTAAAGCTCTGACTGAGAATCGTCTCGGAGCCAAGCTTGTGCCGGAATATATGGAGAATATCACTCCGAAGGAACAATACGACATGCTCGATGTGATACGCATCAGCGGTTTTATCGACCGTAGAAAAGGTCTGGGACGTCCCACCAAACGTGAAGGCCGCGATCTGGCTGAGTTCACAGATCAAATCTATAGCTACTCCGAAGCCGATACATACGACGATGATGATTTGGATTCGGACACTCCCGGATACCACTTTGATTTCGACGAAGACGATTTCAACGACTAAGACATAAGACAAAAGAAACGCCCGAGATTTTGTCCCGGGCGTTTCTTTAGCTAATTGTGAGTGGGTTATCCTTCGATAGCTTTGGCGTTGAAGTAGCCGCTCATTGCTTTCCAGCAGAGGGCAGCGAGAATGGCGCCTACCAGCGGACCGACTACCATAATCCAGAAATCAGGCCAAGCAGCGGGGCACCAGAGAGCAGGGCCGAAGCTGCGGGCGGGGTTCACCGAGCAGTTGTCGACAGTAATGCCTACGATGTTGACAAGGCCGAGTGCCAGACCGATAGCTATGCCGGCGAACTGGCCGAAGCCTTTCTTGGAGTCAGTGGCACCGAGCACTACCAGCACGAAAAAGAAGGTAAGCAGAGCTTCTACCATTAGTGCAAGACCGGAGTTAGCGCCCGGCTGGATTACATTGGTAGCAAGATTGCAGTCGCCTGTGACGCCACCGAATTCGAATGCGGGAGCCATATCAACCATCCAGAAGAGGAAACCGGCACCTGCTGCAGCGCCAATCAACTGCGATACGACATAGCCGCAGAATTCGCCGAATTTCATACGACCGCTAAGCCACATAGCGAAAGATACAGCAGGATTCACATGACATCCTGAAATGTTGCCGATGCAATAGACGAGGCACAGAAGTACCAGACCGAAACACAAGCCGATGCCGAGCACACCGATCTTCGGGCCTGCCAGCACAGCGCTACCGCAGGCGAGGAGCACGAGAAACATGGTCCCGGTACCCTAAGCGAGAAAATTTTTCATGCAATAAAAATTAAAGTAATGGTTAAATCGTTTTAATATTAAGACGTTTAGAACCGGAAAAAGTTAAGAGTTTGTTATTCGTATGATAAACGACTTTAATCTGTAGCTTTTTCGAAGTAGCTCGTGACTTCATGTCAGAACGTACCTCATTTTGCAATTTTGTAATATCGAACCATTTAAATATAAGATATGCCGGATACTCTGCCTATTGAACGCCACCCCTGGGCTCCATACATACCTGCCAATGCTCGGATGCTCATCATGGGGACATTTCCGCCAGCGCCCCACCGCTGGTGTATGAATTTCTATTATCCCAACCCAACCAACGATTTCTGGAAAATGATGGGACTCGTGTTTTACGGCGACCCAACAGCACTTTACAATCCGGAGCAACGCACCTATGATCTTGAGGAGATAAAGGTGCTCCTTAACCGCGAGGGGATAGCTCTGCACGATACATGCCAGCGCATCCGGCGCCTGAAAGGGAACGCCTCAGACAAATTCCTTGAGGTAGTCGAACCGGTAAATCTCGCCGAACTGCTGAAGATGATGCCGGAATGTGATACATTGGTCACTACCGGCGAGAAGGCGGCGCAAGTGCTTGCATCGCTGATAAATAGCGAAGTACCTAAGGTCGGGGAGTGGACATATGGAGAATGTGAGCCATTGAACAGGCACTTGAAAATCTGGAGAATGCCCTCTACTTCAAGGGCATACCCTCTGTCATTGGCTAAAAAGGCAGCATACTATGCCCGACTTTTCGGTATGCCCTTCGAAGGGGAACGAAGCGAACAGACCAGAGAAGGGAGCATTGCAAAGCGTGAAGCGGAAGGCAGAGGGAAAAAGGATTGAGATTACCATCATTTTTCGTACCTTTGCAGACACTAAATGCAACCGAAATAACTAACAATAATCCCGATGATCGATCTCGCAATAAGCGACTACGCCAGCGCGCAATATCTTCTGAATCTGTTTGTTGAAAATGCAGGCTACGGTCTAGTGTTCCTATTCATGGTGATTGAGAGCTCATTTCTCCCGTTCCCATCCGAAGTGGTAGTTCCACCGGCAGCCTATCTTGCTGTCACCAAAGGAGATATGAACATATTCCTGATTGTGGTTGTAGCCACACTCGGAGCCATATGCGGTGCGCTAATCAATTATGCGCTATCCGTGTGGCTGGGTCGACCGATAGTGTATGCTTTCGCCAACAGCCGGCTGGGTCATGCATGCCTGATTGACGAAGCAAAGGTGCAGAAAGCTGAAAAATATTTCGATGAACATGGCGCAATCTCCACATTCATAGGCCGTTTGATACCCGCCGTACGCCAACTTATATCTATTCCCGCCGGTTTATCGCGCATGAGTCTCGGCGTTTTTGTAGTATTTACAGCACTCGGAGCGTTGGTGTGGAACTGTATTCTTGCAGGCCTCGGTTACTGGCTCGGAAAGAATGTCCCGCTCGATACGCTCTATGAGAATGTGGAAAAATACAACCATTATTTCACTATCGGCGGCTTTATCCTATTAGTAATCTGTCTGCTGTATATCATTTACAACGCGATGAAAAAGAAATAAGCCGCATATACGATTCTTAGAAACCATTTATCCCCGGAAATATTATGTCGACACAATGTTCTGATATTAGCAATTATGATGTCCTGAACAAGCAGGGCAGTCACCCCTTGGTTTCGCCTTCGATTCTTGCAGCAGATTTCCTCAATCTTGGCCGAGATATTGAAATGCTCAATAATAGCGAAGCCGATATGATCCATTGCGACGTAATGGACGGAGTATTTGTCCCCAATATCTCATTCGGATTCCCGGTGATTAAGCAGGTAAGCAAAATCGCACGCAAACCGCTGGATGTACATCTGATGATTGAGAATCCTCAAAATTACATCTCTGTGCTCCGCGACTGCGGGGCATCGATAATGAATGTTCATCAGGAGGCTTGCATTCATCTCGACCGCACCATCTCCGCCATAAAAGATGCGGGGATGAGAGCTGCCGTGACGCTTAATCCGTCCACTCCGGTAGAGATGCTGGAAGATGTAATCAACGAAGTTGACATGGTGCTACTGATGTCGGTAAACCCCGGCTTCGGCGGACAGAAATTTATTACAAACACCCTTGACAAGATAATTCGGCTTCGCCGCATGATAGAGCGTCGCGGAGCGCACGCTCTGATAGAAATCGACGGCGGTGTGAACGAACGTACAGGAGCCGAACTGGTAAAAGCCGGAGCCGATGTGCTCGTGGCCGGCAGCTATGTGTTCCATGCCGACGACCCTCACCGGGCTATCCGACTGCTTAAGCAACTCTGATATGAACGAAGAATCACTCAGCCAACTGTATCTTAAGGATACGGCATTTGGTAACCTGATGCAGCGACGTGTATTCAATGTGCTCCTCGTGGCGTCGCCCTACGATGCATTTATGATGGAAGAGGACGGACGAGTGGAGGAGCAACTCTACAACGAATATGTGTCGCTCAATCTTTCATCGCCTCCGCGTATCACCCGCGTCGAGAACATTACGGGTGCGTTGGAAATGATGAACAGCAAACCGTTCGACCTGGTGATAGCAATGCCGGGCATGGATATAAGCGAAACCTTCACCACCGCCAAAACCATCAAGCAGCATCATCCGATGGTCCCGATTGTCGTACTGACGCCTTTTTCGAAAGAAGTGTCGCGCACACTCGCCAAGGAGGATACTTCGGCTATCGACTATGTGTTCTCATGGCTTGGCAATGTGGATATTCTTCTGGCAATCATCAAATTGCTTGAGGATAAGATGAATGCCG
>CAMEGQ010000006.1 GCA_945916235.1 uncultured Porphyromonadaceae bacterium | reverse complement strand
TTTTTTATTACCCACCGGTCCGCTGACCCAGTATTGATGAGATACTTCGCATCGATCACGGCCTTGGGGAGCATAGTGCCGAGTGTGACCGACGGATCGGTATAGGGTAATGGCACCGGCGACCCACCGGTCGGAGTCGACCCTTTCGGAGCCTTTGGCTCTCATCTACTTCACACCGGGAAAAAGCTCGTGCGCAGGCCGATAATATCGCCGCCGGCAAGATGGAGGAGAGCAACGACCGCGTAATCAATCAGCTTATCGTCAACAATGTGCTTGAGGAGGGTCCCTGCCAGCTGCAGATGGGTCTGACAGAGCTCAAGCCCGGGTCGGTTTGGAACACCATGCCGGCACCTCCCTTCCTTCGGACTGCGTCCTCAGTACAGTGACGAGGACGCAGTCCGAGCGAGGCTAATGGAGGGGAGGAAACTAATGGAGCAGGGACATGAGGGCGGCGCAGTTGGAGGCTATCCAGCGTGCGATGTCGTTGAGGAAGAGAGATTCACGGCGGGTGAGCTTCTCTTTGTGGGCTGAGGGGCGCGGCGAGCCTATGTGGAGGCAGCGGCCCTCGGCGGCGAGGTCAAATTCGTGGCCTGACGGCTTATAGCGGTCGCCGATGCCTTCGGGGATTATCCGGATTATACTTGCCCCCTCGTCTATGGCGCGGTCCATCAGCTTTTTCTCCTCGGGATGAATGAACGGCGAGATCAGCACGCCTTCGGTGCGGATGGTCTCGTCCCAAAGCCGATGCCATCGGCTGAGTTCGGCAGCTGTGTAGCGTGAACTGAAAATGGCAGGCGTCACCATCGGATTTCTAAGCAGTTGGAAATTGCCGTAGACGGTGAAGGTGCGGTCAAGGATGCGAATATCCCGGCGGCTTGAAAAGAGCCCGGGATATTTCATTACCATAAGCCGCCGGCGGGGATTGTCGGCGATATATGCCTTGAAACGAGCGACCATCCCGGCGTCGAAGGCTATGCGGTCATTGAATTTTTCTGCAAAGAAATCAGGGTGTTTGTAGTCCGGATTTACAATGCCCTGCGCCTCATGCCAGCTTTTGGCACATTTTGCCTTGAATCCGGCAATGAAATGGCCCATATCTCTCGGCAGCCATTCCTTTACCCGCCATAAGAGATGCACATGGTCGGGCATAATGACGTATGCGTCAATCTCAAACCGGGAGTCGGACTGACAGAGCGCAGCTATCTGCTCTGCGATGATACACCCTCCGCTTTGAAGAATCACACAAGGAGGGTCGTCTTTTGACTTAGGGTCGCCCGACAGAAAAGAAAAAGGCGGGGCTGAGGTGGCCTTTCGGATAGTGATAAGATAATACCCCGGAGCTTTATAGTCATGAAAAGCCGCCCTTCGGTTGTTGTGAGGCTGCAGAGTGCGCAGATAAGAGGGCGCCTCAGGCTTAGAGCCAGCTTTATCAGCTGCGGGTTGCATCCTCCCAGCCTTATCAGCTGCGGCCTGCGTCCTCGCCACCGTGCTGAGGACGCAGGCCGAAGTCCCTGCCGGCCCTGCCGGCCCCGAAGTTCCTGTCGGTTTAGTATTCATTTTCATCGAAAAGGATTCCCATCTTTGCATATGTAAAATTAATGAGATTCCCTGAAAAGTGAGCTATCCTGACCTGAAATTTTCATAATCAGCCCCCTTGCTTCCGGGGTCAGAAGGGGAAGAACAGCGGGATGACAAATATCATGAGGAGGCCGAGCAGAAGCTGAAGCGGAGCGCCAACCCTGACGTAGTCCATAAATGTGTATTGGCCGGCGGGCATTACCAGCGCGTTCGGCGGAGTGGAGAAAGGCGACATGAAGCAGAGCGATGCGCTGAAGGTCACTGCAAAGAGCATCGGAAGCGGACTCACTCCGTAGCTTACGGCGCTCTGAACGGCTATCGGAGCCATCAGTACACTCGTGGCGGTGTTGGAGATGAACAGGGTCAGCAACGAGGTAGTAAAATAGATGCCTGCCATGAGCCAGTGAGGCCCCAGCCCTCCCAGTGCCTCTACCAGCGACCCGCTCACAGCCTCACTCACCCCGGTCTTCTCCAATGCGAAACTCATCGGCATCATCGCTGCGATGAGCACGATGCTCTCCCAGTTGATTGTCCGGTAGGCATCGGCCACAGTGCGGAAACATCCTGTCAGCAACATCAGCACCCCGGCTGTCAGCACTACGAATACCGCCGGCACACGGCTGAATACCAGTGCCGCAATCATGGCTGTCATTATGGCGGCCGCAATAGGCGCCTTATAGTCGATGGTTACCTTCGAGGCTTGACTTTCGGGCTGGCCAAGCACTACCCAGTCGCGGGTATTCCGGCTGATTTTTTCAATGTCGCTCCAGGTGCCTTGCACCAGAAGCACGTCGCCCTGCGCGACTCTGCGGTCGCCGAGTTTGTCGATGATATAATTTCCGCCTCTTCTTACACCGAGGATGTTGACATTGTAGCGGTTGCGGAAATCAAGACCCGCGATGGTCTTTTTGAGGATATTTGAGTCGGGCAGCACGACTATTTCGGCCAGCCCGATATCGTAGAAGTTCAGGTGGCGGCGCGATTCAGCGCTGTCGTCTGCGATATGAAGGCCATAGTCTGAGGCGAACCGCTCCACATTGTCGCGCTGACCGCGTATGAAAAGGATATCGCCGCCATCGATTACGGAGGCCGCCGAAGGGGTCTCCTGAGTCACATTCTTAAGCAAACCTTTCCCCTCCTCGACCCTAAGTTCAAGCACATCCAGGCCATAGTTGACCCTGAGGGACAGCGCTCCGAGCGAAAGACCGGAGATGGGCGATGAAGCCGGCACGTCGACACGCCACAGGTCATGGTTGAGGTTATATTCCTCCACAATGTCGGCTAAAGTCCGATTCCCGGATGAAGGACCGGCTTTTTTCTTTTTGCTGCCTGAAAGCATTTTGCTCATCGGGATGAGCAGAAGCGTCCCCGCCGCAAGACATATCAGACCCGTAGGAAGGAAAGAGAACATCGTCAGCGGCTGTCCGCCGTATTCCTCCCATACTTCGGCAATGACAAGGTTCGGAGGCGTGCCGATAAGCGTAAGCATCCCGCCTATGCTTGAAGCAAAAGCGAGCGGCATCAGAAAGCGTGATGCCGTAACACCCGCCGCCGCAGCCATAGAGACCACGATAGGGAGCATCAGCGCCACAGTGCCCGTATTGCTGACGAAGCCCCCGATAAGCCCCGTGGCCAGTACGACAACAAGAAACAGACGCGTCGGGCTGCCCTGACCCAGTTTCGACAGACGTGCGCCAATCATTTTGGCCAGCCCCGTATTGAAAATGGCACCCCCGACCACAAACAGCCCCACCATCATGATGACGATGGGATTCGAAAACCCCGAAAGCGCCTCATCCGTAGTAAGGATACCCGAAAGCGTCAGGACCAGCAAAGCTATCAGCGCAACGACGTCGGCGCGCAGCCGCCCCCATACGAAAGCCGCGGCAGCCAATATAAGCGTGATGACAGTGATAACCATAGATTCTACAGCCAGGAATTTATATTCAAAACTAAGCCCTGCCCCCTATACCGACAACATCAGTATCCCCTCCCCGGTTCATCTCAGACTATCCAGGAAAAGTTTTGACAGCATGCTTTTTTGCAATCTTCAACTTTTATCGAACGGTAGTAATCTTTACATGATTGAAGGCGGGGGTGGTCAAGGGCGTTTCTTGGGCAGGAGGCTGACGACAAGGTTGGTGATGAGGAAGATTACAGTGTAGACAAAGATGAAGGTGGCCGAGACGATGAGCAGATTGGAGTCGGGGGTATAGATCAGATGGCGTATGCAGAGTGTGACGGCTACGGCAGCTATCCCGGCAATCAGGTTGGCTTTTGTTTTCCCGATGTATCTCATAAAAATCAATTATCTCTTTTCAGGGCCTTGGTGTTAATAGCTTTAATTGTGTCTAAATATGACTTCTCTACCGGGGAAAGTTCGCGTACTTGAAATTTGCGGTATTCGGTTTCGGCCTTTTCCATTGCCTGCTTATGGATATGTCGAGATTATAGAATGTCACATTATATGATTTTCCATCTGCGGCAGTTGTTCGGAATTTCCGAACAACTGAATTCGCTTCAAGTTCTCTATCCTCAAAAATGTGCTTAATAACGCGAGTTCGGGATAAGCAATCCCCCAAGAAAGTTGAATCGGCAACTTTTTCAAGCTGCCGATTCAATTTTTTTAGAGCCAATAAGATTTGTTTCTTATCCCGAACTCGCGTATATAGTCATGAAAAAGTCACTCCTGGCCGCTTGATTTTAGATTTGATATGAAATCGAATATATCATCAGGCAGGTGATATTCTAATTTTCCTTTATCCCGCAGCTCCATCAACAATCGGCCTAACAGATTACTTCCAACATACTGCCTTTTCCCATAAATGGTGTGGTATCTTCCTTTATTTTTAAGGAGCAAATCTAACCATTTATAGACCATTTATGAAGTTTTGTCTGATATTACAAATATGTTTTTGGCTATTTTTAGACCATTTTATTCTGCGGTAAAAGGGGGTAAAAGGCAATAAAAAAGAGTTAAGATGGCGACTGCTCGCGCTCTTAACTCTTTGCTATTCAATTGATTATCTACTCAATATTCATCCTCGTCCCAGAAGAAGTCGTCTTTGGAGGGGTATTCGGGCCAGATGTCTTCGATGGATTCGTAGGTGTCGCCTTCATCTTCGATCTCCTGAAGATTTTCGATGACTTCAAGGGGAGCGCCGGAGCGCTGTGCGTAGTCGATGAGTTCTTCGCGTGTTGCGGGCCAGGGGGCGTCTTCGAGCTTCGAGGCGAGTTCAAGTGTCCAGTACATAGTGATGCGGTTGATTTATCGTTGTTTCATACGGGTTTGGCGGCTCAGGGATACCCGCGCGCGGGCGGTGGGCTGCCTGATGTAAACAAATAACGCATCGTGGGGGCAATTATTGTATGCTGCGCGGCGGGGCGGAGGGTGGTTTGGGAAAATTTGTGTAAATTTGCAGTCGTATGGGCGCATCGCTGCCGGCGTGCGCCGTGTAATCTTTGGAATATGAATGAATTAGATAGCCCGCGGGTGGCGCGGGTGAAAAATCTGCGAATCGAGGATTTTGACTATCCCCTGCCTGACGGGCGCATTGCCCGCCATCCGCTGGCCGAGCGCGACCGGTGCAAGCTGCTGGTGCGCGGCGCCGACGGGGCGCTGAGCGAGCATCTCTTCTGCGAGCTTCCGGGGCTGCTGCCTAAGGATTCGATGCTGATTTACAATAATACGCGTGTGATCAATGCGCGTCTGCGTTTCCACAAGACCGATGCCGAGGGGCGTCAGGGAGCGCTGATCGAGATTTTCTGCCTGGAGCCGGTGGAGCCGCGCGACTATGCCCTGAGCTTCGCCTCCACCGGGCGCTGCTCGTGGACTTGCTTCATCGGCAATTCCAAGCGCTGGAAGCAGGGGGCGCTGAGCATGGAGCTTGAAATCGGCGGCCAGCCGCTGACTTTCAGCGCTGAACGTCTGGATAAAGACGGCCAGGCCTCCACGGTGGCTTTCAGCTGGGACCGGCCCGAGGTCACTTTCTCGGAGATTATCGCCGCAGCGGGCGAAATCCCCATCCCCCCTTACCTCAACCGCTCCACGGAGCAGAGCGACAGCCGCGACTACCAGACGGTATATTCGCATATCGAGGGGTCGGTGGCTGCGCCTACGGCGGGGCTTCATTTCACCCCTGCACTGCTCGAGGCTATCTCGGCGGCCGGCATCGAGCGGCGCGAGCTGACGCTCCACGTGGGCGCCGGCACGTTCCAGCCCGTGAAATCTGACGAGATCGGCGACCACCGGATGCACAGCGAATTTATCGCCGTCGGCCGCGGGCTGATTGCCGAGCTGGCCGCTGGCCGGCGACGCGTCATAGCCGTTGGCACCACCTCGGTACGCACTCTCGAGAGTCTCTACCATGCGGGAGTGGAGATGCTTCGCGGCAGATGGACGGGCGAGGTGCCCCAATGGGCGCCATACGCCGATGACGAGGACACTCCCACAGTGGCCGAGGCGCTGGGAGCCATCCTGAGCCATCTTGACGCCACGGGCCAGCAGACCTTCGTGGCCTCGACGCGCATCATCATCGCCCCGGGCTACCGCTACCGCATCGTCAGCGGCATGGTGACAAACTTCCACCAGCCCAAGTCGACTCTGCTTCTGCTTGTGTCGGCCTTCACCGGGGGCGACTGGCGCCGGGCTTACGATTTCGCCCTGGAGCACGATTTCCGGTTCCTGTCGTATGGCGACGCCTGCCTGTTTCTTCACTAAATCCCCACCGATCTGTTATGGAAAAGATATTCGAACGCCGGTATTTTCTGACCCCGGCCGAGTGCAGTCCCGAAGGGCGCATGCCTATCACTCTGCTCATCAACCGCCTCATTGAGGTGGCTACGCTTCATGCCAATTCGCTCGGCATCGGCTACGCCTCGCTGGTCGACCTGCACCAGACGTGGGTGCTGTCGCGTGTGGCCGTGGAGATGACGCGCTATCCGGGAGTGAACGACCACTACACGGTGCGCACATGGGTATGCTCGCTCAACCGCCTTTTCTCGGAGCGCGACTTCGAAATCCTCGACGGCGAGGGAGCGACTATCGGATGGGCGCGCACGGTGTGGGCTGTGATGGACACGCAGACGCGCACCGTGGCCGACATCTCGCGCATGGCGTGGATTACTCAGATGGTGCCAGACGACAAGGTGTGCCCAGTAGCCAAACCGTCCCGACCGGTGGCTGTCAGCGAGCCGACGTCGGTAGAACCTTACCGCTTCACCTACTGCGACCTGGACTTCAACCGCCACGTGAACTCGTCGCGCTACACCGAGCTGCTGCTCAACCAGTGGACGCTTGATTTTCACGACGCCTACCGCCTGACGCGGTTCGAAATAGCATATATCCACGAAGCGTACTTTGACCAGCAGGTGGAGGTGCGCCTCAAAGAGGATACTGCCGAAGGGGTGACCACGGCTGCGGCCGAGATTCTGGCCGACGGCGCGCCCCTTTGCCGCGCCAAGCTGGAATACCGCCTCAGATAATCCTCAGGGACACAGACACAACGAAGGCCGCCCCGCATAAGGGTGGCCTTCGTCGTATCCGCCCGGATGGGCCTCAGTGTAGGCTCGCGACGCCGCAGATGAGCCGTGACGTCCATTGTTGCTTGCGTCCGGATGGTTCTGAGGGCGATGCCGCAGATGGGCCATTATGATACGCCCTCAAATTAGATTGACAGGCGGCGCAGCGTATTAAGCAACTCGCGGTTGATAGGCTTGTCGTTTTTGATGGCGCGGGTGATAGGCACATAGACGATTTCATCGTTTTTGATACCGATCATCACATTGCGCTGGTCGTCGAGCAGAGCGTCGATGGCGGCAGCGCCCATTCGGGAAGCGAGGATACGGTCGGTAGCCGTAGGCGAGCCGCCGCGCTGGAGGTGGCCCAGAATCGACACACGCACATCATATTGGGGATATTCCTCCTCCACGCGCTTTGCGATACCCATGGCGCCGCCGGTGATGGGGCTTTCAGCCACAAGTACAATCGAGGAGTTTTTGCTCTTGCGGAATCCATTCTGGATAAGTTCGGCCAACTGGTCCACCTGCGTGGAGATTTCCGGGATGATAGCAGCCTCGGCACCGGACGCGATAGCACCGTTGAGAGCCAGGAAACCGGCGTCGCGACCCATCACCTCGATGAAGAACAGGCGCTCATGCGACGTGGCGGTGTCGCGGATTTTGTCGACACACTCCATGATGGTGTTCAGGGCCGTATCGTAGCCGATGGTAGCGTCAGTGCCGTAAAGGTCGTTGTCGATAGTGCCCGGCAGACCGATGATCGGGAAATTGAATTCGTTGGCGAAGATGCGTGCACCCGTCAGCGAGCCGTCGCCGCCGATCACCACCATAGCGTCAATGCCGTGGCGCTTCAGATTGTCGTAGGCCAGCTGGCGACCTTCGGGAGTCTGGAACTCCTTGCAGCGGGCAGTCTTGAGGATAGTGCCGCCGCGCTGGATAATGTTCGACACGTTAGCCGTGGTGAATTCCTGGATTTCATCGGTGATAAGGCCGCGGTAGCCGCGGTAGATACCCTTTACTTTAAATCCGGCGAAGATAGCCGAGCGCGTGACCGCGCGTATGGCGGCATTCATGCCCGGAGCATCGCCTCCGGAAGTGAGAATACCGATGCACTTGATATTTGCCATATTTGGTGTAGGTGGTAAGGTAAGATTTAATCGTTGCTTATTCTGTAATTGGATAGCGCAAATTTAGTGAAAAATCTGATATTTATCGCGATTACGCCCCTAAAGCTGTTGATTTTAGGGGAATATAGGGGAAAATCGGGCGAAAATTTCTAAATTTGCATTTCCTTAGGCGCAGAAGCCTGCGGCTGAGGGTAAACGGGGCCGGCCCAGCCGCTGCCGGCATCGGAACGAGCGCCGGAAACGGCCTCCGGGACGATCATGCCACAGGGCGCCCCCCGACAGAGAAGTAAGCAACTAATCGACACGTCATAGAATGGAAAAGAATTTCAAACGAACGCTGGTGACCACGGCTCTGCCGTATGCCAACGGGCCGGTGCATATCGGCCACCTTGCCGGGGTATATGTCCCGGCCGATATCTATACCCGATTCCTGCGTCTTCGTGGCGAAGATGTGGTGATGATCGGCGGAAGCGACGAGCACGGTGTGCCTATCACCATCAAGGCCAAGGCCGAAGGGGTGACGCCCCAGGATATCGTGGACCGTTACCACAAGATTATCAAGGACTCGTTTGAGGAGCTCGGTATCTCGTTCGACATCTATTCGCGCACTACTACCGACATCCATTCGCAGACGGCCTCGGAATTCTTCCGCCGCCTGTACGACAACGGCCAGTTCGTGGAGAAGACCTCGATGCAGCTTTACGACGAGAAGGCCAACCAGTTTCTGGCCGACCGCTATGTGACGGGCGAATGTCCTCACTGCCATAATCCGCGCGCCTACGGCGACCAGTGTGAGGCCTGCGGCTCGTCGCTCAACGCCACCGACCTGATCAACCCCAAGAGCGCCATCACGGGGAATACGCCCGTGATGAAAGAGACCAAACACTGGTATCTGCCGCTCGACCGCTGGGAGGCTCAGCTCAGCCGCTGGATCCTCGAGGGCCACAAAGAGTGGAAGACCAACGTCTACGGCCAGTGCAAATCGTGGATCGACCTGGGGCTGCAGCCGCGTGCCGTGAGCCGCGACCTCGACTGGGGTGTGCCCGTGCCCGTAGAGGGCGCCGACGGCAAGGTGCTCTACGTATGGTTCGACGCCCCCATCGGCTATATCTCCAATACCAAAGAGCTGCTGCCCGACACATGGGAAACCTACTGGAAAGACCCCGAGACGCGCATCATCAACTTTATCGGCAAGGACAACATCGTGTTCCACTGCATCATCTTCCCGGCGATGCTGATGGCATACGGCGACGGCTATCAGCTGCCCGACAATGTGCCCGCCAACGAATTCCTCAACCTCGAGGGCGACAAGATATCCACCTCGCGCAACTGGGCCATCTGGCTCCACGAATACCTGCGCGACTTCCCCGGCAAGCAGGACGTGCTTCGCTATGTGCTCACGGCCAACGCTCCTGAGACCAAGGACAACGACTTCACATGGCGCGACTTCCAGAACCGCAACAACTCCGAGCTTGTAGCCATCCTGGGCAATTTCGTCAACCGCGCCATAGTGCTCACCCACAAATATTTCGACGGCAAAGTGCCCGCCGCCGGCGCTCTGGAGCCTATCGACAGGGATACCATAGCCGAAATCGCCTCGATCAAGGAGGCCCTGACGGCCAACCTCGAGACCTTCCATTTCCGCGAAGCCCTCAAGGAGGCCATGAATCTCGCCCGCCTCGGCAACAAATATCTGCAGGAGACCGAACCCTGGAAGGTTGCCAAGACCGACACGGAGCGCGTGGCCACGATTCTCAACGTGGCCCTGCAGATCTGCGCCAACCTGTGTGTAGCCTTCGAGCCTTTCCTCCCCTTCAGCAGCGAGAAACTCCAGAAGATGCTGGGGCTCAAGGATATGAAATGGGCCGACCTCGGCCGCGCCGACATCCTCAAGGCCGGCGACCAAATCGGCCAGGCAGAGTTGCTCTTCGAGAAAATCGAGGACCCGGCCATCGAAGCCCAGCTCGAACGTCTGGCGCGCATCAAGAAAGAGAACGAGATCAAAGCCTGGAAGCCTGCCGAAGTGCAGCCCGAAGTGGCCTTCGACGATTTCCTGAAGCTCGACATCCGCGTCGGCACCGTAGAGCAGTGTGAGCGCGTGCCCAAGGCCGACAAGCTGCTCAAATTCCTCATCGACGACGGCATGGAGAAGCGCACCATCGTGAGCGGTATCGCGAAATACTACAAGCCCGAGGAGCTCGTGGGCCGTCAGGTATGCTTCGTGGCCAACTTCGCTCCGCGCAAACTCAAAGGCGTCGAGTCGCAGGGGATGATCCTCTCGGCTGAGAACGCCGACGGCCGCCTGGTAGTGGTCGGCCCCACCGGCCCCGTCACCCCGGGTTCACAGGTTAAATAATTGATCACTCTCTGAATATGGAAAGAAACTCGCTGCGCCCGCGAATACTGATAATCTACACCGGAGGCACAATCGGCATGATCGAGGACCCGGACACGCACACCCTGCGCCCGTTCGACTTCGACCATCTGATTGATAATGTGCCTAAAGTCAAGATGCTGGACTACGATATAGAGCATGTGCAGTTTGAGCGACCCATAGATTCGTCCGACATAAATCCCAGCCACTGGCAGCAGATGGCCGCGATTATCGGGCGGAATTACGACAAATTCGACGGCTTCGTGGTGCTCCACGGCACCGACACCATGGCCTATACCGCCTCGGCGCTGAGCTTTATGCTCGAAGGGCTGCGCAAGCCGGTGATAATCACCGGTTCGCAGCTCCCCATCGGCGAGGTGCGCACCGACGGCGAGGAAAACCTCATCACGGCCCTGCAGATTGCCGCCGCCCGCGACCATGTCAACGGCGAGCCGATGGTGCAGGAAGTGGCCATCCTGTTCGAAAACTATCTCTGGCGCGGCAACCGTGCCACCAAGAAGAGCGCCGACAACTTCAACGCCTTCAAGAGCAACAACTACTCGACCCTGGCCAAAATCGGCCTGTCGATTCATTTCAACCACGATGCCCTCTGGCGCGGCAACAAACACTCCGACGGGCAACTGAAGGTGCACCTCGACATGGATTCCGAGATTCTGATCGTGTATGTTTATCCCGGAATCACCCCCACCGCCCTGCGTCAGCAGCTGTCGACGCCCGGAGTCAAGGGCGTGGTGCTCAAGACCTACGGAGCCGGCAATGTGCCGGCTGTCGACTGGTTTATCAGCGCCGTAAAGGAGGCTGTGGACCGGGGAGTGGTAGTGGTGAATGTGACGCAATGCCCCAACGGCAGCGTGCACCAGCGGCGGTATTACACCGGCAATGTGCTGGCCAACGCCGGAGTGGTGTCAGGCCACGACATCACCACCGAGGCCGCCCTGACCAAGCTCATGTTCCTCTTCGGCATGGGGATACCGCCGCAGGAAGTGGCCAAACAGTTCTCGCAGCCCATTTGCGGCGAAATGAGCCTCTGACCCCCCAATTACCAATTCCTAATTGCTAATTCCTCATTCCTAATTGCTAATTGCTCCCTCCCAAAAGGGCGCCGGGGCGCAGTTGAGGTCCACAGCCGTCGGGATGCCCGGGAGGGATCCACGGTGGGAATATTGCCAAAGTACAAACGGATAGGTCTCCGCGGCTGAGGGTTGCGCAAGCGAGCCCCCGGCCGAGGCCTCACCGCCGATGGAGTCGGCGGCCGCCTGGCGCACTGCGGCGCCCGTGGGTTTAGCCATGCTCAGGTCGGTGAAAGAGCATATCCAGAGCGGATAGCCGTGGAGAGATCGCCGGAAAAAGCGGTCGTAGCCGTCTTTATTGGTATAGATTACCGGAGTATATCCCTGATCCGACATTACGGCGAGCATGCGGCGCAGCTGGCGCAGGATGTCGCCTGTGGTCTCCCCTTCGGGATTGCCCCACTCCTCCAGATCTATGGCCGGAGGGAGCTGCAGATGCAGCGATCGCAGAGCCGTGATGAAATTCCAAGCCTGAAGCTGGCCGTCGGTATCGAAACGGAAGAAATGGTAGGCACCCGCAGGCACGCCGATAGAGGCCATTCCGCGCGCGTTGTCGTAGAATTTACGGTCGATGAAGTCAGTACCTTCCGTGGCCTTTACATAAGCAAAATCGGGCCTTTCCGTGGCTAATAGAGCGAAGTCTATGTCGCCGTTGTGAGCCGAGATGTCGATACCCCTTACCGGGAACTCCTCCATCGAGGGGTTGGCCCGCTCGGAAAACCATCTGTTCCAGGCCCACCAGGCTCCCAGAGCCACTGCCGCCGCAGCCAGCAGCGACACAGCCAGAACGGTATGCCGCCGGGTCATGCCGCCGACGCCTCCCCGCGTTTAAACATAAAGCGGTCGCGGAGCCATGCTCCGGTCTTGACAAGCGAGAAAATAAGGGCGAACATCAGCACTATGAGCGCCGAGCATGGCACGTCGATCCAGGCCGAAAGCATCAGGCCGCCGAGGCTTCCGACAATCGAGATCACCACCGACCAGAGCATCATCGGGCGGAAATTGCGCGAAAATACTTCGGCTGTGATCTGCGGCAGCGAGAGCATCGACATCAGCAGCATCACGCCCACCAGGCGGATGGTCAGCACGATGCAGAGGGCCGTCAGGATGGTCATCGCGGTAGTGATAGCTCCTACAGGGAGGCCGTTGACCCGGGCGAAATCGGCATCGAAGGCGCAGGCCACTATCTGGCGGAATTTCCAGATGAAAAACGTTCCGGCCACGAGCGTGAAGCCCCCGAAAAGCCACAGGTCGAGAGTGGACACCGACAGGATATTGCCGAACAGGAAGGCGTTCAGCTCGGGCACATAGCCCGGAGTCAGGAACACGAACAGCACTCCCACCGCCATACCTATCGACCATACCACGGCTATCGCCGAATCCTCGCGCACCCTATGACGCGACGACACCCATTCCACTCCGAGCGACGACGCCACGGCGAAGGCCGCGGCCATGGCCAGCGGACTCAGCCCGAAATAGTAGCCGAGACCCAGGCCGCCGAAGCAGGCGTGGGTGATTCCGCCGCAGATGGCCACCATGCGCCGGGCCACAATGTATGTGCCTATCAGCGCCGCCGAAACGGAGATGATAAGCACAGCCCAGATGGCGTTGATGAAAAACTGATATGTGAGCAGGTCGGACACTCTGGCGGGGGATTATGATTGTTTATCTGATTTGCTGCGCGATTCGGCCACCATCATGATCAGCTCTTCGCGCACTTCGGCCGGGAGGCGGATGCCGCGTAGCTGGATTGAGCGCGCCCAGGGAGCCACATCGGCAGGGAGAAGCGTCAGAAGCACGTCGCGAAACTGCTCAGTCTCCTCCGGCGTATACGTCTCGGGCGCGCGACCGGCGAAGGCGTCGAGCTCTTCGTCGTCGAAATATTCCGGAGCCTCACTTACCTGCGCCAGCAGCGAATCCTTTTCGCATACGGCATGCTGCCCGCAGCATACCGAATCGTCCTCCTTCGGGTCGGCCATGGGCGGGAGCGTGGGAGCCTGCGCTGTGCCGCGCCGCAGATCGCGGCGGTGGAAGAGGTAGAGGATTGCGCCTACCGCCACCAGAGCGAGCAGTATTATCAGTGCACCGGTCATTCTTCAGTTGCTTTAGTTTCTTCAAGGCGGAAGCCGAGCTCCCGCAGCTGATCCCAGTATTCGGGATAGCTTTTGCTGACGGTCTCGGCGCCGCTGAGGGCTATTCCGGGGGCGAAATAGCACACCGGCGCAAGCGCCATGGCCATGCGGTGGTCGCCGTGGGCATCCATCACAGGCATTTCCGTCACCGGATGCCCCGTGCCGTCCCATTCCAGACCGAAATCGCGTATGGTGGTCACATTGCGCCCGAGTTTCTGCATCTCCTCGGCCAGAGCCTCCAGGCGGTTGCACTCCTTGACCACAAGGCTGTGAAGCCCCGTGAGCTTGAATGGGACACCGATGAGCGAGGCTGTGACCACAAGCGCCGGCGCCAGGTCGGGGTAGTCGGTCAGGTCGAGGTCGAGGCGGCCGAACACCTCGGGCGAGGGTGCCAGCTCGATGCCCTGCCCGTCTTCCGCTTCGGTGCAGTTGACACCCAGGCGTTCAAAGAATTCCGCGGCATGAGAGTCGCCCTGGAGAGTGTCTGCCTTGAGGTTGGTCATCGTGTACCAGCCTGCCGACACGGCTGTAATCTCCATCCAGAAGGCTGCAGCCGACCAATCCCCTTCGGGAGCCTGCGCATAGGGGAGGTACAGGCCGGGGTGAACCGTGACGGAGAGCGGCTCGCGGTCGATGCTGATGCCGCGGCGCTCCATCAGCCCGACGGTCATCAGTATATACGGGAGCGACACCGGTTCGCTGTCGAACCGCAGCGTCAGGCCGCCGTCCATGGCCGGGGCCACCATCAGCAGAGCCGAGATGAACTGCGACGAGACAGAGGCGTCGATGTTCAGATCGCCACCCGCAAGCCGGTGGCCGCGGATGTGCAGCGGGGCGTGGCCCTCCCCTTCGGGACATTCGATGTCGGCGCCGCAGGCTCGCAAAGCGTCGATGAGCACCCCCATGGGGCGCTCGCACAGGCGCGCTATGCCCCTCAGGGTCACGTCGGCACCCTCCTGCGCGGCGAAGAAGGCCGTCAGGAAGCGCAAGGCGGCTCCGGAGGCCTGCATATCGAGCGTCAGAGCCTCGCCGGGCTTAGCCTTGGCGTATGCCTCCAGCGCCGCGGTGATCACGGCGGTATCGTCGCAGGCGGCTATGGAGCCGTCGTTGTTTTCAGGATGCTCCGTTAGGGCATCGAGGATGAGAGTACGCGTCGAAAGGCTCTTGGAGAGCGGGAGCGCGATTGCTGCGTCCTCGATCAGCTCTTCCGGCGGAAACAGGTTGATGGTCAAAGCGGATTATCGGAAATAGAGGTTGAAATTCAATATGTTAAGATCGGGCCACTTCGGTCAGGGCGGCTGAAAGGCGCTCCAGAGCGGAGAGAAGCAGCGAACGCGGAGTGGCCACATTGACGCGCATGAAGCCGTGGCCCTGCGGGCCGAACATCTCGCCGTCGTTGAGAGCGAGATGCGCGTGGTTCACCACCAGGTCGACCAGTTCGCTATGGCTCAGCCCCAGCGAGCGGAAGTCCATCCAGATGAGAAACGAGGCTTCGGGCCTGATCATCCCTACCGAGGGGATATGCTCGGCAAGATATTTCTCCACAAAGTCGATATTCTCCTCGATATAGCGCGTACACTCGGCCAGCCAGGGCTCGCCGTTGGTGTAGGCGGCTTCAGTTCCTATGGTCGACACGAAAGTCGGAGCGTTGAATTCGTTCACCTCAAGCCATTCGAAGAAGGGCTTGCGCAGCTCGGGATTTTTGACTATGCACCACGAGCTGACCAGCCCGGGGATATTGAACGTCTTGGAAGGAGCGCCGAAGGTGATGCCCACCTTTGCGCAGTCGTCGCTGCAGGCAGCGAACGGGAAGTGGCGCCTGCCTCCCAGCATCAGGTCGCCGTGGATCTCGTCGGAGACCACCACCACGCCATACCGGGCTGCCAGAGCGCCCACGGCGGCGAGGGTCTCGCGGTCCCACTGGATGCCCACGGGGTTGTGGGGGTTGCAGAGTATCATCAGGCGCGGATGCTCCGTAGCGAATATCTTCTCCAGCCCCTCGAGGTCCATGTGGTAATGGCCGTCGTCGGCCAGGATAAGCGGATTAGGCACTATGATGCGGCCGTTCCCTTGGGTGACGATGCGGAAGGGATGGTAGACAGGCGGCTGAATCACCACCTTGTCGCCGCGCTGAGTGAAGAAATTGACGGCATAAGCGATACCTTTCACCACTCCGGGCACATACGTCAGCTCCTGGCGGCTCACCTCGAAATCGTGGCGGCGGCGCAGCCAGGAGATTATCGACTGCCAGTAGGAAGCCGAAGGCACAGAGTAGCCGTAGATAGGATGAGCCATGCGGCATTGCAGGGCCTCGGTGATTTCCGGACATACACGGAAATCCATGTCGGCAATCCAGAGCGGCAGCAGGTTGTCGCTGCCGAAAAGCTCACGCAGATTGTCGAGCTTGGTGCATCCGCTGCCGTGGCGGTCGATGATTTCGTCGAAATTGTATTTTGACATTTGCAAGAATGGATAATGATGATGCCGGGTAGGCTTATTTCGCGGTTTGTATTTGTAAGGGAGAACCCCGAGGAGTTATTCTCAGGGTTCTCTTATAGGGCTACTTCAGGGGCTATTTCACTACCACGCGGCGCGAGAAGTCGTCGACCACCACGATGTAGAGCCCGGGGGCGAGACGCAGCGGGGTCGAGCCTGCGGCAGCGGTGCCGTTGAAATGCTCGATGCCGTCGGTGGAGTAAACCGTGGCGCTGACTGCCTCGTCAGCCTCGATTACCAGCTGTCCGCCGCGGCAGTAGGCATCCCAGCGGTGATAGTCGGCCATGTTGGCCTCGTTCACTCCGCCCGTAGTCAGGCAGTCGGTGATGGAGACGTCGTCGATCATGGCGCGGGTGCCCTGAGTCTGAACGAGCTTGATACGGTTGGCTTTGGGATTCGATACCTTGGCCACGTATTCCGCATGCACGTTGGAGGCGCCGTTGTTGTGGGGGATGTCGAAGGTCTGGACTTCTTTCCATGTAGAGCCATGGTCTTCCGAGACGAGAAGCTGAATCTTGACATCCGACTTGTCGGTCTTCCACTGGCGGCACCAGAAGCTGACGGTACCGATGCCCTTGGTCTTGTCTTCAGCCATGTAAAGATACCCATTTGTCGTCTTATTCATGCGCACGGCCTGTTCGCCCGTGTGGGGGAAGGAGTTGGAGCCATTCTTCTCGAAAAGGCCGTCGGTAGTCCATTTGCAGGCTGTGCCGGCGTATGTCTTGTTGTCGTAGGAACCTCCGCCCGGAGCGTCCGGCTCGAAATCTTCGTAGAATGTGACTTTACCATCAGTGGCGATGGTGCCGGTCACCTCGGTGTCGTCGTTCTCATAGCCGTCGGCGGTAGCCGTCAGTGAGGTGGAGTAATCACCCTCGGTCTGGCCGTACAGTCGCATGTAGAAGCGGTCCTCGCCCGGGGCAAGCGAGCAGACGGTCGACCATGATGCCTTGTCGGTGCTGACCTCGAAGGGTGCAGTGACGGAAATCAGGATTTCGCCGGGGATATTCTCCACGTCGACGAGCACCTCAGCCACTTCGGAAGGCACGCCCGGAGCGGTGGCAAACGACAGTTCGCCATCGTAGAGGAACGATACCGATGGGGTAGGAGCGGCGGTAGTCACGCTTACCCAGTCGGATGAGATCGATCCGGCGCTGACCTGATAGGTGTAGGTGGTCTCGGGTTCGAGGCCGCTGACGAGCATCTGCTCGGCGCCGCCGCTGACTTCAGTGGGGAAGCCGGAGATGGACGCGCCGTTGCGGCGCACGTCAATGGTGTAATCCACCGAGCCGTCGTCGATGCAACTCCAGGTGGCTACAAACGAGGATTCGGTGATGCCGGTGGCCGGGCCTGCGGGCAGCCCGTCGACGGCTTTGGCTTTAAGGTTAACCTTCACCTGAGCGTCGCCGGAGGTGAGGGTCAGGGTACCCGTTGCGGAGCTGACAGCAGCCGACGCTGAGTAGCTGACGGTCAGAGCGGCTCCGGCGCCATTGACGGCCGAGGCTGTGAGCGTGCGCGGAGTGACGGAGAATCCGGCGCCGCTGACGCTGACGCTGACTGCCTCCTTAAGGTTGGAACCTTTGACGCTGACGGTCGTGGAGCGCGTTACGCCCACGGAGGCTACGCCCAGGTCAAGGGTTGTATTGTTGGCCGGGAGTACAAACTGAGCGCCCAGACCTGCCGAGAGCGTCCAGGGCACATCGGTCTTGTCGCCCCAGATGTATTCGGCCAGCTCGGGATGGTCGATGAAGGGGTTACGATTGTTCTGATGTTTGTAGATGGCCTCGTTGCGGTCGATTTCCTTCTGGCTGACGGGGTCCTTGGCGTTCCATTCCAGCATCATCTTTCTCGACCACTCCTTGAAGGCGGGATAGCTGTTGCCGGCGAAGAACTGGCTGCCGTTGCCCTGGGTCCATCCGCTGATTATGGAGTTGTAGCAGGCCACCATGTAGAAGTAAGTGCGCGCCAGGTCGCCTTTATATTCGTCGTCGGGCTCAAACACCTGGCCGCTGTAGCCGGGATAGGTGCATGATCCCAGACGGCCGAGAGCCTGCACGCTGCCGTTGTTGGGCAGGCGCTTGCCTCCGCTGCATTCGCCGAAGGGGTAACTCGAGCGCTGGCCGTTGACTTTGCCGTCGGTGGGATAGAGATGGTAGGCGTCGGAATACTGTGCCGACGACCCTTTGCCCCACCACGATTTGGGGAGCGAGTGCTCGCGGTTGACGCAATCGCCAACCACTTTGTAGTTGCCGCATTTGGTGTAATTCGACGGCCAGTGTTTGGTAGAATAGATATCCCATAGCGTACCGTCGGCACGCACGTCGGAAGTCTTGTACACAGCCCAAAGGCCATCGTAGCCCACATTGTGGTGGTTCGAGATTTTGCTGTTCAGGGCTGACAGCAGGGCTTTGCCCGACTTCCCCTCGCAGGAGGTGTAGTATCCTGTGGGCTCGGCAGCGTTGGCCGAAGTCAAGATGCACAGCGCCAACAGCTTAAAAATCGTCTTTTTTAACATGGCTTAGTTTACAGTGGGCTAATTTGTTCGAAAGAGGGATGTAAATTTAGTGCATTTTTCTGAAACAGCGACAATTTCTGCCTGAAATTTAACGTATTTAAGCGAGCGAAGCGTGGTGGAAATTTGTTATCTTTGCAAACAATCAAACTAACGATATATGGAAACTACACGTCAAGCTAAGATAAGTCGCCTGATTCAGAAGGAGTTAAGCGAAATTTTACGCCGCGAGACAGCGAAAACCCACGGCACCCTCGTATCCGTGTCGGCCGTGAGGGTCAGTCCCGACCTGAGCATCGCACGCGCCTATCTGTCGATCTTCCCCTCCGACAAAGCAAAGGAGATTCTCGACAATATCAACCGCTCGGCCAAGACGATACGCTTCGAGCTGGGTCAGAAGGTGCGCTACCAGCTCAGAAAGATTCCCGAACTGGCATTCCATCTCGACGACTCGCTCGACTACGTGGAGCATATCGACAATCTGCTGTCGAGCGAATCGGAAAGCATGTGACAGCAAATAGCGAACCTCAGGGGGGACGAGGGGATAGTGCAGAGAGATGTTAGGACCCAGAATTGCGGGGCGATATTTGGTGGCTAAGAAGAGCCATGCGGCGGTGAACGTCATTTCGGCGATTTCACTGGCGGCGGTGGCTGTTGCCGCAGCCGCCATGGTGGTCGTGCTGTCGGTGTTCAACGGGTTCGAACAGCTGGCGCTTGCCAAGCTTTCCAATTTTGCCCCGCCCTATCTGATGGTTGCCCCCGACGGAGCGATGATTGCCGATGCCGGCGAAATCTGCCGTAAGGCCGAGGGTTCTCCGGCCGAGGGCCGGGGAAAGACCGCCGTAGCATCCACCCGCGTATACCCGCGCCTGGAGTCGATGGCATTCGCTGTGGCCGACAACGGTCAGGGGCGTATGGCCGTGAAGATCGTCGGGATGACCCCTGATGATCTGGCGGCTTCGGGGATACACCATGCCATAGTCGATGGCGTGGCTGCTGTCAGCTCTGATTCGTCGGTGATTGTGGGCGTTGGTCCGGCCATGCAGCTGGGAGTCAGAGCTGTGGAGGAGATGAACTCGCTGACCGTCTACGAGCCGCGCCGTATCGGCCGCATAAATCCGGCCAACCCGATGGCAGGGCTCAGACGCGCCCGCGCCCGGGTAGCGGGCGTATTCCAGACAGAAGACGAGGAGCACGACTGCGCTACCGTCATCGTCCCCTACGCCATGGCCGAAAACCTTCTGAGCGCCTATGGCGAGGCTTCCTCTCTGGCCGTATATCCTGCCGGCGGAGCTTCGCCCGACCGACTGAAGCGTCAGGCCGAAGAGCTCGGCCTGCGGCTGCTCGACCGCGTGGAGCAAGAACCCGAGACTTTCCGGATGATCAATGTTGAGAAATGGATCACCTTCGTGATGCTGGCTTTCATCCTGGCCATTGCCTCGGCCAACATCATCTCCACCATGTCGATGATAGTAATAGAAAAGCGGCGCGATATGGACACGCTCAGCGACATGGGTGCGCCCGCATCGCTCCTACGCGGCATATTCACCTGGCAAGGATGGATGATTGCCGCCGGCGGAGGCCTCCTGGGTGCAACCCTGGGATGCCTGATGGTATGGGGACAGGCCACCTTCGGCTGGATAAAACTCGGAAGCGCCAACCCCCAGCTGATGTCGATCACCGTCTACCCCGTAGTGCTCCGCGGCGCCGACGTCGCCCTCACCCTCGCCGCCATCCTTCTGGTCGCCATGCTCCTCACTCTCCCCATCCGCGCCCTCACCCGCCGCTAACTCATCCACAACCCATCCCATACTTATTCCGGCTCTTATTTTTCCGAGGTGGGGAAGGCCGAGATGCGCAGACGGGCGGCTCCCATGGGCACAAGCGTCAGCGGACTCACCGCGTCGGAACGTTTCGCCGATGCCGGGGGAAGCACTCCGGTGATGCCCGTATCATCTATGTCCCACGAAGGGATGAGGCGGCCGAGAGCCGTCACCTCCAAAGGTACACTGCCGAGGCCGTCAGCGCCGCAGCGCCCACAATGAGCGTCACAGCGCATCCTCCTAAAATTTTGTGTTTGGTCATATTCTGGTCTGTTTCTTTCGGCAAAGATATATCTTTCAATGCAAAAACCGGATAGATGCCATACATAATTATCAGAAATAAGATGCAATACGACCAAATTACCGCCGAATTTCAGCCGGCTACTAATCTCTGACTCATCGCACATTACATGATTCACACTGCGTTTTTGAGCGATTTAACGCTGTTAAATTGAGTTAATTTGGACTTTGTTTTTGCATGTCGTTGAGTTATGTGCGCTCGCCGACACTTTGAAATGATTTTAGGTAGACAAAACAGGTACACAAAATGCCCGTTAGGTACACAAAAAATGCTAAAAATTTGTGTACTTGCCTGTTTTCGCTTGCTTTTATCGCCGCTTGTATTTCGCCGTAAGTGCTTGATATAAAGAAAATGGAAATCAACTTGATGCTGATTTCCATTTTATTATGTCGGGGTGAGAAGACTCGAACTTCCGACCTCCACGTCCCGAACGTGGCGCGCTGCCAACTGTGCTACACCCCGATTGGCGCGTCTTTTTAGATTTGCGGTGCAAAGTTAAAAATTTTTCGGCATTCAGCCAAATTTTTAACTTTCCACTATTTCTTTCACTCTGTTTTTTCTCCGCGTGTGGCCACCCTCTGCGGGCGATGCGCGGCGGAGGTGGGTCACCGGCTTAGTTTGCGGGAGCAACGGGAGCTTCTGCAGCAGGTGCGGCAGGAGTTTCGGCAGCGGGTGCTTCAGCGGCGGGAGCTTCGGCTTCCTTGCCTTCGGCAGCGGGTGCCTCGGCGCCCTGTTCGGTGGCTACGGGGGTAGCGTACTCGGTGCCGGCTACGGTCTGGATTTCGTTGACGGGCTTAACGCGGGCGCCTTGCACTATGTTGCGGGGCATTACGAATACCGAAACGATCGACAGCAGGGCTACGATGCCGGCCAGAGTCCATGTGGCTTTTTCGATAAAGTCGTTGGTGCGGCGTACGCCCATGATCTGGTTGGAGCCTGCAAAAGTGGAGCTGAGGCCGCCACCTTTCGATTTCTGAACGAGAACTACGATGATGAGCAGGATTGCTACCAACACTGTAAGAACGATGATGAGTGTGTACATTTTATCTTATTGTCTATTTTATTACTGTATATCAGCTTTTTACTGCGCTCCGGCGGCTTTCCCGAGGCTCTGGCGGAGCTTTTCGGCGGCCATCAGTTTACGCAGAAAACGCAATTGGTCTGCAAAGTAAGCATTTTTTTCTGGAACGGCCAAACTTAAACGGGTAAGAATTTCGTATGCACGGTCGTAACGACGTGTGCGGATGTAAATTTTTGCCAGGGATTCGCTCAAAAGCGAGTTTTCGGCGGGCTCGGGTGCTGCGGGTTTGCGCGGCGGAGCGGGGTTGGCTTCCAGCGGGGCCGGTTCGGTGGGGATTTGCGGCGCCGGGGTTTCGGAGCCGTGGGCTGCGGCGGTCTGCTGCTGCCGGCCCTGGGCCGTGGCGGCTTGGCCTTGCTGGCTGAGGATGAAGCGGTTGATGCGGTCTTCACGGCTGTCGCCGGTGGGGCCGGCGCTGGGGAGCGAGCCTTCGGCTTCGGCGGCCAGTTGCTGCGAATAGTCGGGTACGGGGTTGAAAATCAGCCGTTCGAGTGTGGATGTCTCGGCCGGGTCGTTGCTGCCGTAGTTTTCAAGGAAACGGTCGATGGCCTGGTCGGTGGTGGGTGCTGCGGGCTTCTGCCGGGGCGGATAGAAACCGTCGAAACGTCCGGCTTCAGGGTCGACCAGACGCTGCGCTGCCTCCGGCTCTGGCAGTGCCAGAGCCAGCTCTTCGGCTGTAACCTGAGCCGGGGCTGCATCGCCTTGTGGCTGAGGCATCTTCGTATGTTCCTTGTCGTGAGTCATTTCTGTTCAGATGGTCAAAGGCTACCAGTTGCCGAGGGTGGCGTTGAATATCAGTTCCACGAGCTCTTTGGCAATCTCCTGACATAGCTGCTCCTGCACGTCGATGAGCATCTGAGATGCGTCGAAGTCGCGGTAGGCCGAGAATGTCTGGTCGATGGAGTTGGCATCGTTTTTCGAATCGGTATATTTCACGCGCACGGTGATGGTCAGGCGCGTGCGCGATGCGTAGGCGTCTTCGGTCACGGCTTGGGGCGAGAGGCTGTAGTTGACGATCTCGCCCTCCAGCTCCAGGTCGGAGGCGCCGTCGGTGATGGTCAGGCGCGTGTTGCGCGCGATATAGTCCGACAGCTCATTTTCAAACGTCTGCTGCAGAGGAGCATACACCAGCGCCGCACGGATGGGGAACTCTCCGAGGTGGATTGTGCGGTAGACGGTATAGTCAAGGGCGGCTCCGTTGAGCTTGTAGCTGATGCGGCAGCTCTGGGGCACAGCCATCGCCATCATCACTGTTATTATGCCGATTATCTTTCGTAGTCTGCTCATTATCTTGGGTCGGGCCGCCCGAAGGTGGCGGCCATATTCTTGTCGGTTCGGCCTGCGGGGCTATTCCAGGCCGTATTCTTTGATTTTTCTGTAAAGGGTTCGCTCCGAGATGTTGAGCTCGGCGGCGGTGGCTTTGCGCCGGCCGCCGTTGCGCTCAAGCGATTCGCGGATGGTCTCGCGCTCGGTCTCCTCGAGGGTGCGGCTTTCGCGGGCGGTGTGGGCCGGCGTCTCGGGCGTGGCCGTCACGTCGATGGTTTCGCGGCCGTCGGGCTGCTCAGCCTTCACCTGATGGCTCTGCATCGGGGTGGGGAAGAGGCTGTGGGCCGCAGGATATTTCATCAGGGCTGCCGAGGTCGCAGGCTGCTCCGTCCGTCGGCCGTCGCCCACCTGAGGCTGCGCCATTACCGGAGTGGCTCCGGAGCGGGTCTCTTCGATTTCGGCCTTGAGGCGGCCTATCTCGCTCTGCAGGCGCAGAATCATATTGAACAGCATCTCGCGCTCATGCTCGTAGCTGTGGCGGCCTGCGTCGGCCACAGCCGGGGCATACGATGTGTGCATCGTCGGCTGGTAGCTTTCGAGCCGCTGGAGGTCGACCGTCTTACCGGCTTCGAACAGGGCTATCTGCTCCACTACATTCTTCAGCTGGCGCACATTGCCCGGCCAGCGGAAGCGCGTCATGGCTTCGCGGGCCTCTTCGGTGAACTCAAACTGGGGCACGCGGTATTTTTCGGCAAAGTCAGCGGCGAATTTGCGCGTCAGCAGCAGGATGTCGCCACCGCGTTCGCGCAGCGGCGGCACGTGGATCTCCACCGTCGACAGGCGGTAGAACAGGTCCTCGCGGAAACGCCCTTCGCGCACGGCCCGGGCCATGTCTACATTCGTGGCCGCAACCACGCGTATGTCAGTGCGCTGCACGGTCGACGAGCCCACCTTCATGAATTCGCCGCTCTCGAGCACACGCAGCAGGCGCGCCTGAGTGGTCAGCGGCAGCTCGGCCACTTCGTCGAGGAAGATGGTGCCGCCGTTGGCTTCTTCGAAATACCCCTTTCGGGTGGCTACGGCTCCGGTGAAGGCACCCTTTTCGTGGCCGAAAAGTTCCGAGTCGATGGTCCCTTCGGGGATGGCGCCGCAGTTGACGGCTATGTATTTCGAATGTTTTCGCGGTGAGTAAGCGTGGATAATCTGCGGGAAGAATTCCTTGCCGCTGCCGCTCTCGCCGGTGACAAGTACCGACAGGTCGATGGGAGCCACGCGCAAAGCGCGGCTCACGGCCTCGGTGAGCGCCGGCGCCGTGCCGACGATTCCGAAGCGGCTCTTGGCCTGCTGTATTATCTGCGAAGTGATCTCCAATGCGTTGGTTTGCTTTGTTTTACGTAGGTCTTAGCCGGCGGCGTCACTTTACGTTGCGCAGGCGGTAGGTCTGCTCGCGCAGGAAGTCACCGAATTCCTTCTCCGAGCCCATATGCTTCATCTGCTCCTCTACCGGGATGGGGTTGCCGACGGTGATGTGGAAGGTCTTCCCCTTCTTGCGGAATACCTCAGCCGGATGGCGGAAAGTGCGCAGTTGCCAGCATGTGACGCCAAGGAAGTTGAACCACCACGACTGCGAGCCGTGGAAGAAAATTGGGATGACGGGAACCTTCAACTTCTCGATTATCTGGATGATGGTAGGCTGCCACTCGCGATCCTGGAGGCGTCCGCGCCAGTTGACTTTGGCTACGGCGCCGGCAGGGAAGAAGCCCACGGGGTCGCCCTGGCGCACCATCTTTATCACCTCGCGGATGCCGGCCATCGACACAGCTTTCTTCCTGAGGTCGTCGCTGGCCTGCTGGTCCACGGCTATGAAGTTGGGGCGCATGGCCCAGATGTAGTTCAGGAACATGTTGACCATCACCTTGTAGCGCGGGCGGCGCGAGGCTATCAGGTCGATGAGGATGATGCCGTCGAGGGCGCCGAAGTGATGGTTGCTGATGGTGACGAACGCCCCTTCGGGCAGGTGGTCGAGCACCTGATTGTTGTCGATTCTCAGCTTGATGTCGAGGTCGTCGAGCAGTCCGCGCACAAACTGCGGCCCGGGGGTCTTGCAGTTATGCGCATGTATCCAGTTGACCTTGTCCAGGCCGATGAATCGGATCATACGCTCCACCAGGCGGCGGTGGCCCTTGAGCTTGGGCACCATCTCCATGATGTCGTCGGCATCGAGCACAGTCGGCTTGCGGTCGCGACCCTGCTCATCCTTAAGCATATAGCTGAAGTCAAGCCCTTCGGGTGGAGCGGGCACAGCCTCACTGGCCGGGAGCGCCACTGAGCGGGTCATCTCCTCGAGGTCTTTATCTTTTTCTGAAAATTTAGCCATTTTGCGGTCGGTTTCTCAAAAGTCTGAGGCTCACATTCGAAGCCTTCCCGCAAAGTTACGAAAATTCCCGCAAATCCCAAGCCCCACATCGACCAATCCTGCGCCAATCCTGCCGACAAAGGTTAAAGAACTCGGAAATCCGGCCGGGTATTGCAGGTTAAAAACATCTTCACTAAATTTGAATAGCGATTACCGCAGTTTGACACAACCGCTTAAATCCGCATAAGATTCTAAAAGATGACGACGGCTTATGTATGAAGCTTTGGAGTGCATAGCGCTGAGGACGGTGAAATACAACGACCGTTACTCGATTCTGGCGGCCTATTCGCGGCAGGCGGGTAGGGTAGCCCTGCTTGTGCCTGCTTCTGCCACAGCTTCGGCGGCGAGAATCCGGGCGCTGACTATGCCGTTGAGCCGCTTCGACTGCATGGCTCTCACGGGCGGACACCGCGAGATCTTCAATATCAAGGACGTGCGTCCCGGCGTGGCTGATTCCGCTATGGCCGGTCGGCTGCCCTCGCTGGCTATGGGGCCGGTCAAGAGCGCTGTGGCCATGTTTGCCGCCGAACTGCTCAGCGCCATCGTGCTTGAGCAGACCGCCGACCAGCATATGTGGGCATTTCTGGAGCAGATGTGCTCGGCGCTGCGTGGAGCCAACGCCGTGGAGACCGCCAATTTTCATATCTGCCTGCTGATGAGGCTACAGTATTTTTTAGGAATCGAGCCTGACTGGTCCACTTATCGGCCGGGGAGCGTGATGGATCTCGCCGATGGAGTATTCCGCATGTCGCCGCCCGTACATTCCCACTTTCTGAGTCCGGAGGAATCATCGGCAGCCTTCCGCCTGAGCCGCATCAATACGCGCACCTGGCGGGTGTTCGCCATGAGTCGCGCCGCCCGCAACCGCATCCTCGACCGCATCCTGGAGTATTACCGCCTCCATCTCCCCTCGATGGCCGACCTCCAGTCGATCTCCGTGCTCCGCTCGATGTTCGACTTCTGAACCTCTCCAATGCCACTAACTTATGGACAAACCTTGCGAAGCGGGAAAACTACCAACATGTAGAAGGAATGTGATACATCGCATTTGCATAATATGTTGATATATAGCCGATTGCGATGGTAAGACGCGATGAATTGCGTCCCAATGCTGGTTACTTAAAGGATTTTATGAACCCGATGTAAAGTTCATTCTTTCGCTCGACGGCATCCTCATAGAGGGTGTCGTCGCGGCTCTCGTAGAGAGCCAATAATGTAGCGCTGGGGGCGACGCCGTAGGTGGCTCGCTCCCTGGGAGTTTATGGACTCGCCATATTGGCGGATTGCATTTGTTTGCCAATTTTAAGGAATTTTAGTAACTTTGTGCAGTTTTTAAGGGCCACGGCGGCAACAGAGATTTGCATCCCGCCGGGGCATCGGCTGATTCAGGCCGCGCAGGATAGAGATTCCGGCGCTTTGGCCTGAGGCCAATTAAGGTAAAAATAGGTATAAATTTTCTAAGGTACAGTTATGAATTTTAGCGGAAAGGTCGACTTCAGTCCGAAACTTCTGTCGGCCATGCGTCATTACAACGCGAAGAAATTCCAGGCCGACCTCATCGCCGGCGTGGTAGTGGGCATCGTGGCCCTCCCTCTGGCCATCGCCTTCGGTATCGCCTCGGGCGTGAGCCCCACAATCGGCCTGATTACAGCCATCATAGGCGGTTTTATCGTGGCAGCCTGCGGCGGCAACTCCGTGCAGATCGGAGGTCCTACCGGCGCCTTCATCGTGATAGTCTACGGCATCATAGCCCACTACGGACTTGAGGGCCTGGCCGTGGCCACCTTCATGGCCGGGCTGATACTGATCCTCATGGGTGTGTTCCATCTCGGTACGGTCATCAAATTTATCCCTTACCCCATTGTGGTAGGGTTCACCGCCGGTATCGCCCTGACAATCCTCTCCACTCAGATCAACGACTTCTTCGGTCTGGGGCTGACCGACCTCCCCGCCGACTTCGTATCGAAATGGGGCATCTACTTCCATAATTTCGACCGTATCGACCCCGTCACCCTCGCCGTGGCCCTCGCCTCACTGGCCATCATCATCGTTACCCCGATGATTTCCAAGCGCCTGCCCGGTGCACTCATGGCCATCGTGCTGGTTACGGCCGTCACCTACATCATGCGCAGCTATTTCCCCGAGATGGGCGTCACCACTATCGGCGACCGCTTCTCGGGCATGTCCACTTCGCTTCCCGAGGTGCAGACCTTCCGCCTGACCATGGACAATATCAACCTGCTGCTCCCCTCAGCCTTCACCATCGCCGTGCTCGGCGCCATCGAGTCGCTGCTTTCGGCCACGGTAGCTGACGGTTACACCGGCTCTCACACCAACACCAACACCGAGCTCATCGGCCAGGGGATGGCCAATGTCGTTGTCCCCTTCTTCGGCGGCATCCCCGTTACCGGAGCCATAGCCCGCACCATGACCAACATTACCAACGGCGGACGCACCCCCGTGGCTGGAATTATCCATGCCGTGGTGTTGCTGCTGATCTTCATCTTCCTCATGCCGCTGATCAACTATGTGCCTATGGCCTGTCTGGCCGCCGTACTCGTGATAGTTTCTTATAATATGTCGGGCTGGCGCACCATCGCCGGGATGATGAAGAATCCCAAGAGCGACATCTCCGTAATGGCCGTGACCTTCCTGCTGACGGTAGTGTTCGACCTCACCATCGCCATCGAGATCGGCCTGCTGCTGGCAGTGGTGCTGTTCCTGCGCCGTGTGATGGAGAACACCGAGATCAAGGTCTATTCCGAACAGCTCGACGTGGCCGAGGGTACCGACCTCGATGCCTCTCATCATGAAGTGCTCGATGTGCTCCCAGGTGTGGAAGTCTACGAGATCGACGGCCCGTTCTTCTTCGGCGTGGCTACGAAATTCGACGAAATGATGCGATCCACTCTGGGCGAGAAGCCGAAAGTGCGTATCGTGCGCATGCGTAAGGTGCCCTTCATCGATTCCACCGCCCTCCACAATCTTGAGATACTCATCCGTTCGTCGCAGAGCGAGGGGATCCACATCGTGCTTTCGGGCGTGAAAGAGAACGTGCGCGAGACGCTGGTGAACGCCGGCATCGACCGCCTCATCGGCGTCGACCACATCTGCCCCCACATCTCGGTAGCCGTCGAGATGGCCAACCGCATCGCCGCCCAGACCCCCCGGTCGGGCGCCCTCGCCACAGCCTGAGCATCCCCGCCGATCATTCATTCGTATAAATAATTTATTATCAGCCGGCTAGTCGCGCCTTGGTGCGGCCTACCGGCTGTTTTGCGGATATAAAGAATAAATTACGAGTAAAAGCGTTAAAATTGCCGCCTTTTTACATATATTAACAAAAATTAACGGTGGGGTGGGTAAATATTGCCATTTTCTATTTACCTTTGCGTCCACTTTGTAGAGTATTTATATTTAAAGTAGTCAGACACTTGAATTCAACCTTGTGAAAGACCCACGTTTGCAGCCATTTCAACACTCCGTCATGCCATAGCATACAGATTCTACTGCGGACAAAAATTCCATTCGTAATGAGCGTCGCGTCTATGTGAATAACCGCTTGATCGCTCTGTTGAATTCAGGTTGTCTTTTTTGAGAATATGCTTTAACTGCAATCGGTCAGCAACTACTGTCGGGACAGGCGCATTCTGCGACCTCTCGACTTTTCATGACCTTTTAATCGTATTTGTCAACCTTATAGTATACTTCTTTTTATGAATAAAACTTTACTTATGCTTACCTTCGGGTGCCTCCTTGCCTCGGGCTCGGCTTCGGCCAACACCTGGGACGAATTTGAGGGGAAGACCTGGTCGGGAACTGTCAACGAAAAGGGTACAAGCGCCAGCGGCGCCACAAGCTATACCTCTGAAAACTGGATGGCTGCTCTCCCCGGCAATCTGTATGTAGCTCATGTGACTATCCCAGGTAGCCACGACTCCGTGACCGGCGGCGCCGGCGACCAGTGGATCTCGTCCACAGGCAATAACTGCTCGACGACTCAGGCTGCAGAGCTTGATGAAATGATGGCGCGCGGCATCCGCGCGCTCGACCTTCGTCCCGGTCTGGACGATGGCAAGCTCTACTGCCATCATGGCCTTGACCAGCTGAAGCTTACGCTTACGGATGCCATGGATAAGGTGTTGGTTTATCTTGATGCCCATCCTACGGAATTCTTTGTGATTCATCTTTTCCGCGGTAACGTCTACTCGTCCAGACCTGACGGGGCCAGCGCGGTGTTGGCTAAATACAGCGAATCGGATAAGGCCACGTATAATAAGCTGATGGGTGAGATTTTCAACACCGGCAAAGTCGCCGACAAAGTCGTTACTTTCTCGCCCGACCTGAAAGTGAGCGACGTACGCGGTAAAATCGTGCTTTTACGCCGCGACCGTATCAACTTCGTCGACCTCCCCAAAGCCGGCTATCTGACCAACTGGACCGAGGAGTTCGATGTGAACAATGCAGGTGCAGTGTTCTGCGGCGGCAACCCTCTCAGGAGCACAATAGTCCATATGCAGGACCTTTCGCAGGGCGACGACACAGTGCGCGATAAGAAGATCGTACAATCCAAGGCGCTGATGGATTGGGCTATGAATCAGACCAACCCCAATGAAGCTACCGGTATCTACAATGTGCCCTGGGTGTTCAATTTCACTTCGATTGAAAACTCCGGAACCTCTGTCCCTACCGACAATACCAACGGCTATAAAGGCGGAGCTTCGGTGGTGAACCGCGTTGTGGCCGACTATATTAACGCGCATAAGGGTCAGGGCCCTCTGGGTATATTCTATTCTGACTATGTGCTGCGCACTTCGACTAAAAAAGTCAACTCTTCGACCCGCTACAATGATATTGCCGGCGATGAAATCGTCTACAATCTTATTCAGAACAACTACGAGCCGGATGCCTCTGGCAAATCGGTAGTGGAGCGTTTCACCCTTTCGGATGCGATTGTCAACAGCGGTCAGGTGTTCATACGCAATGTAGGCACCGGGAAATTCCTCTCCGGAGGTGCCAACTGGGGCTCTCACGCCATCGTCGATGATTCAGGTGAACCTGTGGAGCTCGTCCGTATCGGCAGTCATTACAGTTTAAGGTCAGATTACGGATACATGTATACCAACAATCTCGGCGACCTTTATATGGATGGCAACGAGTCGAACGCATCTAAAGTCAATGTGATCAATACCACGTATAATGCCAAAAATCATATTATCTTCGAGACCTATCATGGCGACCAGCAGCGTTATGTGCGTACCTTCAACTATGTGGAAGATAAAATAGCCTGCGATTATTGGTTCAATCCGGAATATTTTGTCGATACGGATGCCAACCTCAGCGTGAGTCCCAAAATCCTTTGGGAAGTGGTAAGCAAGGAAGACCGCTACAACGAGATCAAGACTCTTGCCAACAAGAATCGCCCCATGGGCTGCGACTTCCTCATCCCTGCCTCTAAGTTCGGCAACAACGATGTTGACAATGCCAACTGGAATGTATGGCAAAATAATCCAATTTTTTCAAATTATTCAGATGTTTATAGATGGGGAAATGAAAAGGGCCCGTTCTATTTCATGAAAACCAAGAGTGCAATATCGGGAAGCTGGTCAGAATGGTCGCTTACATCGCCCACAAGGAAATTGCCCTGGAAAGGTAAATACAGATTTAAATGTCAGGCTGCATCGTCGACTGAAAATGTTACGCTTACAGTCAAAGGTCAGTCGGTTAAATTTGCAAACGAAGAGATTTCTAACAAAATCACTCAGGAGGAAGCCGGAGCATGGTTTAAAGCCGGGAACGGGGTTAAGACCATCGAATTTACCACTGCTTCCGAAAACGAAGATTTCCAGATCGTATTGAAGAAAGGGTCAAATACTACTCCGACGGCTACTATCTTCGGCAATATGACGCTTGAGTATCTTGGCGAAGATCCGGAGGCAGAGACTACAATCACTCTGACCTTCCCCGAGCATTACAACACGTTTATGCTCCCCTTTGATATGAAGGAGGCAGAATATAATGCGCTTAAATCGGATGGCATCGAGATTTGTAATGCTTTGGATCTGAGTAATAAAGAAGCCAAAATCGAAGTGGACGGAGAGACTATGGCCTTCAATTATCATCTCATATCGCTTAGCGACGGGCTCGGTGTTTCGGAGATCAAAGCGAATGTGCCGTATGTCGCTATTAATACCGAAATCCCCAAAAGCGCCCTGCAGGTTGAGAAGATTGTGAATAAGGCACCGGCCAAGGCAGCTGCAACCAAGGAATTTAGCTTTACGGGTCTGCCTACCAACCGGCTCAATCAATATACCGATGATTCTAAAATCCTGACCGGTGTTCACGAAGCCGATGTCGCTGCCGGGGAACACTATTTTGCAGGAACTCACGAATCCGGAGCATACCAGTATTTCCGTCAGGACACCGAGGCTGGATTCCAGAGCATCGACGCCCACCGCGCTTATATTAAGAATGATACCGATAATAAAATATACCCGCTTATCGTCTTCGACGACGAGGCCAAGATTACCACAGGCGTGGAGGATGTCGTAGAAGAAGCCGAGGCTGTTACGGCTGAGACTCCGACCGACGTCTACACTATCTCGGGTATGATAGTACGCTCGCAGGTGCCCTACGCAGAGGCCCTGAGCGACCTGCCCGCAGGTATATACATCGTACGCGCCGGCTCGCGAGCCCGTGTTGTGGCCTTGTGATAACGGCTCATCTTTGGCGTCGCGAGAACCTCTGGCGCTCGGTCATTGACCTTAGTCAACTCCCGTCGCGCTCAGAACCTCGCTCCTAAAATCTGAGCCATTCTGACAAGCCCACAGCCATCCGGATGGGAATCTCCATCATCCGTGTGGAAAATTCTCAGCTACTCATTATACCAAATGCGCTCCCACACCGGGGCGCATTTGTCGTATAAGCGGGTCGGCTCCCGCGGGATATGGGAAGAGGTAGGGATGCGATAAACCGCATCCGCATTATAAATTGTTGATTGTCAGTTTGTAGTGTCGCGCCTTGGTGCGACCTGACCCACAATGTGAGCGATATGGGGCGACTTGACCAAAATGTGGGCGAGAGGGGGGGTCAGAGGGTGGAGAGGAGGGGGTCGAGGATGTGGCGGTCGTTGCTGAGGCGGGGCACTTTGCGCTGTCCGCCCAGGCGGCCGGTGGAGGCCAGCCAGCGGTCGAAGGTGCCGGCGGGTACGGGCGTAATGGTCAGTCGGTCAAGGAAGATGCCGCCGGCGCGTTTGGCCTGATAGTCGGAGTTTTCTGCCTGAAGGGCTTTGTCGAGTATGTCGGCGAAGGCCTCCAGATCGGCAGGCTGCTTGGCAAACTCGATAAGCCACTGATGGCGGCCGCGCGAGCGGTCGGAGGCGTAGACCGGGCCGGCCGTATAGTTCTCGACCTCGGCTCCGGTGGCGGCGCAGGCGTGGGCCAGAGCGGCGTCGGTATTGTGGACCATTACCTCCTCGCCGAAGGCGTTGATGAAATGTTTGGTGCGACCTGCGATGGTGATTTCCAGCGGGTTGCGGCTTCGGATGAGCACGGTGTCGCCCAGCGGATAGCGCCACAGACCGTTGGAGGAGGTGATCAGCAGGGCATAGACTTTCCCTTCTTCCACTTCCCATGCCGGCACGGGATCGCCGCCGTCGGCGGGGATGAATTCATAGAATGTATCGGCATTGAGCAGCAGCCGCATAGGCGGCTGAGGCGTTTTGCCGGTGGTTGCAGAGCCTTCCAGCGGCCTTGCCTGCACCCCGAAGAAGCCTTCCGAGGCGTTGTAGTTTTCCCAGAAGCGGCAGCCCGGGGCCAGACGCTCATACTGCTCGCGGTAGGGGCCGAAGGCGATGCCGCCATGGAAGAAAACCTCCAGATTGGGCCATACCTGACGGATATTGCCGGCACCCTGACGCGCGATAACCCCCTTGATGACGGTAAGAAACCACGACGGCACACCAGAGATGGAGCGCACGTCGGCCCGGCGCGAGGCTTCGATGAGCGCCGGGAGCTTCTCGGTCCAGTCGGCCATGAGCGCTATGCGCTTCGAAGGGATGCGGAAGAGGTTGACCAGCGGGTTGATGCGGTCGATGAGCGTGGCGGAGAGGTCGCCTACGCACACTCCGCGCGGCGTCTCCAGCTCGGTGGCGTAGCTGCCGCCGAGGATGAAGTTCTTGCCGCCAAACACCCGGCTGTCAGGGTAATAATGCAGATAAGAAGCCAGCGAATAGGCGGCTCCGGCGTAGTGGCAGCGCTGGAGCGAGCGGTCGGTGACGGGGATGTATTTCGATTTGCCGTCGGATGTGCCCGACGACTGGGCGAAGCGGCGGCAGCGTCCCGGCCAGAGCACGTCGGCCTCCCCCCTCACCATGCGCATCACCCACGGGCGCAGGCGGGGATAGTCGCCCTGAGGCACCGTGGCGGCAAACTCCTCATAGCTCATCCCGGGGCGCAGGCCGCAGGTGCGGCCGTAGTCGGTGCGGGCGCCCTGACGCAGAAGGGTGTGCAGAGTGGCCGTCTGGGAAGCCCTGATGTCGTCGCCGGCGTGCTGCTCGGCGGCGAAAATACGGCGGAAATACGGAAGCGACAGGGTGGTGAGATTCATAAGCGACGGTTTAATGGGACAGGCTCTTAAAGGCTCCGGGACAGGCTCCGGCTTACGAGAGCATGGGAAGGATGCGCCGCAGGGCGGCGAGGAAGGCGTCGGCCTCTTCGCGGGTATTGTAGACGCCGAAGGAGGCGCGCACAGTCCCCTCGATGCCGAGGGCCTCCATCAGCGGCTGGGCGCAGTGGTGACCGGTACGCACGGCTATGCCCAGATGGTCCAGCAGGGTGCCTGTGTCGAAATGATGGGCGTGGCCTATGAGGAACGAGATTACGGGAGCCTTCCCCTCCTGAGTGCCGAAAATGCGCATTCCGGGCATCTCCATCATCTGCTGCTGAGTGTAGCGCATCAGCTCCACCTCGTGGGCCTCGATGGCCTCTATTCCGATGGAATCGATGAAATCCAGAGCTTTCGTGAAGGCTGATATGCCGACGAAGTCGGGAGTGCCGGCCTCAAATTTGAGCGGGAGCTCGGCGAAGGTAGTCTTTTTGAAGCTGACGTGCGAGATCATCTCGCCGCCGCCCTGGTACGGGGGCATCATCTCCAGCCAGCGCTCCTTGCCGTAGAGCACTCCGACGCCCGTGGGGCCGTACATCTTATGGGCCGAGAAGGCGTAGAAGTCGCAGTCGAGGTCGCTGACGTCGATGCGCAGGTGAGGCGCGGCCTGAGCGCCGTCGATAAGCACGGGTACCCCCATCGAGTGGGCGTAGCCGATCATCTCCTTTATGGGGTTGACAGTGCCGAGCACATTGGAGACATGGCATACCGACACCAGACGCGTGCGCTCGTTGAAAAACGAGCGGAAGGCCTCCATGTCGAGAGTGCCGTCGGGGCGGATAGGCACCACGCGCAGCAGCACACGCTTGCGGTTGCCCAGCAGTTGCCAGGGCACGATGTTGGCGTGATGCTCCATGACGGTGAGGATAACCTCATCGTTGTTTTCGAAGGTGCTTCCGAGCGAGGAGGCCACGAGATTGATGGCCTCGGTGGTGCCGCGGGTGAACACCACCTCGCGGGTGGAGCGGGCGTTGATGTAGGCGCGGACGCGTTCGCGCGAGGCTTCGAGCATCTCGGTGGCTTCGCGGGCCAGAAGGAACACTCCGCGGTGGACATTGGCCTTATGATGGAAATACATTTTGTCGATGGCCTCGACCACCTGACGCGGTGTCTGCGACGTGGCCGTATTGTCGAGATATACCATCGGCTTGCCGTAGACCTGGCGCGAGAGGATGGGAAATTGTGAACGGATCTTATCTACATCAATCATAATCGTCTAATATTGAGAATATAGCCGGCTGAAGCAGTCGGCGGCGGGGATTACTCCGCCTGACGGCAGGAGGCATCGCAGAGATGGTCGGCCGAGGCAAAGCGGCGCTCCACCATGTGTCGCAGGCGATCGCGGAGCGGCTCCAGAGCGATGGTGTCGACCACGTCGACCATAAAAGCCTGCATAAGCATGCGCCGGGCCTCATCCAGGGGGATGCCGCGGGTCTGCATATAGAACAGCGCACGGTCGTCGAGCTGTCCGGTGGTGGCGCCGTGGGAACATTTCACGTCGTCGTTGTAGATGAGCAGCTGCGGCTTGGTGTGCATGCGGGCGCCGGTCGAGGCCAGCACATTGCGGTTCGACTGGTAAGCCTCCACGAAGCGCGAGCCTTCGGCCACCTCGATGCTCCCCTCGAAGGCCCCGCGGGCCTCGTCGTCGAGCACATATTTGAAGAGCTGGTCGGAATGGCCGTGCTGTCCGCGGTGGACCACCTCCGACGAATTGTCGATATGCTGGCTGCGCGAGCCGATGGCCATGCCCGAGAGGCGCGTGGCGGTATGGTCGCCTGTGCAGTCGATGCGGAATTCGTTGCGTGTCGTCCCGTTGAAGAGCGTGGCGGCGGCCACGGTCAGCTTCGAGCCGGCGTCCTGACGGGCAAACATCTGGCTCATGCGCCGGGTGGCGGCGGCTGACTCCTCAAGGTCGTAGAACTGCACCTCCGACCCTTCGGAGGCTATCACCTCGATTACCTCGCTCGACAGGAAATCGGCCGAATCGGGGTGGGAATGGTCGCATTTGAGCACAGCCACCCGCGAATCCTTTCCGGCCACCAGCAGGATGCGGCGGAAGGCCAGGCGCGGCGAGTCGCCCTGGAAGAGCTGCACTATCTGGATGGCCTTTTCGAGGCGCACCCCGTCGGGCACATATATCATTACGCCGTCCTGCGTGAAAAGCGTGTTGAGGTCGGTGGCTGCATTGCCGCGCCGGGAGGCCAGAGAGTTATAGTATCTGTCGGCGATCCCGGGATAGCGGCGCACCCCCTCGGCCAGCGAGCATACCACCACACCCTGCGGGAGGTTCTGCTGCAGCGTGCGCGTGGGAGCGAAGCGGTCCACAGCCACTACGGCCATAAGCGTCGAGAGGTTGGGCACTCCGCAATGGAACGACGAAGCCAGGTCGACGGTGACGGGATGGCGCTGGAGGTTGATGCCGTAGTCGGGCGCGAACATCTCGGCCACCGACGTCTTGGCATACCCCTCGTCGCTGCGGTCGGGGAGTCGGCGCGCCTCCAGCAGGCGCTCCAGGGCTTTGTCGCGCGCCTGGTTGAGCGCCCCGCCGTGGTTGCCCTGCACCATGTCGGGATTGCCCGTGTAGAGATCGATATATTGTTGGAGCGGATTATTCATCAGCTTGCGGATTTGAACTTGCGGATTTGAATGAAGAGGGGGCAGACCCCGGGTCAGAGTTGTTTCAGCCAGTCGTAGCCCTTCTCTTCGAGTTCAAGGGCGAGCTCGGGACCTCCGGTGCGCACGATGCGCCCTTTGTAGAGCACATGCACGAAGTCCGGACGGATATAGTCGAGCAGACGCTGATAGTGGGTGATGACGATGGTGGAATTGTCGGCAGTCTTGAGCTGGTTGACTCCGCCGGCCACTACCCTCAGGGCGTCGATGTCGAGGCCGGAGTCGGTCTCGTCGAGAATCGACAGGCGCGGCTCGAGCACAGCCATCTGGAAGATCTCGTTGCGCTTCTTTTCGCCGCCGGAGAACCCTTCGTTCACCGAGCGCGAGGCGAGCTTGTTGTCGAGCTCCACGATGGCGCGTTTGCGGCGCATGAGTTTGAGGAAGTCGCCGGCCGAAAGCGCCGGTTCGTTGAAATATTTGCGCTTGGCGTTGACGGCAGCGCGCATGAAGTTGACCATCGACACTCCGGGGATTTCCACCGGATACTGAAACGAGAGGAAGAGCCCCTCGTGGCTGCGGTCTTCGGGCGAGAGCTCCAGGAGGTTCTTGCCGTGGAATTCTACCGTGCCGCCCGTCACCTTATATGCGGGGTTGCCGGCCAGCACAGCCGAGAAGGTCGATTTGCCCGACCCGTTGGGGCCCATGATGGCGTGGACCTCGCCGGGACGGATGTCGAGGTCGATTCCGTTGAGAATCTCCTTGCCGTCGATTTCGGCGCGGAGGCCACGCACTTTCAGAAGCAGTTGTTCACTCATATCGTAGTTTGGTATTTTCTTTGTCGTGTTATCTTTCCCCGGCAGGTGCCCTGCGGAGGGGGCTCCTGCGCGGTGGCGGCGTCATCCGATCGACCCTTCGAGCGTGAGGCTGAGCAGGCGCTGGGCCTCGACGGCGAACTCCATCGGGAGCTTGTTCATCACCTCTTTGGCGTAGCCGTTGACAATCAGGCCTACGGCTTCTTCGGCGGGGATGCCGCGCTGGGCGCAGTAGAACATCTGGTCTTCGGAGATCTTGGAGGTGGTGGCCTCATGCTCCACTGTGGCCGTGGGGTTCATCACGTCGACGTAGGGGAAGGTGTGGGCGCCGCAGTGGCTCCCCAGCAGCAGCGAGTCGCACTGGGTATAGTTGCGGGCGCGGTCGGCGGCGGGGGTCACTTTCACCAGGCCCCTGTAGGAGTTTTCGCTACGTCCGGCCGAGATCCCTTTGGAGACGATGGTGGAGCGAGTGTCGGGTGCGAGATGTATCATCTTGGTGCCGGTGTCGGCCTGCTGATAGTTGCGCGTGACGGCCACGGAGTAGAATTCGCCCGTGGAGCCGCGTCCGGCGAGCACACACGAGGGATACTTCCATGTGATGGCCGAGCCGGTCTCCACCTGGGTCCAGGAGAGCTTGGAGTAATCGCCTCGGCAGAGCCCGCGTTTGGTCACGAGGTTGTAGACTCCGCCCCGGCCTTCGCGGTCGCCGGCATACCAGTTCTGAACGGTGGAATATTTCACTTCGGCGCGGTCTTCCACCACTATTTCCACTATGGCGGCGTGAAGCTGGTTCTCATCGCGCATGGGGGCGGTACACCCCTCGAGGTAGCTGACGTAGCTGTCGTCGTCGGCCACGATGAGCGTACGCTCAAACTGACCCGTGCCCGAAGCGTTGATGCGGAAATAGGTGCTCAGCTCCATCGGGCAGCGCACCCCTTTGGGGATATAGACGAACGAGCCGTCGGAGAATACAGCTGAATTCAGCGCCGCATAGAAATTGTCTTTGTAGCTGACCACCGACCCGAGATATTTCTTGACCAGATCGGGATAATCCCTGACGGCTTCGGAGATGGAGCAGAAGATAATCCCCTTTTCGGCCAGCGCCTCCTTGTGGGTGGTCTTGACCGACACGGAGTCCATCACGGCGTCGACGGCCATGCCCGAGAGCTGTTTCTGCTCTTCCAGAGGGATGCCCAGGCGGTCGAAGGTATGGAGGATGTCGGGGTCTACCTCGTCGAGGCTTTTGGGACCTTCCTTCTTCACCGGAGCGGCGTAGTAGCTGATGGCCTGGAAGTCGATGGCGGGCATCTTCAGGTGGCCCCAGGTGGGCGGCGTCAGAGTGAGCCAGTGGCGGTAGGCTTTCAGGCGGAACTCCAGGAGCCACTGAGGCTCATGCTTCTTGGCCGAAATCAGGCGCACAACGTCTTCCGAGAGCCCTACGGGGATGATCTCGGTGTCGATATCGCTGACGAAGCCGTATTTGTAGTCGCCGGAGGTGACATCCTGAATGATGTCGCCGGCATTTGTGTTCTTATCAGAATTCATATATCATGAATCGCTTGTATACGTATAATTCCCTGAAAACTAATTGGTAAACTGACCCAAGAGGCATGGGGCGAAGCCCACGATGGCGTCGATGGCGTGGCCGTTGCCGATATGCGACAGCGCCTGCCAGTCGGTCTGCGGCTTGATGGCGGCGTAGAGGTTGAGTACCAGGCTCAGCCCCAGCATCCACTCCAGCATGCAGAACAGGGCGCCTCCCAGGCGGTCGAGCCCCCCGAGGCTGAGGGCGTGGGTGGCTGATTTGAAGATTTTGGCCACGATGCGGACGCTCAGGTAACCGGCGATGAAGAGGATGATGCGGGCCAGCACCGAGTCGACATAGGTAGGTTCGGCTTCGCCGGCAAGCACGGCTATCATCCATGGAGAGCCGATGCGGCAGAGCACCACTCCTAAGAGGATGCCCCCCAAGGCTCCGGCCTGCTCGATGACTCCCTTGCGGAATCCCCAGGCCACCGAGGCTACGAACACGACCAGAATCAGTATGTCCAGTTTAGTCATTATCAATAGTTTAACAGCGCGGAGGGTGAGATGGTTGACTCCGCTCGGTTTCAACCTGCAAAATTAACCATTTTTTTTCAATAAAGCTACCGCCCGACCCATTTCCGTGTGTTTCCGTGTGTGTTGTACGTGTTCCCATGCGTCAGGCGTGCGGCGGGAATCCCTAAAAAGGTTTAAAAATGGGGGAGGGTGAGGGGTTTTCCGTAGGAAATGCGTTATATTTGCATGATTTAAACTAATTTGACCGTTTTACGGCCGGGCATCTGCATGTCAGAGCCTTTGGCCGTCTATCAATCAAAACCCTTAACCGCCTATGAAACCCAACATGTTCCGCTCTATAAGCCGCCTGATGATGGCTGCGGTTGTCGTATCGCTCCCTCTGACGGGGATGGCCCGTACCAAGGCTCAGGCAAAGACCCCTGCTCAGGCTCAATCTCAGACTCAGGGCAAAGCGCCTAAATATATCTTCTATTATATCGGCGACGGCATGGGTATCGCCCATGTGACCAACACGAACAATTACAAATCGCGTGTGCTCGGGCAGCAGATGCCGCTGACGATGACCACCTTCCCTGTGGCCGCAATGGCTACGACCTACTCGGCCAGCTCCGATGTGACCGACTCTGCCGCCGCCGGTACCGCTCTGGCCACGGGCTCCAAGACTAAAAACGGTATGCTCGGCACCAACGCCGACACCCTGGCCGTGACCTCCGTCGCCAAGAAGCTCTTCGACGACGGCTACGGCGTGGGCCTTATCACCACGGTGGCTATCGACGACGCTACTCCCGGCGCTTTTTACGCCCATGTGGCCAACCGCAACCAGCATTACGACATCGGCCGCCAGCTCGCCGAATCGGGCTATCAGTTTGCCGCCGGCGCAGGCCTGCGCGGCACCAAGGACAAGCAGGGCAACGACAGCGGCCTGCTTGACTACTTCGCCGAGAACAATGTCTCGGTCAGCTACGGCCTTGACGGCCTCGACGAGACGGCCAGCCGCCTGCTGGTGCTCTCACCGATGGATAATCCCAACGAAATCGGCTACGCCATCGACTCTATCCCCGGCGCCCTGACGCTCCCGGGCCTGACTCAGGCCGGTCTGAACCATCTGGAGAAGGTGAGCCCCGACCGCTTCTTTATGATGGTGGAGGGCGGCAGCATCGACCACGCTGGTCATTCCAACGACGGCGGCACTGTGGTGCGCGAGGTGATCAGCTTCGACCAGGCCCTGCAGATAGCCTACAATTTCTATCTGGCTCATCCCGACGAGACCCTTATCGTAGTCACAGCCGACCATGAGACGGGCGGCATGTCGGTGGGCTGTCAGGCCACGGGCTACAGCCAGAACCTCAAGCAGATGCGCTCGCAGAAAATCTCGAAAGACGAATTTGCAGCATATTGCCGCTCGATGCTCAAATCGCGCATGATCTTCACATGGGAAGATATGCTTCAGTATATGGCCGACAATCTCGGCGTGGGTACCGCCATCGAGTTTACCCCCGAGGAGATGGAGAAGCTCCACGGGATGTTCAACGAAGTGTTTGAGCGCCGCAACGAGGGCTTCACCGAAAAGACACTCTACAGCAGCGCCGACGGCTTCACCCGCGAAGTGTATCGTCTGCTCAACGAAAAATCCGGTATCGGCTGGACCACCAACTGCCACACCGGCTCGCCTGTGCCAGTGTTCGCCATCGGCGTCGGCGCTCAGGAGTTCAACGGCATGAACGACAACACCGACCTTCCGGCCAAAATCCTGAAGATAGCAGGCAAATAATCCCCTGAACATCTGCATAATGAATCGCGCATAAGCTCCGCTTGATCGCGCTTTGTGAACTCAGAGATATGAACCATAAATCCCTTCTGATGCTGGCCATCGGCATCATCACCGCTTTCGCGCTGAAGGCTCAGAACTTCGACATGAACGCAATCGAGGTGGATGTTAAGCTCCACCCCGAGCAATACCGGGAGCTGCTCCAGCGCTTTGAGCGCTGCGACACCACGCTCACCCCCTCGGAGCTTTCCACCGTATATTTCGGCTACTCCTACACGCCCAACTATGTGCCCTTCGAAAGCTTCGCCAATGTGCAGGAGGCTTACGACTCGGGCGATTACACCGAGGCGGAGAAGCTGGCCCGCGAGGGGCTCGGCCTCAACCCCGTGTCGCTTGAGCTGAATGTGCTCGCTCTGGCTTCCGCCGACCATCTGCGCTCTACGGGCGAGATGGGGCGCCGCATCCTCGAATACGGCATCCGCTGCGACCTGATAGCCACGGCCATCCTCAACTCCGGACGCGGCACCTCGGCCGATTCGCCTTTCCACGTGATCGCATCGAGCGACATCAGCCGCATCCTGAACAATGTGCTGGGGGTGGAGCGTGTGATCGACCGCACCAAGGTGGGCGATATCGACGCCATCAAGGTGACTTTCCCGGGCAACGACCGCCAGCATATAATCTATTTCGACACCACCCGCGAGCAAAAACGATGAGCAACGAACAGCCCAAATGGACCGAACTGGAACATCTTCCCGAATGGGATGAGGAATTCTACAGCGTATACACCGCCAAGAAGCATGGCAAATGGGTGATGCTCAAGACCCTCAAGCCCGAGCTGCGCGACAATCCCGCCTGTCAGGAGATGATAGAGAAGGAATTCGACGTGCGCTACAATCTGGCCCACCCCCACATCATTATGATCAATGATTTCGAGGAGGTGCCCGGCCTGGGCCGCTGCATCATCACCGACGACGTCTACGGCGATTCGCTCCGTAAGATCATCGACAAGCATCAGGTCGACGAGCATATCCGCAAGGAGATTGTCACCTCGCTGGTGGATGCCATAAGCTATATTCAGACCAACCATATCGTCCACCATCCCATCAAGCCCGAGACCATCATCTTCACCGAGAATGTGAGAAACCTCAAGGTGATTGACGTGGGGTTTGACCAGCGCAAGAACCTTTCGCCCGCAGCCGCAGCCGACGACATCTACAGCTTCGGCCAGGTGCTCAGCGCAGTGCTCGACGCGATGGGCGACAACTCCTCGCATCTGCGCCGCGTGGCCGACAAATGCCTCAATCCCGACCCGAAGAAGCGCTATCGCGACATCCCCGACCTGCGCATGGCTCTGGAGGGGAACACTACCACGAGGCTCTATGTGGTCATTATCAGCTTCCTGCTGCTGATGACCATCATACTGGCGTGGCTGGTAGTGGTAAAGCCTTCATTCTGAGGCTGATGTCGATGTGCTGCCGCCCCTGAGCAGTCTCCGGGACGACTCCGTGCGGGCTTCGGGCCCGCGTGATTCAACTATTTATTTTTGTATGTCAGTAGAAATCAAGAAAATAGAGCCAACGCGCTCAGAACTGAAGAAATTCGTAAAATTCGGCATCGACCTCTACCGCGGCAACGACTTTTTCGTGCCGCCGCTGATCTCGGACGATGTCAACACCCTCGACCCTAAGGTGAATCCGGCGTTCGATTTCTGTGAGGCTCAGTCGTTTATGGCCTACCGCGACGGTAAGCCCGTGGGCCGCATCACCGGCATCATCAACAATGTGGTCAACGACCGTACGGGTGAAAAAGACCTGCGCTTCGGATTCGTGGACTTCATCGACGACGCCGAGGTGGTCGATGCGCTGTTTGATGCCGTCAGCGCCTGGGGGCGCGAGAAGGGGATGACCCACATCCTCGGTCCGATGGGTTTCACTGACCTGGACCATGAGGGGATGCTCACCTTCGGTTACGACGAACTTGGCACCATGGCCACCATCTACAATTATCCCTACTATGTGGACCACATGCGCCGCATGGGCTATGAGAAAGATGCCGGATGGGTGGAGTTTCGCGTCACTGTGCCCGAGACTGTGCCTGACAAATATGCCCGCATCGCCGAGATAGTGCGCCGCCGCGAGCATCTGAAGGTGAAGAAATACACCTCGCGCAAAAAAATTAAGGAGGAATACGGCGTGGCGCTCTTCGAGCTGATCAATGAGGCTTTCGACGGGCTCTACGGCTACTCGCCGCTGACGCCCAGGCAGATAGAATACTACATAGACATGTACCTTAGCCTGATCAACCTGAAGCTTGTGACGGTGATTACCGACGAAGCCGACAAGATTGTGGCTGTGGGCATATCTATCCAGTCCTTCTCCAAAGCGCTGCAGAAGAGCCGCGGCAGGCTGCTGCCCTTCGGGTGGTGGCATCTGCTGAAGGCTCTGCGCGGCAAGGCCGACACGGTCGACCTGCTGCTGATCGGCGTGCGTCCGGAATATCAGAATAAAGGCGTGAACGCATTGATATTCAATGATTTGATTCCTCAGTATAACGCCTGCGGCTACCGCCACGCCGAGACCAACGTGGAGCTGGAAGACAATCAGGCTGTGCAGAATCAGTGGGACTATTTCGAGAACCGTCAGCACCGCCGCCGCTGCACCTTCAAGAAAGCGCTCTAATCAGACATAAAGATGGGTAAATCAGCGGTAACGTTACCAAACTGCTATGAATTTTCGGCCTTCGAGGCCGGATGCGACGAAGCCGGGCGCGGATGTCTGGCCGGCCCCGTGGTGGCTGCGGCTGTGATACTCCCCGATGATTTCCACCATCCCTGGCTCAACGATTCGAAGCAGACTTCGGAGAAGCGGCGCGAAGCCCTGCGCCCCATCATCGAGGCCGAGGCCATCGCCTGGGCCGTGGGGATATGCTCGCCCGAGGAGATCGACCGGATGAACATCCTCAACGCCTCCATTGAGGCGATGCACCGCGCTTTGGCCGCCCTCAATCCGGCGGCGCGAAGCGTGATAGTCGACGGCAACCGCTTCAAGCCGTTCGGCACCCTGCCATGGAAAACATTTGTAAAAGGCGACGGCCGCTTCGGCAATATCGCCGCAGCCTCGATTCTGGCCAAGACCCACCGCGATGAAATCATGGTGCGTCTCGCCGCCGACTATCCCGGCTACGACTGGGCTATAAACAAAGGCTACCCCACGGCCGCCCACCGCGCCGCCCTGCTGCGCCTCGGCCCCACGCCTCTCCACCGCCGCACCTTCCGCCTCCACGCCCCCCAGCTCACCCTCGACCTGTAAACGCCCCACCGCAATAGGCTTATAATATCTTATAAGTCTTATAAATTCTTATAAGTCGTATACTTATACTTATAATTTTATACTTATAATGGATAGGGGTACAAAAAAAGGGTAAGCGACCTTCATCGCGCCGCTACAACCCCCTACCGTTGCTTCGATCAAGACCTGGCGGAGTTCGGGGGGAGCTGGCCGTGGAGGACTTACCCGCCGCAAAGTTACAAAAAATTTGTAAGACGGCAAGTGGATGTGGAGTTTTTTGTCGGAAAAGAGCTATATTTGTAGGGTACGGAGCGGAAATCCGCCCCGTCACCGAATTTCTTACCTGCTGTAGGCGGCGGTAAAAACAGTAAATGAAATAAGATATGGAACAGAAGAGGCGCGAGCCGTTTGTGGTATGTATCGGGCGGCAGTTTGGCAGCGGCGGAAGGGCGCTGGGCAAGATGCTGGCTGAGCGCTGGGGGATTGACTATTACGACAAGGAGCTACTGGCTGAGGCTGCCCGTAAGGCGGGGATGGCCACGGAAGTGTTCGAAGATGCCGATGAGAAGATGCCGAACCTGATGGGGTCGGGTCTTAGCTTCAGTATGGGATTCGGACAGCTGGGATGGTACAACGCCTCGGCGATGATGAACGAGTCGATCTTCGGTGCGCTGTCGGATGTGATCCATCATGTGGCCGACAACGGGCCTTGTGTGATTGTGGGGCGAACGGCTGACTATGTGCTGAGGGATTCGAAGGTGCCGATGGTGTCGCTGTTCGTCCATGCGCCGATGGAAGAGCGTGTGCGCCGTATTCTGGCCCGTGCCGACAAGACTACCGAAAAAGAGGCCCGCTCACTGGCCGAAAAGACCGATCGCAAGCGAGCCGAATATTACAATTTCTACACCGACAAGCGCTGGGGCGACTCGCCCACCTACGATCTGAGTTTCGACTCGTCGAAAATCAGTCTGGAGGATATCTGCGACCTGCTGGAGCTGTACATTATGCGCCGGTATGGCCTTCAGGTGAAGAAGGCGTAGCCTGGTCCGGAGCCTTGGCGGGTTCGTCGGCCTTGGCCGGCTCGTCGGTTTCAGCCGGGGCGGGATGCTCCGGCTTGCCGGAAGGTGCCGGGGTGACTTCGGCCTTGGTGGCCGGATTTTTGCGGCCGCAGCGCGCCACTCCTGAGAGAAACAGGCCGTCGATGCCGAAGAGCACACCGCAGATGCCGGTGATGAGCACCAGGAGGTTCTCGCTCTTCTGCGTATGGAGCGAATCGAGGCAGATGATTACTACTCCGGTGGTAATCAGCACGATGGGCACTGCAAGCAGCCAGCCGGGATAGTCCACGGGCCGGTTTTTGCGCGCGAGCGTATAGATCTGGTACAGGCCTCCGGCGATAATCAGGACTCCGAAGGGGTAGAACAGCAGGCGGCGGAACACGTCGGGGAGGAAGATGATGCAGATGCCAAGCATCAAGCCGCCGATGCCGCACACCAGCTCTACGGCCTTCGATGTGGCCGAGCGCTCATAGCGGCTGAAATTGAAAAACGACCCGATGATGGAGAAGAGCGACGGGATGGCGAAAGCCAGACCGCAGATGAGCACGATTCCGTTGGGGAGCGTGTCGCGGCGCCAGAGCACGATGAAGATGATGCCGATAATGAGGATCAGGACCGAGAGCACGGCGTTGCCTTTGTTGGGGGTCTGCGCCGGGGTGCTTCCGGGGTTGGATTTTTTAGTAGACATAGTGAAACGGAGTAAATTTGTAAAGATAGAACAACCGTCGGCGGCGCGACGTTCGGGAGAAATGTGCAATTTTTTTCAGAATAGGGAGGCTTCGCCGGAAAAATCGTAAATTTGCGGCGGGAAGCGAAGTCGGGCAGACGAAAATCTGCCGGATATTTGCCGCCGGGGAGCGACAACTGAAGAAATCAACAATAACAAAGATATGATTTACGGTATAATCGTGGCCATGGAGTCGGAGCTGACGATGCTTCTGAACGAGATGGAAGAGGTGGAGCAGACCACCATCAACGGACTCAAGTTTTGCACCGGGCGCATAGCGTCGTCGACCGTCACCGTGACCCAGTCGGGTATCGGCAAAGTCAACGCCGCAGTGGCGACCCTCACTCTTATCGACAATTTCCGGCCCGATGCCGTCATCAATACCGGTATCGCCGGAGGCACCGGCAAGGGGGCCAGGATCCTCGACGTGGTGGTAGGCGATCAGGTAGGCTACTACGACGTATGGTGCGGTCCGGGCAACCTCCCGGGGCAGGTGCAAGGCTTGCCTGTCACCTTCGACGGCGCCACCCGCCTGCTGAAAGAGCAGCCTGCGGCAGCCGGAAAGCAGTCGCCCCGGGTTATCCACGGGCTGATAGCCTCCGGCGACATGTTTATCTCGACGGTGGAAGATCTGCAGCGCGTGCTGTCGGTGCGCCCCGAGGCTGTGGCTGTGGATATGGAGTCGGGGGCGATAGCGCAGGTGTGCTATCTGCGCGACATCCCCTTCCTTGCCATCCGCGTAGTGAGCGATACACCCGGGACCGAGGACCAGCTGCAGCAGTATGCCGACTTCTGGTCGCTGGCGCCGAAGACCACATTCTCAGTGCTTCGTGATTTACTGGTATGAAAGAGCGTATGGAGAAGATAGCGAGCTTCCGCATCAACCATCTGGTGCTGATGCCGGGGATATATGTAAGCCGCAGGGATGTGACCCCCTCGGGCGATGTGATCACCACCTTCGACGTGCGCCTGACAGCGCCCAACCGCGAGGCCGCAGCCGACCCGCGAGCGCTCCACGCCATGGAGCATCTGGTGGCCACCTTTCTGCGCAACCATCCTCAGTGGGCGCCGAAAACGGTCTACTGGGGTCCGATGGGTTGCTGCACAGGCAATTACCTGATACTTCAGGGAGAGCTGGAGAGCAGCGACGTGGTAGGGCTGATGCGCGAAGCCATGGAGTTCGTGGCCGACTTCGAAGGGGAGATTCCGGGTGCCACGGCCCGCGACTGCGGCAATTACACCTTTATGGACCTTGACGGAGCCAAAGCCCTGGCCCGCAAATTCCTGCAGGAGATCTCCACCCCCGGCTCCGACCGCCTCCACTACCCCGCCTGACCCCTCCCGCCCCCCGGTAGCGGCCCGGCTGCCGGCCCTCGTCCCCCCGGTGGGTACTGGTGGCAAATGAGGGTAGGTCGCACCAAGGCGCGCCACTACAGCTTGATTATCAATCATTTAGCGCATCGTCGCGGCCCCCCATCCGCTGGTAGGGTCGCGCCTCGGTGCGACCTATCATGTTGAGCCATAGTATTTTAGGCGCGGATGCGATGTATCGCATCCCTACCGCCATGCCGATTCCAATTGTGCCCGGGGTATCGGGGTCTCGAGTGATTTTATAATTTTTTATAAGGGGAAGGAGGGGATAATTGGGGAGGTTTTTGTAATTTTGCCCGAATTAACAACTTAAAAGCAAAAATGCAGGCTTTCGGAAGGCCGAGGCTTTATGCCGGAATGCCGGGGATGCCGCTTTCCAAGTGTGGAGGGCGGCATGACGGAGTGAACCTGCGGAAGCGATGAGGACATAATGGGTCTGAATCTGACAATAGATCAAGGGAACAGTTCGGTGAAACTGGCCGTATGGTCGGGCGCCAAGCTCGTCGATGAGGAATCGGCCAAGGAGCTGACGCGCCAGCAGCTGGCCAAGTTTGTCGACCGTTTCCGGCCTGAGAAGGCGCTGTGTTGCTCCGTGACGGGCAACGGGGAGCGCCTGACGCAGTGGCTGATGCAGCACGGGGTAGACGCCCGTCAGGTGTCGCCGCTGATGCCGTTGCCCATCGCTATCGGCTACGCTACGCCGCAGACGCTTGGGGCTGACCGCATTGCGGCTGCCGTGGGCGCCTGGAGCCTCTTCCCGGGCGAATGTTCGCTGGTGGTGGATATGGGCACGGCTGTGACATACGATGTGGTGGACTCTACGGGCCGCTATCTCGGGGGGAATATCGCTCCGGGCATCGGGATGCGCCTGCGCTCGCTTCATAGTTTCACCGCGCGCCTGCCGGAAATCGGCGGCTACGGCGAGACGCCCCTGTTTGGCAACGATACGGCGACAGCCATGCGAGCCGGGGCAGTGCGCGGAGTCGTGGCCGAGATCGCTTACTACTACTCACGTCTGCCCGAGCCGGGGCGGCTGGTGCTCACCGGCGGGTGGGCCAAGCATGTGAGTGAATTTCTGGATATACCCTGTGTGGTTGACAAGTGTTTGGTCACCAAAGGATTGCTAAGCATACTCTTGTACAATGAAGATAAATAAGCCATTCATCGCCCTTGTGGCCCTGTTAGCTACGGTGCTTCCGAACGCGGATGCCCAGAACTCAGTAATTTCGCCCTATTCGCGCTTCGGCTACGGACTGCTGTCGGAGCAGTCGAACGCCATGCAGCGCTCGATGGGCGGCGTGGGCTACGCTATGCGCTCGGGACGCGAGATCAACTTTATGAACCCCGCCAGCTATGCCGCCATGGACTCGCTGACGTTCCTGTTTGATATGGCTGTCGATGCCAAATCGCTGAAAACCAAGGAGGGAGACATCAAGGGGGATAACTTCACCGGAGGTCTGGACTATATCACCATGCAGGTGCCCATCACCAAATGGCTGGGAGCCTCGGCCGGTCTGATCCCCTTCTCGGAGGTGGGCTACACCTTCTCATCTGACATCACTAACGGCCAGAACTCGCGTCAGGGTTCGGGAGGCTTCAACGAGCTGTATGTGGGCTTCGGCGCCCGCCCGCTGACGGGGCTGAGCGTGGGCCTGAATGTGAGCTATCTGTTTGGCACACTGGTAAATTCGACTTATGTCTATGCCACCAACGCCACCACATCGCTCTTTGAGCGTCAGGTGGAGGTGCGCGACTACCGGCTGCGTTTCGGAGTGCAGTATGGCCGCATGTTCGGGAAAGACCACTATGTGACCGTCGGCGCCGTATATTCGCCCAAGAAATCGTTTCACGGCCATGCCTACGGCATCAAATATGACGTCAGCACTGACGCCCTGCCCGACACCATCAGCGACATAAACCTTCGCGGCAACGCCCAGATGGCCGAGACCTGGGGTCTTGGCGTCAACTACAAATGGCAAGACCGCGTAATGGCCGAAATCGACTTCACGTATCAGCCGTGGAAGAATGTGAAGGCAGCGCGGGTGGAGGGCTTCGACAATACGTCGACCTTCAACAACCGCTGGCGGGTGGGCGTGGGCGCACAGTATGTGCACCGCTCGCGCGGCTCATGGCTGCAGAGGGTTAACTACCGTGTGGGCGCGTTCTACTGCAATGACTACATAAAGGTGGGGGATAACTCCGTGAGAGAGAGGGGGGTATCGGTGGGTTTCGGTCTTCCCGCTCCGGCTGCTAAGACTATGATCAACCTCGGATTCGAATTCCGCAACCGTCAGGCACATCCGCAGCCGATGGTGAAGGAGAACTACTTCGTGATGACGCTGGGTATCAACTTCAACCAGGTATGGTTCTGGCGTAACAAGATTCGCTGATCGGATGGGAGCCGGGAGAGAAGAGGCGGAAGCGCGGAAGGCGCTGAGCGGCTCCGGCCACCGGGCCGAAGGCTCACGGGGGCGGCTGAGGCTGCTGCCGGCTGTGGCAGCGCTGCTCATCGGGCTGATGGCATGCTCCGACGAGAAGAAAGAGACCATCTCGCTGTCGGCCGACCCGGAGACGTTTCCCACTATGAAGACCGTCGATGTGTCGACGGCAATCTCCGACTCGGGCTATACGCGCTACCACATCAATACCGACCTGTGGCTGATGTTCGAGGAGGCGAAAGATCCCCACTGGAACTTCCCGAAAGGGATATTTGTTACGCAATATGACGACTCGCTGCGCGAGACCGGCACATTCACAGCCGATACGGCCATATATTACAGCCAGCGAAAGCTTTGGCAGTTTGACCGCAATGTGCGTATGCGCAATGTGGACGGCGACCGGTTTCTGACCCAGCAGCTATTCTGGGACCAGAATGCGAGGAAGGTCTACTCCGATTCGTTTATCCACATCGAGCGCTCTGACAGGATAATCGAGGGGTATGGCTTCATCTCGAACGAGCAGATGACGGACTATACCATCCGCCGACCGTCGGGCATCTTCCCGACGAGCGCCTTCGCTAGCTCGCAGGGAGGGGAGTAAAGGCCTTTTTTAAGGCAGAAGGCCCTTATAGGGCAGTGGATCTTATAGGGCAGAGGGCAGAAGGCAGAGGGCAGAGGAATGGAGCTGAAGCTCTAACCGCTTCCAAAATTAAAGATAGGGAAGGCGGGGAGGGATAAAAGCCGCGGGCTTTTATCACAGTAAGGAAGAAGGAAGAAGGAAGAA
>CAMEGQ010000005.1 GCA_945916235.1 uncultured Porphyromonadaceae bacterium | reverse complement strand
ACCGCATGCAACGGCTCCGACAGCGACAATACCACCTCCGGCCGTCAGGGCGAGACTGTCACCGCTGCTGTAGCTGAATCGGCCGACTTCTACGAAACTAAGCTCGGATGGCCCATCCACGTGTTCTCCCAGTCTGCATCCTACCGTGTAGCCGACACTTCGCGCAAAGCATGGTACACCGGCAACATGGGCAAAACCACTAAATATCCCGAACTGACCGTATTCGCAACCTTCGACACCACCGGCATCGATGAAGTCTCCACAGAGGGCACATCGACCGTTTCCGTACTCGGCGTTCCGGGCGGCGTAGCAGTCACTGTATCTGAAGCAGCAGTCGTAAGCGTATACACTACCGCCGGAGCTCTCGTGGCTCAGACCCCGGTTGAAGGCTCGGCTGTCGTTCCTGCCGCCGCCGGTATCTACGTTGTCAGCGTAGCCACCGAAGGCGCTGCCAAGACCTACAAGGTAGTGGTAATGTAATCCAGCGAAACCGGCACTCGCCCTGCCCGTCTTTGCTCCGCAAAGCGTCGCCGACTGCGACGGCGGGCGAGAGTCAGTCACATAACGAATCCTCCGGAAACTGACCGTTTCCGGGGGATTTTTCTTTCAAAGCCTCCTGACAGGGGATAAAGTCGTAAAAAACTGACTAAACACGGGCATTTGTCGCAATCTGTTACTTTTTTGTCAGAATTTATATAGCTTTTTTAGGTACCAATAACCTATTTTTGCATTGGAAAAAATACCGATTTAATATCACGAAATAACCAAATCCTTTACCTCAACACCACAAGTCGTAAAATGAAGAAAACGGCAATCACATTTTTTGTAATGCTCGCTGCAGCCTTCACCGGTCAGGCAGTGAACAACCCTGTTGATCTGGTAAACCCGCTGATGGGTACCGACTCGAAGTTCTCACTTTCGAACGGCAACACAGTGCCTTCAATCGCAGTGCCCTGGGGCATGAACCAATGGATTCCGCAGACCGGCAAGATGGGCGACGGATGGTCGTACACCTACCATTCAGACAAAATCCGCGGTTTCAAGCAGACCCACCGGCCCAGCCCCTGGATCAACGACTTCGGACAGTTCTCAATCATGCCTGTGACCCGCTCGCTGAAGATCAACGAAGACAAGCGCGCTTCCTGGTTTGCCCACCGCTCTGAGGAAGCCCGTCCCTATTATTATAAGGTGTACCTTTCGGAATACGACGTTACTACTGAAATCACACCTACCGACCGCTGCGCCTACTTCACATTCACCTTTCCGGAATGTGACGACAGCTACGTGGTGATCGACGGTTACGACCACGGCTCATATATTAAGGTAGAGCCCGAGAAGCAGCGCGTGGTCGGCTACTCCACCCGCAACAGCGGCGGCGTCGGCCCCAACTTCCGCAACTGGTTCGTAATCGAGTTTGACAAACCGTTCGACTCCGACTGGACATGGCTCGACGGCGGCGAACTGCAGCCCGGCAAGAAAGAACTTCAGGGCAACCACGTGGGCGCAGCCATCGGCTTCAAGACCAAACGCGGCGAGAAAGTGGGCGCCAAGGTGGCCACTTCATTCATCAGCCTCGAGCAGGCCGAACGCAACATGGCCGAAATCGGCAACAAGACCTTCGACCAGGTAAAGGCCGAGGCCAAGGCTGAATGGAACAAGGTGCTCGGCGCAGTAGACGTGGAGAGCTCCGACAAGGATAAGCTCCGCACATTCTACTCATGCCTCTACCGCACAGCGCTCTTCCCCCACAAGATGCATGAAATCGATGCCAACGGCAATGTGGTACACTACAGCCCCGACACCGACAAGGTAGAGCCCGGATATTTATACACCGGCACCGGATTCTGGGATACATTCCGCGCTCTGTTCCCCATGGTCAATCTGTTCTGGCCTGAAGAAGGCGCCAAGATGCAGCAGGGATGGCTCAACTTCTATAAGGAGAGCGGCTTCTATCCCGAATGGTCCAGCCCCGGCCACCGCGGATGCATGGTCGGCAACAACAGCGCCTCGGTAGTGGCCGACGGTATCCTCAAAGGTTTCGTCACCGGTGAGGACGCACAGAAAATGTATGAAGGTATGATCCATGGCGCCAACAACACTCACCCGCGCGTTCAGTCGTCGGGTCGCTACGGCCATGAATACTACAACAAGCTCGGCTATGTGCCCTACAATGTTGGTATCCGTGAAAACGTAGCCCGTACGCTTGAATATGCTTACGACGACTGGTGCATCGCCCAGGCCGCCAAAAAGCTCGGCCGCCCGCAGGAGGAAATCGACCTCTACACCAAGCGCGCCCACAACTATGTAAATGTTTTCGATCCCGAATACAATCTGATGGTAGGCCGCAACGAAGACGGCACTTTCCAGCGCCCCTTCAGCCCCTACAAATGGGGCGACGCCTTCACCGAAGGTAACTCATGGCACTACACCTGGAGCGTATTCCACGATCCTCAGGGTCTGATTGACCTCATGGGCGGCAACAAGGTGTTCACCGCTCAGCTCGACAGCGTATTCGTAGTTCCTCCCGTATTCGACAATTCCTACTACGGAGGTACCATCCATGAGATCCGCGAGATGGAGATTGCCAACATGGGTAACTATGCTCACGGCAACCAGCCCATTCAGCACATGATCTACCTCTACAACTACGGCGGCCAGCCTTGGAAGGCTCAGTACTGGACCCGCGAGACGATGAACCGCCTCTATCAGGCTACCCCCGACGGCTACTGCGGCGACGAAGACAACGGCCAGACCTCGGCATGGTATGTATTCTCGGCTTTGGGATTCTATCCGGTTTGTCCGGCATCGGGTGAGTATGTATTCGGCGCTCCGCTGTTCACCAAGGCCACGCTCACATTCCCCAACGGAAAGAAGACCGTAATCTCGGCTCCGGCCAACTCCGACGAAAACATCTACATCAAGTCGATGAAGGTCAACGGCAAGAACTACACCAAGAACTATATCGATTACGCTACCCTGACCAACGGCGCCAACATCAATATAGTAATGGACAGCAAGCCCAACACCTCGCGAGGCACTCTCCCCTCCGACGCTCCCTATTCGATGTCGAAAGAGAAAAAATAAGTTTTACCGATTGAAAAGTCTCTCAGAAAAAGCTACAACAGTAATAATGAGAAAACATCTGATAACGGCAATAGCGATAGCCGCGGCGATTACAGCCGCGGCTACCGCGCCTGTTGACTATGTGAACCCGCTGATCGGCGCCACAAGGATGGGACACGTATTCCCCGGCGCCTGCGCACCCTTCGGCATTGTGCAGCTCAGTCCGGACACGGAGAATGTGCCTCACAACATCAACGGTCGCTATCAGCCCGCCGCATACGAATACTGCGCCGGCTATCAGTATGAAGACACCACCATCGTTGGGTTCAGCCACACTCATCTCAGCGGCACAGGCCACTCCGACCTTGGAGATTTCCTGATTATGCCTACCACCGGGCCGCTGCGCCTCGACCCCGGCACAGCCGCCGGCCACGCCGAGGGATACCGCTCGGCCTACTCGCATGCCAGTGAGAAAGTCCGCCCGGGCTATTATGCCGTTGACCTCGACGACTACGGCATCCGCGCCGAGCTTACCGCTACTCCGCGTACCGGAATCCACCGTTATACCATTTCGGACGCCGACTCGACCCATGTGATTCTCGACATGGACCACGCCATATATAATTATGACGGCAAGGTGCTCTGGAGCTATATCCGCGTTGAAGATCCCTACACCGTGACCGGTTACCGCATCACCAACGGCTGGGCCACGACCAACTACACCTATTTCGCGATGAAGTTCTCCGAACCCATCGCTTCCTACGGCTACAAAGACCGCAAGCGCCCGACCTACACCGGATTCTGGCGCAAATTCAAGATGAACCGCGACTTCCCCGAAATCTTCGGCCGTCAGGTAGTGGCATATTTCGACTTTGCCGTTCCTGAATCGAAGAAAATCGAGGTGAAGGTCGGCCTCTCAGCTGTAAGCACTCAGGGCGCTATGGCCAACCTTATGGCCGAAGCCGGAGACAAGAACTTTGACCAGATTGCCGCCGAAACCCGCGACAGCTGGAACCGCAATCTCGACATCATCAGCGCCGAAGGCAACGACGACCAGCTAGCCATGCTCTATACGTCGCTTTACCATACGATGATCAACCCCTCGGTCTATATGGATGTCGACGGCAGCTACCGCGGCCTCGACCACAATATCCATAATTGCAAAGCAGGGGAGAGCGGAGCTAACCATGACGGCAGCTTCGACAACTATACGGTGTTCTCGCTGTGGGATACCTTCCGCGCAGAGCATCCGCTGATGAACCTGCTTTTCCCCGACCGCTCCGCTTCGATGATCAAGTCGATGCTGGCCCACCACGACCAGAGCGTGCACCACGCCCTGCCTGTCTGGGCCCATATGGGAAATGAAAACTGGTGTATGATAGGCTACCATGCTGTCTCGGCGCTCTCCGACGCCGCAGCCAAGGGAATCAAGCTCGACGGCAAGCGCCTGTTCGAGGCTATGGACCACAGCGCCAACATCCCTTACTTCGAAGGAACGGCCGACTATCTGAATCTCGGCTATGTGCCCTTCGACAAAAACGGAAGCGCCGTATCGGTAACGCTGGAATATGCCTACGACGACTGGTGTATCTACCGTCAGGCTCTGCGCAATGGCGACGCGGCCAATGCCGAACGATACCGCAAGCGCGCGCTCAACTACCGCAACGTGTTCGATCCGGAAATCTGCTTCAGCCGTCCGCGCAACTCCGACGGCTCGTGGAAACCGACCTACGACCTTCTGCGCACCTCGGGCGAAGGCTATATGGAGGGGAACGCTCTGAACTACGCCTTCTTCGTGCCTCACGATGTGAAAGGTCTGATGCATCAGATGGGCGGCGACAAGAAGTTTACGGCTAACATCGACCGCCTGTTCACCACCGAACTGCCGGCAGAATCTTATGCCGACACCGAGGATGTGACCAAAGAAGGGCTTATCGGCGCATACGTGCACGGAAACGAGCCCAGCCACCACATCCCCTATCTCTATGCCTGGACCTCACAGCCCTGGAAGAGCCAGTATTGGGTACGTGAGATCATGAACCGCATGTACCGCAACGACATCAACGGCCTCTGCGGCAACGACGACTGCGGCCAGATGTCGGCATGGTATATATTCTCGGCTCTGGGATTCTACCCCGTCTGCCCGGGAACGGACCAGTATGTGATCGGCGCACCCTATCTGCCTTACGCCAAAGTGAACCTGCCCGGCGGCAACACGCTGGAAATCAAGGCGCCCAAGGTGAGCGACACCAACCGCTACATCAAGTCGGTGCGCCTCAACGGCAAACCCTACGACAAGGCATACTTCACCCACGCCGACATAGCCAAAGGCGGCGTAATCGAATATGAGATGGCCTCCAAACCCAACAAATCGCGTTGTCAGGCCCCGGACACCAAACCCTACTCGCTCTCCGATGCCGAATTTTAAAAAAATCAGTATTCAGCATAACAGATTGTAATACCGAACATAAAAACACAATATCGTCAGATCTATAATCTATATGTTTCAGAAAATTCTACTCACAACAGCATGTGTGATGTCATTGTCGGCTTACGCCGGTGAGGACAATGTGCTTCCTGAATGGGCTTTCGGAGGATTCGAGCGCCCTGAAGGGGTCAATCCTCTCATCACTCCCAATCATGAGAGTACATTTGCATGCCCCATGACCGGGGAGAATGTAAAATGGGAATATGCAGACACATTTAATCCGGCCGCTGTGGTAAAGGATGGTAAAATCTGTATCCTTTACCGTGCAGAAGACAATCCCAACGCCGGTATCGGCGGCCGTACCTCGCGTATCGGTCTGGCCGAGACTTCCGACGGTATCACCATAGAGAGCCGACGCTCTACACCGGTGATGTATCCCGATCAGAGCGAGATGTCGAAGACCTACGAATGGAAAGGCGGTACGGAAGACCCGCGTGTGGTTCGTGCCGATATAGACGGCAAGACTATCTACGTGATGACATATACGGGGTGGAACAACCGCACTCCGCGTCTGTGTATCGCTACCAGTGAAGACCTGCTGACATGGACCCACCATGGCCCCGCCTTCCTCGATGCCCTCGACGGCAAATACAAGGATCTGGCCTGCAAATCCGGCTCGATTGTCACCGAAGTGAAAGACGGCGTACAGCGTGCCGCCAAGGTTAAAGTCAACGGTGAGGAGAAATACCTCATGTACTGGGGTGAAGCGTATGTAGCTGCCGCTACAAGCGACGACCTCATCCACTGGACGCCTTACGTAAACAGCAACCGTGATCTCATCCATCTTATCGATACCCGCAAGGGCTACTTCGACAGCAACCTCACCGAGTGTGGTCCTCCCGCCATCATCACCGACAAAGGCATCCTGCTTTTTTACAACGGAAAGAACCGCAACGGCAACGACGGCGATGTAAACTATCCCGGCAACACCTATTCCGCAGGACAGGTGCTCTTCAGTCTGGAGAATCCGTATGAGGTAATCGGTCGGCTCGACAAGCCATTCTTCCGCCCGATGGAAGACTTTGAGAAGACAGGCCAGTATGCTGCCGGCACTGTGTTCATCGAAGGTCTGGTCTATTTCAAGGATAAATGGTATCTCTATTATGGTTGCGCCGACTCGATGGTGGGCGTGGCTGTGTATGATCCCGCCAACCGCACCGGCATGGGTGACCCCGTGAAGCTGCCTCTGCCCGAGCGTCTGCTCAACAATTATCCCGCCGGCGGCAACGGAAAGCTCCGCTGCGTGGTGAAAGCTTCCAGCGGCGCCGCCAACAACGATGAGAGCGCTTTTTACCTGAACACATCCTACAGCTATCCCAACAAGAAATGGTGCGACAACAAGAATATCAACCCCTGGGTGGTGTTCGAATTCACCGATTATTACAAAATCGACCGTTTCGTATTCCGCGATGTAGCAGGCCGCGAGGCAAACTGCGGCAATGTGCCTGAATATTGGATTTACACCAGTCTCACCGGAGAGGACAACGACTGGCATGAGCTCGTACATAAGACAGATGTTGCCTCGGTAGGCACCAAAGACGACAGCTTCGAGCCTGTAGAGGTTCGCTACGTGAAGCTCGTGATCAAGCGTGGCGTACGACCTAACGGCAACGACGACAACGCTACACGTATATATGGTGTAGACATCTATGGCGAATTCTCGCGTCCGGTGGATCGCGGCGATGTGGTAAGCATCGGTAAAACTGTTCTCAAATCGTACGACAGCACCAACGAGCGCGAACAGGCCATCAACCTGCTTGCCGGAAACTATATCGACAAAACACGCAAATGGTGCTTCTTCAAAGCTGACATCAACAGTGATCCTTACAAATTTGCTGTCATAGATCTCGAAGACGATTACAAAATCAGCGGCTTCAAGATGTTTGATTGCAAAAACCTCGAGCCTGATGATAATGTCACTCATTATCAGATAGCCGTAAGCAGCGAAGCTCCCGATCTGGATAAAATCACTCCGCAGGGCGACACAAACAGCTGCTGGCAAGTGGTGGTGGATAAAGCTGACGGCGCATCGCGCAATACAAAGGAAGATATGCTCGACAATCCCGTTACAGCCCGTTATGTGAAGCTGACTGTGCCGCGCACATCAGATGAAATGAATGCACATACATCGCGCATCTACGCTTTCGATGTAATGGGACAAAAGGCTATCAGCGGCGTGGCTGACATTGCCGCAGAGGGAAGCCAGATTGTAGTTCCCGCCGTGATGACGGCAGGAGAAATTGTGAATTTCAGCGTAAGCGACTGCGTGGTAAATCTTTACACCGTGGCGGGCGCCCTGGTTGACAGCGCTGCTTCAGCCAACGGCACATATACCGTACCTGCCGTTGCCCCCGGTCTGTATATCATCAGCGTAACTGCACCCGAAGGGACTGCTAACGCCAAAGTAACCATTCGTTCCTAAAATAAGATAATAATATCCAATCATAAACCGCAATGAAAAACGTTACTCTCGCCCTTTTGGCATCAATATTCCTGGCAGCTCCGACCATGTCGGCAGCCAATCCTACGGCACGTCCGGCCAAATATCACAAGCCGATAGCCATAGAGCGCCAGTGGCGTCACTATGATCCGGGTAAAGTAAACTTCCAGATCACATCGCCAGAAACCAAGGGCGCCGAGATTTACAAAGCTATTATCGCCGATCCCGACTCATATATTACCGACAATGCCCGCCGAGTGCTCCAGACTCTCTATTTCTCACCGGCTGACAGCATCCCTGATGTGCGCCATATCGATTATGTGGTTCGTGATTTCGACGGTATCTCGTATAAGAGCGGCGGCGGCGAACGCGTACAGATCGATTACAGCACCGACTGGATTGAAAAATCGTTTCGCGACGCCGATACTCTGAAACTCGACTACGAGACCCGCGGGGTAATCTACCACGAGCTCACCCACGCCTTCCAGCTCGAGCCCAAGGGGTGCGGAAGCTACGACGGCAAGAGCCCTTACTGGTCGTTCATCGAAGGTACCGCCGACGCAGTGCGCGTGGCTTGCGGCTGCTTCGAGCAGGATTTCGCTTCAAAAGACCGTCCCCGCGGCGGCTCATGGATGAGCGGCTACCGCACTACCGGATATTTCCTCTACTGGCTCGCGCTGAATAAAGACAAGGATTTCATCCGCAAGTTCAACCGTACGGCTCTCGAGGTTGTGCCCTGGTCGTGGGACGGCGCTATGCACCACATTCTCGGCAACGACGAGAAAAACTCGGTAGAGAATCTCTGGAAAGAATACCAGAAGGCTATCGGCGACACCGAAACAGCCAAGAAATAATCAGCTGCCGCATCAGACTTTAACTTATAGCCTTTCTCTCCTACATAGTCAGTCAGATATTACCGACACACAGCAAATATGAATCAAACCTTCCGGCATAGTATACTCGCCGCATCGGCCGCAACATTGATGGCTCTGGCAGCACAAGGCGCAACGGCCTCTGCCAGCCTCCCCTCCGGGCCGGCCCAGTATGTCGATCCGCTTATCGGAACTCTCGGCTTCGGCAATGTGTATCCGGGTGCTCAGACGCCTTTCGGCGGCATACAGATCAGCCCCGATACCGACTTTGACGATTATGACACAGCCGCCGGCTATAAATACGATCATCCCACGCTACTGGGAGTGAGCCTCACGCACATCAGCGGCGCCGGCATCCCCGACCTCGGCGACTTCCTGTTCATGCCGGGCACGGGCACGATGCATCTGAACCCGGGCACACACGCCAACCCTGATGAAGGCTACCGCTCGCGTTTCGATCATAGCCGCGAGGTGGCTCAGGCTGACTATTATTCGGTGGATATGACCGACTACGGTACCCGCGCCGAGATGACGGCCGGAACGCGTGCCGGCATTCTGCGCTTCACCTACCCGCAGGCCGACAGCGCATGGGTGCTTGTCGATCTCAACCATACCCTGCGCAGCAAATGCCGCTGGGCCAACATCCGTGTAATCAACGACTCGACCATCACGGGCTATAAACTCGTGGACGGATGGACACCGAGCCGTCACGTATATTTCGCCGCACAGTTCAGTCGCCCGCTGACCGATGCCCGAATCTATATGGAGGATAAGCCGGTGATTTACAATACCAGCCGCTTCCGCAGCCATAAGGAGGCTTACGGACAGAACATTAAGTTCGTGGTTCCCTTCTCGTCGGCCGACGGCGAAGCTCTGGAAGTGAGAGTGGCCATATCGGGCGTAAGTCCTGAAGGTGCTCTCGCCAACCTCAAAGAGCTGGACGGCAAATCGTTCGAGCAGGTACGCGCTGAAGGTGTCGACAAATGGAACACCGAGCTGTCGCGCTTCGAAATCGAAGGCACCGACGCTCAGAAGCGCACATTCTATACTTCGGTATACCATGCATTCCTCGATCCCTTCGTGTTTGAGGACGCCGACGGGTCGTATCGCGGCCAGGATCGCGGTATCCACAATTCGAAGACCGGCAACGGCGAAAACGAGCATGACTTCACGAATGTAACCGTGTTCTCCTGCTGGGATACCTACCGCGCCCTGCATCCGCTTTATAATCTGGTGCAGCAGCCGATGCAGGCAAATATCGCCAACTCGATGCTGGCTCACTACGACTACAGCGTGGAGAAGATGCTGCCTTTCTGGATGTTCTACGGAGGCGAAACCTGGTGTATGATCGGCTATCACGCCGCTTCAATCCTGGCCGACATGATCGTGAAGGATGTGCCCGGATTTGACAAGGAGCGCGCCTACGAGGCTATGGTCACGACGGCATGCAATCCCAACTACGACTGCCTGCCCGACTATATCGAAAAAGGGTGGGTTCCCTTCGACAAGGAGAAAGAATCTGTATCGAAAACTCTCGAATACGCTTTCGACGACTTCTGCATCGCCCGTGCGGCTCAGAAGCTGGGCAAAACCGATGATGCTGAACGCTTTATGAAGCGCTCGCAGTCGTGGCGCAACATTCTGGATCCTCAGACAGGCTATATGCGCGGCCGCGACAGCAAAGGCCAGTGGCGTACACCCTTCTCACCCATCGCCTACGAAGGACCCGGCTCCGTCAACGGCTGGGGCGACATCACCGAAGGGTTTACCGTGCAATATACATGGTATGTGCCTCAGGATGTTCAGGGCCATATCGAGGCTGTAGGCCGCAAGCTCTATCAGGCCCGTCTCGACTCGCTGTTTACAGTTGAGATTCCCGAAGATATCCCCGGCGCACACGACATTCAGGGCCGTATCGGCGCCTACTGGCACGGCAACGAACCTTGCCATCAGGTCTGCTACCTCTACAACTATCTGCAGCAGCCTTGGAAATGTCAGGAACGCGTGCGCGAGGTTGTCGACCGCTTCTACGGCGACCAGCCCGGCTCGCTCAGCGGCAACGACGACTGCGGCCAGATGTCGGCGTGGTATATCTTCAACTGTATGGGCTTCTATCCGACAGCTCCTACCAGCAACGTCTACAATGTCGGCTCGCCAGCGCTTCCGGCAGTCACCATGCACATGAGCAACGGCAAAGACCTGGTGATGACAACGGAACGATGGAGTCCGGCCAATGTCTACGTCGACAAGATGTATCTCAACGGCAAGCTCTGGGACAAATCGTATCTGACCTACGACGACATCAAGGACGGAGCCGAGATCCGCTTCGTGATGAGCAACCGGCCCAACAAGCGCCGCGCAACTTCGGCAAGCGCAATCCCTCCGCAGACAGCAGCTCTATGAAAGAAATCAATCAGCAATAAACGATAACTTACGATAAGAATATATAATGTCAAAGTTTAAGAAATATCTGAAGAAGATGACAGCCTCGCAGGCTCTTCTGGCTGCGGCAGCTACTACGTTCCTCACCGCAGGCGCACAGGAGCCCACGCTCTTCTTCATATCCGATACCCATCTTGACTCGCAGTGGAACTGGGATGTACAGACTACCATCGGAGACTATGTGAAGAAAACCATGTCGGACAACTTCAAACTGTTTGATAAATATCCTGCCTTCCATCTGAACTTTGAGGGCTCGATACGCTATCGCTGGATGAAGGAATATTATCCCGAAGATTATGCCAAACTGAAGACTTATATCGACACCGGACGCTGGCACGTGTCGGGTTGCGCGGTCGATGCCAACGACGTAATGGTGTCGTCGGCTGAATCGATAATGCGCAACTGGCTCTACGGCCGCGTATACTTTGAAGAGGAATTTGGCGTTGACGGCGGCAACGACATCATGCTGCCCGACTGCTTCGGCTTCAGTTACGCTCTGCCTTCGCTCGCCGCTCATTGCGGTAAGGTCGGCTTCCACACAGCAAAACTGGGGTGGGGCACATGGATGTACGATCAGCTGCCTCCCTACGGTATCTGGCAGGGTGTCGACGGCTCGCAGATTTATGCCATATACAAGCCTCACGCTTATGACTCTCACGAGGAATATTGCAAAGATCTGGTCAATGACTCGCAGATGTTATCGTATGCCAACGATAACTATTCGAAATACGGTATACCCGCCGAAGTGCGCTATGTCGGTCCCCGAAGCGACCACGGCGGCGCACTTGCCGACAAGACTAACAACGGTGAAAACACACCGTACTGGCTCAACTGGAATGCAACTAACTCCGGCCCCCTGAAGGTGAAGCTTGTCACTCCCGACTATTTCTTCGACTATCTTTCGAAACAGGACAATTCCAAACTGCACGTCTGGAACGACGAGCTGCCTATGCGCAACCACGGCGTCGGCGCATACACATCGCAGGCTGTGCTGAAACAGTGGAACCGCCGCAACGAGCTGCTGGCCGACGCCGCCGAGAAATCGGCTGTCGCCGCTGACTGGCTCGGAGTGGCCGCATATCCGCGTCAGGATTTGCGCGAGGCATGGGTTACCAACCTCTGGCAGGCTCACCACGACGGTATCACCGGTACGTCGATTCCCAAAGCTTACGTATGGTCGCAAAACGACTATACCATTGCCAACAAGGCTTTCGGCGATGCGTTCAGCAATTCGGTGGGCGCTGTGACCCGCATGCTCGACACTCAGGTAGAGGGCGTGGCCATGGTAGTCAGCAATCCGCTGTCGATCGACCGCACTGATGTGGCCGAAGCCACTGTGACATGCGACACCAAGCCCGAAGGCGTTCAGGTGTTCGACGCCAACGGTAAGGAAGTGCTGGCACAGATGCTCAGCTACGACCCGACGACGCGCACCGCACACATCATCTTCGCTGCTACAGTGCCTTCGCTCGGCTATGCTGTCTACGATGTGCGCCCCGGTCAGCCTTGCTCGCTTGAGTCGGACATGACTATCGACATCGCTAACCGTCAGATCTCCAACGGCAAATTCCGTACCACACTCGATGCCAAGGGCGATCCCAACCTCTACGATTTGAAAAACAACCGTCTGATGATGGGTTATCCGGTAATGCAGATTCTTGAAGACCGGTCAACATCATTCCCCGCATGGGAAATCTGGTGGGATGCAGTGAAAGCTGACCCTGTGGTTGTCGACGAGAATGTGAAGATTACTATTGCCGAGAACGGCCCGCTGCGCAAAGCCTTCCGCGTGAGCCGCACCAAGAACGGCTCTACCTTCGTACACTATGTACGCATGAGCGCCGTGAGCGACCGCGTGGATATGGTCAACGAAGTAGACTGGCAGACTATGAACTCGATGCTCAAGATTCAGATGTCCAGCCGCTCCGTTTTCGATAAAGTGACATACGACCTCTCGCTCGGCACCATCGAGCGCGGACTGCGCACCGAGCAGCATTATGAGATGCAGGGTCACCAATGGGCCGACATGACCGTCAATTCCGGCAAATTTGGCGTGAGCGTGCTGAACGATTGCAAATACGGCTGGGACAAACCCTCCAACAATCAGCTGCGCCTCACTCTGATCCATACCCCTTACACCGGCGGCTCATACAGCCATCAGGCCCTTCAGGACCTCGGCTCGCACCATTTCACAGTGGCCTTCTTCCCCCATCAGAATAAGTGGAACGAATCGACTCAGATTGAGGCTTCGCGCCTGAATCAGCCGCTTACAGCCTTCGAGGCTCCCAAACATGAGGGCGCAGCCGGCAGCCGGCTGAGCTTCGCTTCGCTCAACACTCAGAAAGTTAGCATCAAAGCTCTGAAAAAAGCTGAACGCAACGACGAGTATATCGTCCGCGTATATGAATGGACCGGAGAAGCACAGAATAATGTGACTCTGACCTTCCCCTCGAATGTGACTTCGGTGCGCGAAGTGACCGGTCTGGAAGAGAAACTCGCTTCGGCCGGCTCCATTAACGTATCGGGCAAGAGCTTCTCGTTCAATATCGGCCGTTACCAGCCCAAGACCTTCGCCTTCACTCTGGCCAAGCCGGCTTTCGAGGCTGAGGCAGCCGCTCCGGTTGAGACACATCTCGCTCTGGACTTCGACACCGATATGATGAGCTTCAACTCCAACCGCAAAGACGCTACAGCCGGTCTGGAAAAGATTTATCCCGCCGAACAGATTGCCGACGAGATCTCATACGAGGGCGTAAGCTTCGCCATGGGCAGCCGTGCGAACGGAGCCAAGAATGCGATGAGCTGTCACGGCCAGACTCTGACGTTCGAGCCCAAACAGGGGCAGAACAAGCTCTATATCCTGGCAGCGTCGACCAAGGCCGACGGCGTCAACGCCGATTTCAAGGTGGGCGACGAGACTGTAAGCTACAATGTGCCTTACTATGCAGGATATGTGGGCCAGTTCGGTACGAAATACAATCTGGGCAGCAGCTATCGCCGCGATCATGTGGCTCTGACCGCTACCCACGCACATAAAATGTCGGATGGCAAAGATGAATTGTATAATCATTTGTACATTTACAAATATTTAGTAAATTTGCCTCAGGGAACAACAAAAGTTATATTGCCGAATGTATCCGGCCTTTATATCTTTGCTGCTACCTTAAGCGACAATACTAACGACGACACAAAACCAGCAACTGAAATTTACACCTATCCTGATTATGAAGAAACTGGAGCAAAGGGAGCGATGCTTGACGGGAATGGCTATCTGAAACCGGATGTCATCACTCAGTCAGGTCAGGTGAATCAAAGCGAAGCAGGCAAAATGGCCGCCGACCTCAACGCATCGACAAAATGGTGCTGCACCTCGGCCAACGGCTGGCTTGAATACCGTTACGACGAACCTGTGATCGTAAGCCGATGGGCACTGCTCAGCGCAGGCACCGAAGGCCTCGACAAGATTACCCGCAACTTCAAGGTTCAGGCATACCTCAACAACCAGTGGACGGACATTGAAAGCATTACAGATAATACCGACAACCTTGTGGACCACACCATTCAACCTGTCACCGCCTCGCGATTCCGACTGTCGGTTTCGATGGGCGAGCAGGGTGGCAACACAGCCCGCATCTATGAGTTCGCACTCTACGGCCAGAAGGAATCAGCCGGCATCGAAGGAGTGATGACCGACTCAAAGAGCGCTCTGACCCTGGAGGGTAACTATCCGAACCCCTGCACGGCAGGACAGACCTCGGTGAAGTATTCCTGCCCTGAAGGATGTGAGGCTCTGGCCATCGAGGTCTATGACCTCTCGGGCCGCACGGTCCGCCATGAGGCACTTCAGGCATCCCTGTCGACGCAAGGGAGCGTTGAAGTCTCGCTTGGACTTTCCGCCGGCATCTATCTGTATCGCCTGACAGGCATCAGCAACGGCTACCGGGTAGCTTCGAACGCGATGCGAATGATTGTGAAATAAGAACCAATAACGAATATTACTAATCCCTTAGATAACAGACAATTCACTTAATTATAAACCTTTTAATTAACCTTAAGTCATTTATGAAGCAAAAGTTTACTGCACGATTTGCAATGACTTTGGCAGCGATGGCAGCAATGTCGCCGCTGGCTTTAGGTCAGATACAAATCACTGACCAGGCGGGTCTCGCCGCTATGGCAGAAAACCCTTCGGGGGAGTATGAACTTGCATCTGACATTGTGCTTACGGGCACATGGCAGCCGGTAGGTAGCGAATCAGCTCCCTTCACCGGAAAGCTTGACGGTAAAGGCCACACCATCAGCGGCCTTTATGTGACTAACCCTTCCTGGAGCGGTCTCTTCGGCTGCATCAGCGGAGGTAGTGTATCCAACCTCGTCATTGCACAGGCCTATGTTAAAACAGACGAAAAGCAGGGCGAGCATGTTGGTATCCTTGCAGGCCGTGCCGGTCAGGGTACGACCATCAGCGGAGTTTTCACCTCCGGTTATGTATTTGGCCGCGACCACGTAGGTGGTATCGTGGGTGACGCAGGCGAAGGCTCGGCTACGGTGACCAACTGTATGTCGACCGCTTATGTCTACTCCACCAGCTATCAGGCCGGTGGTATCGCCGGTTGGTCCAAAGGCACAGTGACAATCGCCAACAACCTCTTCCTCGGCCGCGTATTCAATGGCGGTTTTGGTGGTTCCGGCGGTATTGTCGGCTTTGTTGAAGACGGTACAACCAAAGTTTCGGGCAATGTCTGCGCAGCATCGACTATTGTCGGCCCTACAGGCGAACGTCCCATGCAGATCGGCAAGCGTTATGCCAACGGTATCGTAGGTACTATCTACAATGAGAATTCTATCCTGGAAGCAAGCGACAACCTCGTAAGCAAAGAAACTCAGGTGTACAACCAGAGCAATGAACTTCAGGATGTCAGCGATTGGGAAGAGACCTACCATGGTATCAAGACTGAGGTTGCTGTCCTTCAGACGGCTGCTACTTACACCGGTCTTGGCTGGGATGACGCTGTATGGGATCTGGCCGACGGCCGCTATCCCGTGCTGAAAGGTATGACCCTCCCCATCCCGGGCGACTACATTCAGATAGCTGAACCCGCAGAGGTTTACTACGTACAGAATGTATTCGACACCAAGGCTGTCAGCGCTCTCAACCGCGCCATCAAACTGACTTCGAGCGACCCCGCCGTTGCTACTGTAGACAGTCTGAAGGTGAACTTCGTAGGTGCCGGTACGGCGACTATCACCCTCACCACCGCAGACGATGCCTTCTCGAAGGGTGCTACAAAGACATTCACTGCTAATGTAAGCGCACTCAGCAACGAGATCGCTACCGCAGCTGACATCGAAAACATCCGCAAGAATCCGCAGGGCGACTTCGTGCTCACTGCAGATATCGATATGAGCGACGTTGACTTCAAGCCTATCAACTCCTTCTCTGGTTCGATCGACGGTCAGGGCCACTTCATCCGCAACCTCCGCTTTGAGGACAAGGATGTGAACGAAGCTGCCTTCATCGGCACCTTCGACGGTACTTCGATCAAGAACCTCGGATTTGAAAACGCCTACATCGTAGGTAACGCCAACACTGCCATCGTAGTAGGTAAGACCTCTTCGGCTTCTGTAATCGACGGCGTAGTTGTAATGAACTCGTATGCTCAGGGCCGCGACCACGTGGCTGCCTTCGTCGGCAACCTCGACGGCGGTGCAACCATCAGCAACTGTCTGAGCAACGCAACTCTCGTAACCCGTGAATACCAGCTTGGTGCTATCGCCGGCGTATCGAACCACGGTACAATCGAACACTGCGTATTCACCGGTACCCTTGCTAAGAACAGTGGTGCAACCAATGTGGGTCTCGTAGGTCTTCTCGACAGCGACAGCAACCCCACAGTGATCAAGAACAACCTTTTCGCTGCAGCATTCGCTAACGGTTGCTCAGGCGCAGGTCTGATTATCGTGCCTGCAGGCCGCACGTGTACTCTTACCAACAACTATGTTGCTAAATACACTCTGAAAGACGGTGCGCCTTACGAAGGCGCAGACGCCGACTCAGATGCCGGCAAGACCGCTACCAAAGAAGAAGTCCGCTCGCAGAACTGGTACACCACCACTCTCGGCTTCGACTTCGAAAACTCCTGGAAATTCCTCACCGATGCAGAAGGCCATATGGTGCCCGTGCTGAAGTGGATGAACGCTCCTCTGACAACTACTCTGCTGAACATGCCCGGTGAAGACGGTGTGACCATCGCTTTCATCGAAGGTACTGAAAAATACGATTATAACGTGATCCGCGGCTCATGGGGTGAGGATATCACCGTAGAGCAGCTCGACGGCTTCGAATATGCGAGCATCGTCGAGGAGGAAGGCGGTACATCTCTCATCTATGCAGGTGATGAAAACGGCGAATATAAGGGCAAAGGTTCGGCTCACTTCAAAGTAAACATCGATCCGGCTCTTGCTAACGCACTCACCGTAAGCGGCGACGTTACATTCGCAGTGAATGTATATAAAGCTGGCTCAAGCATGGAAATTGCTTCTGCAGAAGACTTCATGGGTATCAGTAAGGCTCCCGGTTCAAAGTATGTCCTGACTGCTGATATCGACTTCAGCGGCGTAGAGTTCAACGGTCTGTTCAATGACGGCATTTCCTCTTTCACCGGCGAACTCGACGGTCAGGGTCACAGCGTCAAGAACTTCAAGCTTACCTTCACCGAAGACGAAAATAAGGGTCTCTTCGGCAAGACTCAGAATGCTGTTATTAAGAACATCGCTTTCACCGACTTCGTGATCGACGGCGGTGTCAAAGGCGCAAAACATGTAGGTCTTATCGGCCAAGGCTCGGCTACCCTCGAAGAAGTGGCTGTAGTAGGTAAGGTTATCGGTTACGACCACGTAGGTCTGGTAGCCGGTGACTCCGACGGCATCGTGATGAACAACTGCTACGCAGTAGGTACTGTAGAAGCAGGATCGCAGGCAGGTGGTTTCTTCGGCTGTACGCTGGAAGGCGGCGCAGAGGTAACGAACTGTCTCACGAATGTCAACGTCAACTGCAGCTTCCGCGGCTGGTCCGGTGGTGTTGTAGGTCTGATTGATAAGGCAAACAGCACTGTAACCGTCAAGAACTGCGCTTCGATCGGTACGATGTCCTCGACCGGCGACGGCAACCCCCATGTAGCAGCTCCCTTCATCGCAGGTAACGGTGCAGGCGACAATGCTCTTGCCGTAATCAATTTCTCGAACAATATCTACAATAGCACAGCAGCTCATGTCGGCGATACCCAGTGGCCTGGGAAGAATCTTACCGCAGAAGGCGGCGCTGTAACCGAGGCTACCGCAGTAAGCCCCGCAGCTCTCCAGCAGCAGGCTTCCTACACCACAATCGGCTGGGACTTCGATAATGTATGGAGCATGGGCCAGGGCGACTACCTCTACCCGGTTCTGAAGAAAGTGAACGTGACCAACTTCTCGTCGGGTGTTGAAGACCTCGTGGCCGACGCTACCGCAAACGTACGCGTCTACACCAACGGCACTGAAGTAACTGTCGACGGATTCACCGGTGCAGCTGTAGTAAATATCTACAATGTATATGGCGCAACCGTAGCCGCAGCTTCTACCGCAGGCGAATCTGTTAGCGTAAATGTTCCCGCTGCCGGCGTATACGTTGTCAGCGTAGTGGCTAACGGTCAGAAAGTCTTCAAGATTCTCGTTCGTTAATCCGAAATAACACACACAGCAATGCTGGTAGGGGAGGGCGTCACCTCCGGCGCCCTTCCCGGCCATCATTGATTCGAAACAATGGCATTAGGAAATAAAGAAATAGATTGCCTCTGCCTTTTTTCAATAACCAACCAATCGTCAGTCATGTTAAGAAATATAGCAAAGGGCTTTCGCGCGCTATTGCTCTGTGCCTCACTGGTATCCCCGCTGATTATGGTCGGCGAAGACCTTAAGGTCACCGGCCGTGTGCAGGACGTAGAGGGCGAACCGCTTATCGGTGCCACCGTAATGGAGAAAGACAAACCGACAAGCGCTACTTCAACCGACGTAAACGGTACGTACAATATTACCATCCCCAAGGGGAAGAAGATTGTCGTCACTTATATCGGCTATCAAACGGAAGAAAAGACAGCCAACGCCACAACAGTCGACTTTGTGCTTAAGGAAAGTGTAAGCGCACTGGACGAAGTGGTAGTAGTGGGCTATGCAACCCAGAAAAAGATTTCTGTGCTCGGTTCGCAGACCACTATGAAGATGGAACACGTCAAAACGCCTGTGGCCAACCTCAGTACGGTGCTCGCAGGTCGAGTGGCCGGTGTGGTATCAGTACAGCGTACAGGTATGCCCGGTCAGGACGACGCCGACATCTGGATTCGCGGTCTTTCCACCCTTACCAACAAAAACGAGGGCCCGCTGGTGCTCGTAGACGGTATCGAGCGTAGCTTCAACCAGCTCGACCCGGAAGACATTGAATCTATCACTATCATGAAAGACGCCGCAGCGACGGCAGTTTACGGTGTGCGAGGCGGTAACGGTGTGATCATCATCACCACCAAACCCGGCGAAGTCGGCACACCTAAATTCTCTTTCGACATCTATCAGGGTATCACTCAGTTGACGAAGGTACCTTCACTTGTCGATGGTATTGAATATATGCAGGCAGCCAACCAGGCATATATGAACACATACGGTCGAAAATATTATTCGGACAGGTATATCACCAACACCAAGATTGCCAACGGCATGAGTCTGACCGATGCAGAGCAGGCCTACGCCCAGACAGTGGCCGGTGACCGCACCATCAACAAATACCTCTACCCGAATGTGAACTGGATGGATGAAATGTACCACAAGTACGGCTACAACGCCCGCTACAATGTGAATATCCGTGGCGGCGCGCCAAACGCACAGTACTACGTTTCACTGTCCTACTATAACGAAAAAGGTCTTACCAAGGACGACAAGGCTCAGGACTATTCATCGGAAATCAAGTATGACCGTTATAACTTCCTGACCAACATCAACCTGAAGGCCACCAAGACTACAAAGATCGATATCGGCGCAAGCGGATGGATCACAAGCGGTAACTATCCCGCTCAGGACATCGAGACCATCTATCAACGCGCAATGCAGACCAACCCTGTGCTCTATCCAGTACAGTATCCCGGCGGTGAGAACCCCGGTATATCGCCCGATAACAAGGAGCTGGATTCGCCTTGGGTGACTCTTACCCGCCGCGGCTACCAGAAGCAGACCATCACTCAGATCAACACCAACCTGAAGGTTTCGCAGGATCTCGGATTCTGGGACTGGAGCAAGGGTCTTGACTGGCGTGCATTGGTATCGTTCGACGTAAACGCTACACAGCATCTTACCTACAACGTATACGACAGCACGTATTCGCCGGCTGCAACTCTCGACCCCACCACGGGTACCTGGAACGACGACGAGTATCTGTATGACCCCAACGGAAACATTATCCTTGACGAGAAGTATGTGGGTAACAAGAGCATGTCTGTAAACTCCGACAAGTGGGTTTACCGCACATTCTACTTCGAAACCGCGTTGAACTACAACCGCCTGTTCAACAATCTACACCGTGTAGGCGGTCTGGTTGTGTTCAACCTCCGCAGCTATCTGGATGCCAACAACGGCAGCCTGTTCACCACTCTGCCTTACAAACAGCAGAGCCTCTCGATGCGTTTGACCTACGATTACGGCAGCCGCTACTTCGTAGAGTTCAACGGCGGTTACACCGGTTCGGAAAACTTCCTGAAACACCACCGCTTCGGCTTCTTCCCCGCAATGGCAGTGGGTTGGGTTCCGTCGAACGAATCGTGGTGGGCACCGCTCAGCCCGGTTGTCGACTTCCTGAAACTGCGCTACTCCTATGGTGTAGTAGGTAACGACTCGTCGGGCGAACGCTTCAGCTATTTTGCAAAGCTGAATTCGGACGGAGGCGGCTTCTCTAACTACTGGACCCGCAACGGCGCATCGGGCAGCTGGCACTACAGCGCTTACGGCTACACCCCGACATGGTCGAAGGTTCACAAACATGACCTCGGTATCGAGATGAACCTGTTCCACTCGAACCTCAGCATTGTTCTCGACCTTTTCAAGGAGCGTCGCGAAAACATCTTCGTTGAGCGTACTGACCTTCCGCTGATTACCGGTCTTGAGGCCAACCCGTTTGCCAATGTCGGCGTGGTTGAAAACAAGGGTTTCGAAGTATCGGCAGAATATACTCATCAGTTCGGCAACGACTGGCTGGTATCTGTACGAGGCAACATGGCCCTCAATGAGGATAAGGTGATCGAAAACGCTCAGGCTGAGCCGGCTTATCCCTGGCTCGACCGTCGCGGCCACAATGTGATGGCAGAGTGGGGCTTCGTAGCCGAAGGCCTCTACACCAGCGACGAGCAGATCAAGCAGCGCGGTATCACCCAGTTCGGCGAGACTTATCCCGGCGAGCTCGTTAAGCCCGGCGACATCATGTACAAGGACCTCAACGGCGACGGTCACATCGACGACTATGACCAGGAGTGCATCAGCCGCGGCGACATCCCCAAGATCTACTATGGTTTCGGCGGCGACTTCCGCTACAAGAACATCGGTCTGGGAATCCTGTTCCAGGGTACAGCCAAGGCAGACCGCATCCTGAGAGGCAATGGTATTCTTCCCTTCGGAAGTTCATCCGGCGGCGGTACGCTCTACTCGAACATCAGCGACCGCTGGGATTCGTCGAATCCCGAGAATACCGACGTGTTCTATCCGCGTCTGGCCTGGGGCGCATCCGATCCCTCGAACATCAACAACTACAAGCTCAGCACATGGTGGAAGCGCGACATGAGCTTCCTGCGCCTGAAGCAGTTCACGGTATCGTACTACTTCCCGAAATCATGGCAGCGCACATTCCTCAAGGGTGGCCGCTTCTATGTGATGGGTGAGAACGTGTTCACCTGGAGCGATTTCGATATGTGGGATCCCGAGCTGAATACCAACAATGGTGCGAAATATCCGAATGTGCGCACCTTCACAGTAGGCGTTCAATTTAACCTCTAATCTGACCAGTTTCAAAAAAGTTATGAAACACAAAATAATAGCATTATCACTGGCCGCTACGGCTGCACTTGCAGCCCTGACAGGTTGCGACAGCTACTTCGATGATGTGCCCAACAACGCCACCTCACTCGATGATATCTTCGAAAACCGCGGTCAAACTTTAGGCTGGCTCACCAATATCTACTCGATTATTCCTGATCCCACCAACCGCTATGCTAACGGTACAGCCATGTACTGGAACGGCGCATCGATTGAAGGCTATCTGCCCTGGGACTGGGTCGAGACCCACGACATCATCCAGAACTCGATGACGGCGTCGACAGGTTGTGTGAAGCGTATCTGGCAAAACGGCTACCGCGGCATCATGAATGTGAACATTTATCTTGCCAACGTGGACAAGTGCACCGCCATGCGCGATTCGGAAAAGGCCACGACCAAGGCTGAAGCCCGCGCTATACGTGCCTATCTCTATCTTTACCTGATGAAGATATACGGCCCGGTATGCCTTATCGGCGATGCTGTAGCGTCGAACGACGATGATATCGATGTCTGGCAGCGTCCGCGCAGCTCTGTAGACGAATGCTTCAACTACATCATCAGCGAGTTCAACGCTGTAATCAAAGGCGGTAACCTCCTGTCGACCTACGACGATCAGGGCGCCTATGTAGACCAGAACAAGGGTAACTTCACGGTGGAAGCTGTGAAAGGTTTCCTGGCCGACGCCTACCTGTTCCGTGCATCGTACGTGTTCAACGGCGACCCCTACTATGCTTCGCTTACGAACCAGGACGGAAAGAAGCTCTTCCCGCAGTCGCGCGACGATGAGAAATGGCGCGATGTCAAGAAGGCAGCCATGGATGTAATCCAAAGCGGTCACTACCAGCTCGTATACCGCGATGCCTACGGCCGTGCGGCAACTTCGCTGGCCGACGCATGCCCCTTCAAATCTGTATTCTACGCTTCGCTGGCCAACTCGGAGAATGAAGAGCTGATTTACGGACGTCCGAACTCGTCGAACGAGACCTACGCAATGGTGCCTCGTTTCGATGGCCTCCCCAGCAGCTACGACAAGGGCGGCGGTGCACTGACCGTACCTCTGGAATTCGTCGATCTATACTTCACCAACAAGGGTCTGAAGATTGAAGACGATCCGGCCTACTTCAAGTATGATACCTCTGATCCTCCTACGGCTACCCGCGGTGCGGCTGCTATCATCAGCACCAGCTCCTACAAGGATCCCATCTCGGGCTATCAGTACTTCAGCCAGGCTTCGTCTGGTGGCTCGGTAAGCTACACCGGACCTACCTCGCTCATGAAGCAGTTCTACAATCGTGAATCACGTTTCTATCTGGCCATCACCTTCCAGAATCGTCCGTGGGACTTCCAGGGCGGAGTTGCAGTGCAGATGCAGATGAACGGTAACTCAGGCCCCAACGGCAAGACCCATGACTTCCCGATCTTCGGTACAATCTGCCGTAAGAACTACTATGCAAAGCAGAGTAACTGGGACATGAGCATGGTGCTCCGTCTGAGCGAGATCTATCTGGACTATGCCGAGGCATGCGCTGAACTTGGCGAGCTTGACGAGGCTCTGGAATATCTGAACCCGATCCGCAACCGTGCCGGTATCGGCGAATACAGCTTCTCGGAAGGCACCGACGTGCGCGGGCAGAAGAAGGTGGTTCTGAGCCGCGACAAGGATGTCGTGCTCAAGGCCATATACCGCGAGCGTCTGCTTGAACTCGCCTATGAGAACAAGCACTACTTCGACGTACGCCGCTGGGGTGTGGCCGAAGGCAAATGGCGCACTGACGGTCCCGAAATGACCGACGGCTGGATTTACCCGTCGTACCATCAGGGTGGCGAAGGCGGCACAATGACCGGCTTCAACATCAACAATGTGGGTGTGACCGACGCCAACAAGAACGTGAACTTCTACAAGCGCTTCACTCAGCAGACACGTATCTTCAGCAAGCGTCAGACGTTCTATCCCATCCCGCAGGATGAGATCAACCGCAACAAACTGACAGTGCAGAATCCCGGCTGGTAATCTACGGGGATGATCGCGACATCCGCGACAATCCGGAGAAATTCAGCATGAATCCTCCGAAAATTCTTAAAGACAACCAGCGGAGCGTTCCGCAACGCTAATCAAATCCTCAAGCAAGCCGGCCGATTCCGGGCCGCAAAGCCGAAACGGCCGGCTTGCTTCCCTTTTCCAACTCTCCCCATACATTCTATGCAGGGTATATCCCTGAAAAGTACACTGTAAACACTATCGAACGGTTCAAAACGACCATGAAGAAATTCTTTACTTCAATCCTTTCGGCAACAATTGCCACAATTTCCCTGACTGCCGTTGCCGCCGTGGAAAACGGCACGGTTTACTCGCTGTCGCAAGGAAACAAAGCAGTCTTTATCGCAAACGCATCGCCCAATGGCGGCACAGCCGCCGTGATATGGACTCAGACCGACGTGCCCGCCCAGCGATGGGTGGCCGAAGTGCAATCGGACGGCACCGTTGCCTTCCGCAATCTCTACAGTGGCCTGTACCTCGGTTATGGCGGCACAAAAGAGAATGCCGCTATGACACAATCTACTTTCAGCCGTATGCGCGGGCTGTGGAATGTGAAAGAATCAGAATCCGCACCGGGCAAATACCAGCTTATACCTACTATGGCCAAGACACTCTGTGCCGGAGTACCGGCTGAAACCGACGGCACAAAACTGGCTCTGGCCAATCCGGAGACCAGCACAAGCAATATGCTTTTCGAACTCGTAGCCGACCCTGACGCTCCGAGCAGCTTCAACGAGGACGTTCGCGACGCAATCATCGACGGCTTCGTCGGCCAGTATTACCACAAAGCATCCACGGGCCATGTGCTCGGAGGCGGCGGCTGGTGGGGCGACGCCGAAATGTTCGAGACCATTCTCGACGCATTCATCACCACCGGCGACATCCGCTACAAAGAGATGTTCGACGAACTTTACATCGACTTTACACGCCGCAACGGCACCGACTGGAGCGGCAACCAATATAACGACGACATCACATGGATGGTGCTCGCCACCGCACGCGCCTACCGCTATTTCGGCAATACCACTTATAAAACAGTGGCCACCGACAACTACAAGCGCATGTACAACCGTGCCCTGCAGAAGTACGGCACCCTCATCTGGAAACAGGATCAGGACAACAAACTCGGCACCAACTCGTGTATCAACTGTCCGGCTACTATCGCAGCCTGCTACATAGCTGAAATCAACGACGATCCCACATGGTATGACAAGGCTGTGAAGCTCTATGCCGCCCAGCGTTCGATACTCTACAATCCGGACAACGGCGAAGTGTTCGACAGCGGCTTCTGGACCACAACCGGAGGCACCGACGTGACAAACCGTTGGGTATCGACCTACAATCAGGGTACCATGCTCGGCGCAGCCGTGGCCCTTTATCTCCACACCGGCGACGAAGCATATCTGACCGACGCACATAAGATTTACGCGCGCTCGAAAGGGCTGGCAAACAGCAACGGCATCGTGAGCGTATGTCAGACCATCAATGGCGACCTCTGCGGCTTCAAAGGGATCCTGATGCGCTATATGCGCACCTACGCTCAGGCTCTCGGCCTGGACGAGCCTTTCGAATGGGTGGCCAAGAACGCATGGCATGCCTATCAGAACCGCACCTCAGGCGGCGTCATCTGGTCGGCATGGCTCACCAAAACCGACGAAAGCCTCAAGCGCTACGAAGGGGAGGACTTAAAGGATATAACCAACGATGCATTCGGCTCGTCGACCGCAGTGTCGGCAGCAGCAAACGCATTCATCAACCGCAAGGCTGTGAAGAAGGCTTCGGATGTGATCGAGGCTTCATGGTTCGACGACCTGAAATATACCTGGCTTGATAAGGAAGCCACCGACGGCGTTACGCCCAACACTGCACCCTCGGCTCTGACCGGCGCAACGATCTGCTTTCGTGGCGTAGACTTCGGTACAGGCTCGTCGAACTCAGTCACTCTGCGCCTGAAGGCGAACAGTGGCCGCTCCTACGCCCGCGTATATGCCGATGCGGTAGACGATGCACATCTGCTGGGCCGCAACTCGGGCTTCGTCGTTAAGTCGTCATGGAACGATGTGCCCGTAAGCTGGGGCGACGACAAGACCCTCACCGGAGTGCACGACATCTATGTGGAATTTGTCGGCACGGGCCTGCAGATGCACAATATGAAATTCAATGTGGAAGACTCAGGCATCGCCGACGCTACAGCCGACAGCAAAGCTGTCAGTTTCAGCACAAACGCGAGCAATCTGGTAGTGAACGCTACGGAAGGAGGCCATCTGCTGGTTGTAAATCCGGCAGGCCAGACTGTGGCTGAGCTGAACATCAGCGAGGGGATGACGAGCGTGCCTCTGTATGCCGGCTTCTTCATCTGCTCGTTCACCAACGGCAAAATACGCACCACCGACAAAGTGCTGATCAAATAAGCTGTGATTTATAGTTTCCCAATATAAATTTACCTGAAAAATATAACACTCAGATATATGCGTTTATTTTCAACCTTAATTCTCGGCGCGATTTGCGCCAATGTGGCTTTCGGCGGTCAGATTACTGCCGAACAAGCCCTCAGCAACGCGCGGACGTTTCTGGCAACCAGTGGGTCAAAGGCTATGAAAGCCAAAGGCATCCAGCAGCTTAAGCTGGTGAAAGCCACACCCGGATATTTCGCCTTCAGCGCAGGCGAGGGGTTTGTGCTCGCCTCGGCAAGCGACCTCACGCAGCCTGTACTGGGCTATTGCGATTCAGGTACGCTGGATTACAACAAGATGGCTCCTGCCACCAAATGGTGGATTGAACAGCTGGAGCAGGCAGTGGTGAATCTGGAGGCCGGAAAAACACAGGAAAAGAAAGTGACCCGCAATCTGGTGGCAACCAACGCCGAGAAAGAGGCGATCGCACCGCTGCTCACATGTAAATGGAATCAGGGCGACCCCTTCAATATCAAGACTCCTCCTTACGTACAGGATGGCAACACCTACGCACACAGCGCCACGGGGTGTGTGGCTACGGCTACCACTCAGGTGATGTACTACTGGAAATGTCCCCAGGAAGCTACTAAGACCGTGCCGAGCTACACTTACAACTGGCTGGGCAACAACCGCACCATGCCGGCCCTGGAGCCTATCGTGTTCGACTGGGCCAACATGAAAGACGAGCTGAACGGGTCGTCGCCGCAGGCAACCAAGGACGCAGTGGCTACGCTGATGCTATATGCCGGATGCGGCATGAAGTCGGGCTACGGGCCTGCCACAGGCGCTACCTCGGTAAACGCACTGAACGCTCTGAAGAATTACTTCGGATATGCATCGGATGCATTCAATGTCTACCATCTGGACTACACCTTCCAGGAATGGGAAGACCTTTACTATAACGAACTCGCAGCCGGACGCCCCATCCTGATGGGTGCTGACAACTATGAACGCACCGGCGGCCATGAGTTCGTATGCGACGGTTACAAACCCGACCACGGCGGCCTCTACCACATCAACTGGGGCTGGGGCGGATGGTGCGACGGCTACTTCGTGCTGACCGTCATGGCTCCCGACTCGCAGGGTATCGGCGGCTCATCTGATGCCAACGGATACTCGATGGGTCAGAATGCCTGCATCGCTCTTCGTCCGGCGAATATGGCAGTGGAAGAAGGCCCGATCCGCGCAGCCATCTCCAATCTGTACTCTCCCCAGTCGACGTATCAGGCTTCAAACGGAACCTTCAAAGTCAACATCACAGCCAAACTGCGCTCGCTGCTTTTCGCTGACCACACCATGCAGCACTGCTACGAACTGACCGACAAAGACGGTAAAGTAGTGGCCGGCGAGCTCGACGTGGCCGAAGGCGTGATCTATCCCTCGCGCTCAATCACCTGGAATTCGAACGTAAGCCTCAGCGGTCTTGCCGACGGCGTCTATACGCTCAAAGGCCGCAGCCGTGCCAAGGGTGCCACAGAGTGGCTCGACGATATGAACGGCGACCATAACTATCTGAAACTGACTGTAGAAGGAAGCAAGCTCACGGTAGAGAACATCCCCGGACGTGGCGAAAACCTCCAGGTGAACTCCGTGAAGCTCGTGGGCGAATCGAAAGCCGGTGAGTGGCAGCAGGTGGTTTACAACATCACCAACAACGGCGCCGATTTCTATGGCGAGACCTACATGTTTGTAGATGGCGAACGCAGCTCGGGCAACACTATCAGCATCCCTGCCGGTACCACCGCTGACATCTACTACAAGTTCCAGCCGACCAATACTCCCGGCGACCACAACTTCGTGCTGTCGCGCAACACATCGCTCAGCGGCGCAATCAGCAATCAGGATGTGATGTATAACATCAACTGCTGGTGGGATGCCAACGGCAACGTGAAAGCTATGGGCAAGAGCGGCAAATTTACCGTTCCGGCTGAGGCTACTGCGATCTATGTTTACGGGTCTTCACCTGCCACAGTGACTATGGGAAGCGCCAACCCCAACCTGATAGCATATTTCGATGCCGACGCCAAGATTTCCAGCCGCGTGCTGAATGTTTACCGCAAGAATATCAAGACCATCGTACTGGGTGACCACGCCGATGAGGCTGAATTTGTCGACGGTTACAATCTGCGAATCCCCAAAGCATTCACCGCCGACAAGGTATCGTATATCCGCAACAATGCCGAACACTGGTCGAGCGTGGCAGTGCCTTTCGATGTGAATAAGATCACTATCAAAGAAACGGGCGAGGAACTCCACTGGTTCCGCTCAGTGGCTGACACCGAAGGCAACGTGATGGTGAAGAGCTTCTCAGGCAACCGCGGCTCCAATATGGTGTTCAAGCATCTTGACGCAGACAAGATGACGGCCAACACCGTATATCTGCTGGGCGTATGCGGCACAGTGGAAGGGAAGCACTTTGACAACATAGGCAAGAATCTGGTATTCCAGGGCGAAAACACCAAGGTAAACGCCACATCGGAAATCAACACCACCAGCAAGCCTACGAAACTTACTCTGGTGCCCTGCTACAGCGATGCCAAGATTTCGGGTGTATGGGCTCTTAACGAAGACGCTACCGCCTTCGAACGCCTGACAGCCTCGACTCCCGGCGTGCCCTTCCGCGGCTATGTTACCTACAATACCACCACCGCCAAATACAACATCAACTATGCCGACGGCGAACGTGCCGGTATCAATGATGTCATCACTGACGGCGATCAGGCTATTGACGCCAACGCTCCGGTCTACAACCTCCTTGGCGTAAAGGTCGGTGTATACGCTGAATTTGACAACCTTGACCGCGGCATTTATATCGTAAGCGGTAAAAAGTTGGTAAAATAACCTCCAAACGCCGAAAAATTTCGGGTTTTATCGTTAAATTTGAATTGCCGATTGCACGGGCGCAGCTCAGCGGAACGAAAGTTCCCGGGGCAGCAGCCTGAGGCAACCGGCAATTCAAGGAAATCCCAACAAACTAACCCATCATTATCAGAAAGTTATGTACGATCAAGACAAACGAATAGTAATCACGCTCGACGCCGGAGGTACAAATCTCGTATTTGGCGCAATGCGTGGATGTGAATATATTGTAGAACCGCTCACCCTCCCGTCGCGTGCCGACAATCTCGAGGAGTGTCTGAAGGCACTGGAGAAAGGGTTCAGAACTGTCATCGACGGTCTGGACGAGAAGCCTGTGGCAATCTCGTTCGCCTTCCCCGGCCCGGCCGACTATCAGAACGGCATCGTAGGCGGCTATCTGCCCAATTTCCCCGCTTTCCGCAATGGTGTGGCTCTCGGTCCGTATCTGCAGGAACTGTTTGGCATTCCGGTCTACATCAATAACGACGGCGACCTGTTCGCCTTCGGTGAGGCCATGGCCGGAGCGCTCCCGATGATCAACCGCCGAGTGGCAGAACTGGGCGGCGAGCGCCGCTACAAAAACCTGCTTGGCTATACGTTCGGCACCGGGTTCGGTATCGGCGAAGTGATCGACAACCGACTGAATCTTGGCAACAACTCATGTATCGAAACCTTCTGCCTGCCTGCTACCACGCGCGACAACTCTGTGATGGTGGAGGATTTCGTAGCCATACGCGCCATCATCCGCGAATACAAGCGTCTGGCAGGGGATACTGAAGTACCCGCCGACATTACCCCCCGCGATATCTGCGAGATAGCTGACGGGAAGCGACCGGGCAACCGCGAGGCCGCCATCGAAAGCTTCCGCCTGTTTGGCGAAGCTGCCGGCGACGCCATGGCAATCGCCGTGACGCTCACCGATTCGCTGGTAGTAGTCGGCGGCGGCCTGACAGGAGCTGCGCGCCACTTCATGCCGTCGCTTCTGAAGACCATGCGCGGCTCGATCCACACCATCAACGGCGAGCAGCTCGGTAAGGTGCAGATGGAGATTTACGATCTCGACAACGAGGAGGAACTTAAAAAATTCGCCCTCGGCAACTCGACTCCGCTCAAGATTTACGGCACAGACAAGATCGTCAGCTACGACCCCGTGAAGCGTACAGGTATCATGATGTCAAAACTCGGCGCGTCGAAGGCCATAAGCATCGGAGCCTACACCTACGCCCTCTCTCAACTCGACAAATAATCCATCAGGTGCGTGACAGCACAATCTTACCTCTAATCACAAATAAGCTATGAACAAATATACCATTCTGCTGGCGGTCACAGGCTTATTCTCACTTTCCGGCATAGCTGCCACAAATGTAAGTTCCGACCCGGCTTCGCTGGTGAACCCGATGATAGGCACTGGAGGCCACGGGCATACCTTCCCCGGAGCCGTGGTTCCCAACGGCATGATACAGCCGTCGCCTGACACGCGCCTTTACGGCTGGGATGCCAGCTCGGGCTATTTCGTGGGCGATACGCTTATCAGCGGCTTCAGCCATACGCATCTGAGCGGCACCGGATGTCAGGATTTAGGCGACATACTGATCATGCCTACCGTTGGCAAACAGGTAATCGACGGCACATATCCCGGTAATACAAGCAATATGCCCTACGCATCCGGATTCAGCCACAGCAACGAAACTGCCGAGCCCGGCTACTATGCGGTGCTTCTCAACCGCTACGGCGTTAAGGCAGAGATGACCGCAACGCCGCGAGTGGCCATCCACCGGTTCACTTATCCGGCCAACATGGACGGAGAGGCCGGTATGATTATCGATCTGGACTATTCGCTCGGGCTTCAGCGCAACAACAATATGAAGCTCCACAAGGTGAGCGACAGAGAGCTTCAGGGCTTCAAAAGCACCTGGGGCTGGTCGTTCCCCGATCAGGATGTCTATTTCGATGCTGTATTCTCCCAGCCGTTCGAGCTGAAGGTGATAGAAGATACGGTAGCTTTGCATCAGGGGGATCAACCTCGTCCGCGCTGCAAGGCGCTGCTGACGTTCCCCGGCGTAAAAGGCGGTGACCAACTGCTTGTAAAGGTCGCTCTCTCGCCGGTTGATTGCGAAGGCGCTGCAAAGAATATGGCGGCAGAAATGCCTGGATTCGACTTCGAGGGGACCCGCAAGACGGCCCGCGACAAGTGGAACCGATGGCTGAGCAAGATAGAGGTGCCTGCCACGGACAATCACGATGACCTGACGAAATTCTATACGGCACTCTACCATACGGCTATTGTGCCCAATATGTCTACTGACGTTGACGGCCGCTATCTCGGGATGAACCGCAAGGTGAAGCATGTAGATGAGTCGGGCGACTCAATCTATCATGTGTTCTCCACCTGGGATACCTTCCGCGCCCTGCATCCGCTGCTTACCATTCTGGATCCGAAGCTCAACAATGCTCTGGCCAAATCGCTGCTTGACAAAGCCGACGATCTGGGTGTGTATCCGATGTGGGAACTTGCTTCGAACGATACCGGCTGCATGATAGGCTTCCACGCTGTGTCGATACTGGCCGACGTGGTGGCCAAAGGGCAGAACAGCTTCGATCCGGCTCACGCGCTGCATCGCGCTGTGCTCACTTCGGGATGGTATCCCGACAGCGTCAAGGCTCATGAGTCGACAGTTGGCGCCCTGATGCCCAAAGCGAAATACTACAAGGCGCTTCAGGAGTGGGTGCCCTGCGACGAGGATAACGAGGCGGTGGCCAAGGCGCTGGAATATGCCTACAACGACTACTGCGTGGCTCAGCTTGCCCGCGCAGCAGGCGACAAGGCCGCTGAGAAGGAATTCCTCGCCAAGAGCAAATATTACAGACACTACTGGGATGCCGAGTCCCGCTTTATGCGCGGCAAAACCAAAGAGGGGAAATGGCGTCAGCCGTTCGACCCGCGCTCGTCGAACCACCGCAACGATGACTATTGCGAAGGCAACGCCTGGCAGTGGACATGGTTCGTGCCTCACGATGTGGACGGACTGATGGAGCTGATGGGTGGCCGCGAGGCCTTTGTCAACAAGCTTGATTCGCTGTTTACCATCTCGTCGGAGCTGACCGGCGAAGGTGTGTCGGCCGACATCTCGGGCCTGATCGGCCAGTACGCTCACGGCAACGAACCCAGCCATCACATCACTCATTTCTACAACTATGCCCGGCAGCCCTGGAAGACTCAGGACCTGGTGGGTCGCATATTTGACGAAATGTATGCCAACAGCCCCGACGGCCTGATCGGCAACGAGGACTGCGGCCAGATGTCGGCATGGCTTGTGATGAACGCCATGGGTATCTATCAGGTGGCCCCCGGCATTCCGGTGTACTCAATCGGCCGACCGATGTTCCGGGAAATGACGGTGAAACTTCCCGAAGGCAAACAGATGCACATCAGTGCGCCCAAGCTCTCGAAGGAGAACCGCTATGTGGCTTCCGTGAAGCTGAACGGCCGCAAGATTGATACGCCCTTCATCAGCCATAAAGATTTCGTGGCCGGAGGTGAGCTGACATTTGAGATGAGCCCCAAGCCAACGAAATGGGGTACAAAAAGCAAAAAGTGATATATCCGAACAAGGAAAACACTAAGATTATAAAACGACATGAAAGAGATACTGACATTCAAACCATATTTCGCCCATGTGATCTGGGGCGGCGAACGCATTTGCCAATTTAAAGGAATCCCCTCGGAGGGTACCGACATAGGCGAAAGCTGGGAACTCTCGCCGATGAAGGGGCATGAGTCGGTAGTGGCCGAAGGCCCGCACAAGGGCGCCACGCTCAATGAGCTGGTGAGCCGCTACGGCGATGACATCATGGGTGCGCGTCTTAACAAACGCTATAACGGCGAATTCCCGCTGCTGATCAAATTCATCGACTCGCGCCGCGACCTCTCCATTCAGGTTCACCCCGATGACGAGCTTGCAGCCAAGCGCGACAGCCGTGGCAAGACCGAGATGTGGTACAGCATAGATCCGGCTGAAGGCGCCTATCTTTACGCCGGATTCAACCGCGAGGTGACACCCGAGGAATTTGAGAAGAGCATTGCAGACTCAACAATCGTTGACCTTCTCAGCCGATTCCCGACGCATAAGGGTGATGTATTTTTCCTTCCCGCCGGATGTGTGCATGCCATCGGTACGGGTAACTTCGTGGTAGAGATTCAGGAAGCATCCGACATCACCTACCGCATTTTCGACTACAACCGAGTAGGAGCCGACGGCAAACCTCGTCAGCTGCATGTGGCGCAGGCTATTGAGGCTACAAAGTTCGACGATACGGCGTTTGTGACGCCGAAGAACGTAGCGGTGGCTCCCGGCCATGAGGCCGAGGTAGTTCACTGCCCCTTCTTCAATACCGATCTTATTGCAGTCGACGGGAAAATGACGCTCGACCTTGAGCCGCGCGACAGCTTCACGGTGCTTATCGCCACAGAAGGAGAAGTGACGCTGCATGGCCCCGAAGGCGATGTCACCCTTGCTAAGGGCTTTACGGCTTTGGTACCGGCCTCTGTGAACACGCTGGAGCTGACCGGCACAGGCCGACTGATGTCGGTCTATGTGCCTTGAAAAAAGGCGTGATATAGCCGGTAAAGCCGTTGCCTGAGGATACATGGAGACATAAGGATGGATAAAGGATCCAAACTTATATGAGAATTCGGAAACTATTCTTTTTTCTGGCCGCCCTGCTGGCGGTCCTGACCACACAGGAGTCGAAAGCTGCGCTGAAGTTTAAAAGGGCCTCACACCTTGAAAACCTCACCAACAGCTCGATACTTTATGCGCATCAGGATTCCAGAGGCTACATCTGGCTTGGCAGTTATGACGGTCTCAACCGCTATGACGGCCGAAATGTGAAGGCTTTCCGCTTCGAGCTCAATAATCCCGATGGTCTCTCGGGCAACATTATCGAAAACATCTTCAGCGCAGGCGACGACTATCTGTGGATTCTGACCACGATGGGTCTGGACAAGCTCGACTTGAATACCAACAAGTTTACGGAGCATTACGGGGATATCCGAGGCAACCGCTCGCGCATGACCACCAACGAGGCTGGCAATGCGTGGGTGCTTCATCCCTCAGGCTTGCTTCAGCATTATAATTCCGAGAAGCATCGCTTCGAGAATGTGAGAGCCAAAGGTGTCCCGGCCAACGATAATGTGCTGAACATGATTATCGATGATACGGGTAATCTGTGGTTCTTCCTACCCGAGCGCAGGGTAGTGAAGTTGAACACTTCAGAAGGCGTGGCCGAACCGGTGGCGGAAAGCATAAACATCTTCGACAAACCTCTAAGTGTGGCGGTCGATGACGGCCAGGATGCGTATGTGGTCGACACTGACAACCGCCTGTTCCGCGTAGTGCTTCCCACGGGTACGGTAGAATACGTATGCGACATGACGGATGCGCTTGTCCACGGCCGCATTTCTGATATAGCCCGACTTGGCGACGACTATATCGTGGCTTTTTCCGGCGCGGCAACCGGAGTGCTTGATCATACGCGCAACTATCGCTTCGTTACGTTCCAGAACGATGTGGGAGTGTTCCAGGTATTCCATGATAAGCGTCAGCAGTTGGTATGGTGCTCGACAGACGGCCAGGGCCTGGCCCAAATCCATGAGGATAACGTGCTGTTCCATACCGTGCGCTCATCGCAGATTCCGGGCCTTAGCAAGCCTATCCGATCGTTCTATGCCAGCCCCGACTCATCGCTATGGATCGGCACGAAGGGGAGCGGCTTGTTCCGCATCGCCAATTACCGCCGTCACTCCGTAGAGGGACAAATCCCTGCTTCGGCTATAAAGCGCTATGGACTGGCCGACGGATTGACTGATGATCAGGTGTATGCCTTCTTCCCGAGCCTTTACCGTCCCGGTCAGGTATGGCTTGGAACCCGCGGACCCGGTCTGACATGGTACAACGCGTCTACCGATAAAATCACTGTGCTGACCAACGGGAAAAATGTCAGTTACATCGACCAGATCCACGATATATTCGAGCAGAACGACACTACGCTCTGGCTGGCTTCGACCCGCTGGGGATTGCTGAAATGCAGGATTACCTCAGGAGGTCAGCCAAAGATAGAGTCGGTTGAACTATTCCAGTTCATTAAAGACAAATACATCTGCAACGAGGTGTATTCGATGACTTTCGACGGAAAACATACGCTTTATGTGGGCTGTCGCGGCGGACTGGGGATTGTGCGGTTCAATATCCTGACGAACACTTACGACTTTATTGAAAATGTCACCGACTGCTCGCCCAACATCGGCGATGTCATCAGCATCTATTATGAAAAGGGGAAGCTGTATTTCGGCGCAAGTTCGGGCGGCGGTATCATCAATCTCAATAAGACAGACGCTAACGGAAACCCCGAGGTGAAACTGCTGACGCGGGCTGACGGAATGGACAACGATATGGTTCACTCCATCCTGCCCGACAAGGTAGGCAACGTATGGATGGCGACTAACAAAGGGTTGGTGCGCTATAATCCGGCTTCCGATGTGGTGTTCAATATCAACTCGAAAGATGTGCGCGAATTCTGCGACAACGCAGGCCATCGGTCAGCCCTGAGCAGCGACATGTTCTTCGGTGCGCTGAACGGCTTCACATGGTTCTCGGCAGAAGGTATCACAAGCAAATCGGATTTCAAACCTGAATTTCATTTCAGCCTGCTGCGTGTCAACGGCCGCGAGTGTGAACTCAGCGATTATGCCTGCGACAATGGCAAATATGAGTTTTCAAGCAGCGACAATTCGCTGCGCATTTCGTTTAATGCGCTTGACTATATCGCAGGCGACGACATAAGCTACAGCTATATGCTCGAAGGGCTTGATGATCAATGGGTGAGCGACGGCGGCGAGAATACGGCCTCATTCAGCAATCTTCCTCCGGGCAACTATTGCCTGAGGGTACGCTATTGGAACAATCCGTGGGAGACCAACTATCAGGAGAAGACGCTCGACTTCACAATCCGTCCGCCATGGTATCGCACAAAGGCTGCCTACTTGGGTTATGGCGTTGAATTCATACTGCTGATGATGCTTGTTGTATATGAGTTGCGCCGGCGCTATCGCCGCCGTCGCGATGAGATGGAGCGCACGCTCAACGAGCGTAACCGCGAGCAGCTTGACAACGACCGTGTGGAGTTCTTTACCAATATCACTCATGAGCTATGCTCGCCTCTGACCATGATTATGGGCCTGAGCAACATTCTGGAAGAGAAATACGGCGTTATCGACAAGAAAGAATACAAAAAATATCTCGACTCGCTGGCTACTCACAGCGGCCACCTCAACGAGCTAATCCAGGAGATTCTGGAGTTCCGTAAGATGGAGGAGGGCGGCTACAAGAAGCTCAATATACAGCCAGTACGGCTTGGCAACCTCTTTGAGCGCCGCGTACAGCCTTATGAGAGCATCGCGGCCGAGAATGACATCTCATTCACAGTCGACATTGAAAATCCCGATCTGCGCTGGAACACCGACACATCATGCATCAACAAGATATTGTCGAATCTGACCACCAATGCGCTGAAATATACGCCTGTAGGCGGACGTATCGACATCCGCTGCCGGGAAATCGACGACCGGCTTGAAATCACTGTCTACAACACTGGCTCGGGCTTGAGTCAGGAGGATTGTCAGAAGCTGTTCAACCGTTACACGACGTTTGAGAACATCAACCGCAACGGCTATCGCGATATGGTTTCGCGTCACGGGCTGGGGCTTTATATCACTCACAGCCTCGTGGAGCGTCTGGGTGGCACCATCAGCGTGGAAAGCGAGCAAGGCCAGTATGTACGCTTCACAGTAATCCTGCCACACATTCCGGTGGAGGGTGCCGACACATGTTCAAGCCAAACAGATACAGAAGGACTTGCGCTGGAGGACACCGACAAACCCGACATACTGGTAGTCGACGATAACAAGAATATTCTGTGGCTGCTGACTAATGTGCTGAGCGACAAATATGTAGTGCGTACGGCCATATCGGTGGAGAAGGCGATGCAAGAGATTGAGCGCAAGGTTCCCTCGCTTATTATCACCGATATCATGATGCCCGACATCGACGGTATCGCCTTCATAAAGACGCTCCGAAGCCAAAAGTATACGCGCCATCTGCCTATTGTAATCCTGTCGGCCAAGATAGCCGATTCTGACAAGATTGTGGGACTCGATGCCGGAGCCGACGCTTATGTGGTAAAGCCGTTCTCCAACAAATTCATTACCACACTCGTTGATCGGCTGCTGGCGCGTAAGCAGACCGAGCAGACGTACTACAACTCATCGGAAAGCAACGTTACCCTTCACGAGGGCGCTGAGGTGAGCCGTGAAGATAAGAAGTTCATGGAGCGCGTGCGCAAGGTGATACTCGACAAGATGGCTCACGAAGATAAATTCGGAGCCAACGAACTCGCCGACGAGCTGGGTATGGATGTGCGCACTCTCTACCGCCGGTTCAAGGCCAGCTCGAATTACACGCCAAACGACTACATCCGCTACTGCCGGTGTGCATACGCTGCGCGGCTGCTGCTGACTACCAATCTTACAGTGCTTGAAATCATCTATCGCACGGGAGTAAACAATCGCACGGCCTTCAATGCCGACTTTAAGAAATTCTACAATATGACTCCGTCGGAGTATCGTAAAACCCATTTTAAGGCTGAATAACTAAAAATACCTATGTTGAAAAGAATCTTACCCGTCTTAGTGCTGATGCTCCTGGGTCCCCTAAGCCTGAATGCGTCAAAATCGCTTCACGAGCTTCAACAGGAGTTTGTCGACCTTAAATTCGGACTGTTCGTACACTTCGGCATGGGTACGTATCATGGCGAAGACTGGGCCGACCCTGATAAACCGATTTTGGATTTCAATCCTCAGAAACTCGACTGCCGCCAATGGGTCGACGCTGCCCGCGAGGCTAATATGAATTTTGGCTGCATGTCGGTGAAGCATCACTGCGGATTCTGCATGTGGAACACGGCCACTACTGACTACAACGCCTGCAAAAGCGGTGCGGGTCGCGATGTGGTGAAGGAATTTACCGATGCATTGCGCGAGAAAGGAATGAAAGTGATGTTCCACTTCTCGATTCTCGACATGCACGAGAAGATTCTCCCCAACAATATCAAGCCATATCATACCGACTTCATCAAGGCTCAGCTCCGTGAGCTCCTTACGAACTACGGCCCCGTGACGGCGCTGATGATCGACGGATGGGATGCGCCGTGGTCGCGTCTGTCGTATGAGGACATTTCTTTTGAAGATATTTATAATTTCTGCAAAAGCATACAGCCCGAGTGTCTGGTCATGGACCTGAACGGGGCTAAATACCCTTCGGAGGCGCTTTTCTATTCCGACCTGAAGACTTATGAGCAGGGAGCCGGCCAGAAAATCGAGAAAGATCGCAGTTTTCTCCCCTCAATGGCCTGCTATCCGCTGCAGCGCACATGGTTTTGGAAAGAAGATATGCCGCAGAGCGCTACCAAATCGCCGGAAGAGATGGTAAATGACAATCTGAAGCCGATGAACGATGCCTGCTGCACTTTCATTCTCAATGTGGCTCCGAACAGAGACGGACTTTTCGACCGGAATGCCGTGGATGCTCTCCGGCAGATTGGCAAACTCTGGAAGGACGACGGCCAGCAACATGCAGTAGCTGAAACCGGCGCTCCCATCATCTCGACGAACCTTGCCAAACACAAAGCCACCATCGGGTCGTGGAGCTATGATATGAACCAGCATGATCTGGCTACTGACGACAACTTCTCGTCGTCGTGGGTGGCGCATCCGTCGGTCAAAGAGCCGTGGATTCAGGTAGAGCTTGGCGATGTTTATCCGGTGAATGCTGTGGTTCTCACTGACCGTGACGACAATGCCATCAAGGCCTACAAAATTGAGTGCCGCAACAACGGCGAGTGGATAACTGTGTACCAAGGACCTGCAACAACCGATAAGAGGGTGAAAATCAACCGCTTTGAGACTACGCTTGCAGATGCTGTGAAGATGACGGTGACTGATGCGCAGGGTAATGTGCAAATCCGCGAACTCGGTGTTTACAACGAAAAGCGTTGAAATCCGGCTTTACGGCATGGGTCTTACGCCGTTGACGCCTCTGATGCTCTCGGGGCACTCAATCGGCTACTGACGTAATCTCGCGGCCTGACAGACGATAGGTCAGTCTGCGCAGATATTGTCCCAGAGCGGTGTAATCCTTACCGAATTCGGCGATCTTGTCGGGCATGACGGGGTCGCCGATGCTTACATGGAGCGGTTTGCCGAATTTCTTGAATAGCTCGCGCGGCAACAAGAGGGTGCGCAGCGGGACGCAATGGTGACCTAAAAAGTTGAAAAACCGGGAGTTGGTGCCGTGGAAATATATCGGAACTACAGGCACTTTGGCTTTGGCTATTATCTGTAGTACGGTCGGTTGCCAGAGCCGGTCGACTATAATCCCTTCGCGGTCGGTCTTTCCGATGGCTCCTGCCGGAAAGAACCCGACGGGATGCCCCGTGCGTAGCATCTGCAGGCCTTCGCGTATCCCGTTGACTGACACGGCCCGGCGTTCGGGATCGGGCGATGCCGACTGGTCGACGGCAATGAAATTGGGGCGCATGGCGGAAATCCTGTTGAGAATCATATTGACCATGACTTTATAGTCGGGGCGCAGGCGCGTCACTATGTAAATCAGGGCGATACCGTCGAGCGAGCCGAAGGGATGGTTGCTGACGGTGATGAAGGCGCCGGTGCGGAATCGGTCGAGCACCCCGGCATTGTCGAGCTGGATGGGGATGCGGAACTCCTCCATGAGTCCGGCTACAAAGTCGGGACCCGGCGTCATGGCGTGGCGGCTGTGCAAGCCGTTGACTCTGTCTATACCAAAGAGATGAATCAAGCGTTTCACCAGCCATGGAAACCGCTTGGCGGCAGGGATGATTTCTTCAACGTCCCTGAGGGTGATGACGTCGGGACGAACCTCAAGGCCGGGGTATTGGTCGAAGGTGAATATTTCCTCACCTTTATCGTTCAGTTTTCTTTCCATTTCGATTCGTTTTGCATAAGGATGCCAGTGATTCCCAAGCGCGGATGATTCTGTTGTCGAAACGTGTAGTGCGGAATACGAAGCAACGCTGCAGCAGAAAGTTCCATCCAAGCGACACCACCAGCGATACCGACAGTCGCGCAGCCAGAAATATGGCGTCGTTGCTCATACCGGTGAATTCTCTCAGCCACTCCCATGAGCGCACGTTGTAATAGAGGATTTGTGTGCCGAAGCTGTTGAGCAGCAGCGACGCGGTCCAGACCAGAAGGAATTTCACTGTGACGGCGCGCCGGCTTACGTTCTTGTTGTGGGCGTGGAAGGCATATCGGTAGTTGATGATGCAGTTGAATATGCCGCCGGTAAATGCCCCGAGAGCGGTCGAAAGCCAGGGGGTGAGGTGAATCAATGCAAACAGCATGAACGACACAAGCATGTCGATCCATCCGCAAATCTGTGCGGAAATACCGGAGCGCAACAGAGTATAGAAGAAGCCGTCGTTGTGCAGTAGCTTCTCCCTGGCGTCGTTGAGGCTGATGTGAGTCATTGACTTATCGTTGCGCGTGGTCGTGGGGGTAGGGGAGGACTGACCTGTGGTGTCAGTCTTTTTTATTGTAGGGCTTCGGGGGGTCGATCTTTGCCATAATCCGCAGATCCTTAACCATGGAGGTGATGTAGAGCGAGAAAAGGATTACGGCCATAGCGGCGCCGACGAAGTCGTAGACGGTCCAGCTTGTGTGAAACACCGGGATGCTGACGTTGATGTCGGGCCAAGGATTGAAAATGTAAAGGATAAATACGGCGATGATGATGAGCCGGGCCTCCGTGGGTCCGAGACTGGCGTAGGTGAGCCGGAATTTCTCCATGATAATCGTGGAGAGATAGGTGTAGATCGACATGCATAAATATCCGCCCATGATGAACAGGGCGATGTCGAGGCGCATCACCGGACCGAGGCCGAGACCCATGCAGAAGAGGCAGGTGGTCAGCGCGTCAAACGAGTGGTCGATGAAGAAGCCGTATTTGGGGCGCTGAGTGTCTCTGACACGTGCCAGAGTGCCATCCAGGCTGTCGCCGTACCAGTTGATTACCAAAAACAGCGAAGCGAGCCAAAGAAAATTGACGTTGAAATTGGCAAGCCAGCAAGAGACGGCGTAAAGCAGGGCCGCTGCCATCCCTGTATAAGTCAGTAAATCAGGTTTTACCCACGCAGGCTGCCATTTGGCAAGCTTTACAAGAAGTTTTTTCTCCGCATTGTTGAGCAATGAAGTCTGGAGTCTATTGGAATTCTCTTTTCCCATTGTTTAGAATAGTGTGTTTTCAAAAATTGCATAAAATTAAGGAAAATTACTGAACTACGCCCCAGATTCACATATAAAATATCATAAAAGATTTAGAGCTACTAACGTAATCATTTGTAACTCGGACAGATAAAACACATAATTATTTCCGCCCGATTCGCCGCAAAATCATCCGGGACCCGCCCTTCCGAGGCCGCGTCCCGACTGGATACATCGAGCGCCGAATTGCGACGCACAATTAGTGATTACCGCAAAATTTCAGAATTTTGAGGAATTGATTCCGTAAAAATCGGGAAAAATGAGGAATTGATTCCGCAAATTTCGAAAAAAAATTCGCGGAATCAATCTCAGAGCGCTGCCGCAATCAATTTCGCAACGCTGTCTCGTCGGCACGGTGGCGTAAATATGAGGGGAGTATGCGATAGGCTTTTCCGATGCAGGTGCGCCTTAATCAGATCGCATTATTTCACTGCAATCTTTTCAGCCTTCGTGCCCTGAATGCGGATATATATGCCAGCGGTCGGATGGGTGACTTTCCGGCCTTGGAGCGTGAAGTATTCCCAGTTGGAAGTGTCTGCATTAGCTGCATCAATCTCAATTGCAGGCAGACTTGTGGTTACATCCAAATGGTTGAATTTGCTCCAGACGTTGGCGCTACGGTATTCATCTATAGCAGATTCGGGAACGTAAAGCGATGCTCTGGAGTAAGTCTCCTTGGAGAAGGCGTTCTCATTGTCAACCCATGGCGCGGAGGTGGCAAGGCAAGTGACAGATTTGAGATTGTCGCCGGCAAAGGCTTCGGATGCGATGTAGTCAATATTGGCCGGAATGGTGACATGCTCCAGAGATGTGCAACCCATGAAGCTCTGCTGCTGCAATTCGGAAAGGGTAGAGGGGAGCGAAACGGATGTCAGGGATGTACAATTCTTGAAAGCACGGGCACCGACATTGTATATATTTTCGGGTATCACGACGCTTTTAATCGAGCTGCCCTGAAAAGCTCCTTCACCGATTGCTGTTACATTCTCAGGGATTTCGAACTCGGTAAGCGAGGTGCAATCGCGGAATGCGTTTTCCGGGATGGATGTGATCCCCTCGGGGAGAACTACGTTGGTAAGGCTGGTGCATCCATGGAAAGCGTTTTTGCCGAGCGAGGATTCAACCAGGACAGCTTCAGCTTTGGCGGGTTTGAGTATCTGCGACTGCTTGACTTTTGCAATCACGGGGGCTGAGCCGGAGGGGCGGTAGCTGACGCTCGCAAGCGACTGACAGCCTTCAAAGGCACTGTTGCCATAGCTTACCACCGACGAAGGAAGTTCTACAGAAGTAATGTCGGTATCTTTTAATGCTGAGGCAGCCACGGCTACCACTTCGTACTTATTCTTTCCATCGGTAACGACATCGGGTACCGAGTAAGTGCCGGCAGCGTTGCCATCAGTTTCACCGGCGTAATAGACCTGAGTCTGCTCTTCATCAGCAAACACAAACATCTGGGTGTCGTTTGCATTGGGATATCCTTTGAATTTACCCCATGATGCGTCGGCCTTGTAGTCGGCAAGCTTCGTTTCAGGTACGAAGATCAGAGCGGTATTGTAGGTGTCTTCGCTAAATCCGTATTCGTCAAGAGTGGGAAGATCTACAGCTGCCACATCAAGGCGGGCAATGGCTGTTTCTTCGAAGCAATAGCCTCCGATTGTCAGACCGGCCTTTTCAACGGTACGGGGAATATAGAAGTATGTCAGACCTGTGCGGCTGAAAGCGCCGGAGCCGATGGTCGTGAGGTGATAAGTCAGATCTGCGGGGTCAATGGCTGCGGCGCGACGATTCGGGGCGTTGACCACGGGTTTATCAGGATCATCCTCGTATTCCTCGGAGTCGTACCAGTTGATGACTTTAAGTTCGCGGTCACCGTCGAAGGCATATTCTCCAATAGTTCTCAGTCCGGTGGGGAAATGCACAATCTTCAGGTTCTCGCAACCGGCGAAACTCATGGGATTGAGGGAGCGGACTATCGGCGGAATCATGACAGCCTCCAGTCCGGCGCCCATAAACGCTTCCATGCCTATTTCGGTCACGAATTGGGGGATGTCGAAACTGCGCAGGCTGACGCACTTGTAGAAAGTGGAATTGGGGATTTTGGTGATGTATTCGTAAAGTTTAGCCGAGGTCAGACTGATGCATCCGGCGAGAGCCGTTTCGCCCAGATCAGTGACATAGCTTAAGTCGATGGTGGTGATTGAGGTACCCTGAAAAGCTCCGTTCCCAACCTTGGTAACGCTGGAGGGAAGAGTGATGGAGGTGACGCCGCCGCAATGGAGGAAGGCGTTTTCGTCGATGGCGATAACGTCATAGTCCGTGCCTTTGTGGTTGACTATCCCCGGGATAACGATGTCGCCGCTGTAACCGCGGTATTCTCCGGCTATTACGGTCGCGGTATTGGTTGTGGAGTCGAATGCGTAGGCTATGCCGTTGTACATAACGGGCTGCGCCTGAATGTTGAGCGCTTTCCAACCTGTTGCGGCCTTGTAGTCGGCAAGGGCTTCGCCAGGGACATAGACGGTAATACCTGAGCAATCGCTGAATGTGGTAGAAGTGATGGAGGGAGGAGTAGTGCCGCGCATTGTTATCTTGGTCAGCGATGTGCATTTGGCGAATCCTGAATAACCTATGCTTAGAAGCGATGCCGGCAAGTCAAGCTCTGTGATATGCTTTAGATTAGAGAATGCAAGGTCACCGATAGTGGTCAGTCCTTCGAGCGTAATAACCTCAGGATAAACCGATCCTCGGTAATAACCACCTTCATAAAAAGCGCACTTGCCGACTGTGCCGGCTACTGTGATGGGGTCGGTCATGGCGTTGCAATAATAGAAAGCGCTGTCGCCCACTTCGGTCAGACGGCAATCCTTAATGGCTGTAAGCAGGCTGGAGCAGCCATAGAATCCCTGACTGCGCACGGTGGTGACAGATGCAGGGAGTGGGGCAGAGGTCAATGCTGAGCAGTTGCTGAATGCCTTATGGCCCACTGTAGTGGTGCCGTTGCCTATGGTGACGGACTTCAGGGATGTGCACTTCTGGAAGCCATAATCGGGGATGGTGGTCAGGCTGCCGGGAATGGCTATGCCGGTCAGGGCTGTGCATCCGTCGAAAGCCAGTATGCCGAGGTTGGTGAGCGTGGACGGGAGCGATACGGAGGTCAGGGAAGTGCAATTGCGGAAGGCCTCTCTGCCGATGCTTCTGATACCCTCGGAGATGACGATTGATTGACAGGACGCCCCCTTGAAAGTGCCGTCGGCCACTGCTGTGACGGCATAGTCAACATCTTCGAAACGTATGGTGGCGGGTACGGTAATGGACTCGGCAGTGATGGCCGGATCTACGCGAGTGAAATCGGCGGTGGCAGTGGCGGTGTGATTGTCGCGGTCGAGCACATAGGCCAAGTCGCCAATGACAGCCGGGTATTCGCTCATGCGGTGGAGGTTGCCCCATGTATCCCATTTATAATTGACATATGTGGCATATAGATCATCGGGGACATATATGTGGAGCTTGTCGTTATGCGGTTGAGTATAGTCGCTGCCCGTGAGTGAATACATGCAGTTGGCTTTGGGGTCAGCTTCGGATCGGACTATGCGAAGACTGGTGCAACTATTGAACGCGCTGGCGCCGAGCGCCTTCAGTTTCTTCGGCATTGCTACTTCAATCAACGACGAGCAGCCCTGAAAAGCCTGTTTGCCTATGGTCGTGACTTCGGGCATTGAGATTTCTGTCAGCGATGAGCATCCGGCGAAGCAGCTTTTACTGATTTGCGTGCCTTCAACGGTAAGTGAAGTCAGCGATCTGCAACTGCTGAACTGCTCGGAATACGAAGATGAGAGCTGCACATTTGCAGGGATTGTCAGCGTTTCGAATCCGCAGCCCTTGAAGGCTCCTGAGCCGGGAAAGAAGGTGTTGGAGCCGAAGTCAATCTCTTTCAGCGTTGAGCAGCCTTCAAAGGCGTAATTTGCAGTAGAATAGACGTTGGCACCGATTACCAGTTTTGTAATCTTTGCATAGTAGGAGGCGTGAAATCCAACGCTTGTGACGCGATAGGTTACATTGTCGTATTGGACAACATCGGGGATGACGAAGGTGCCGGTAGTGCCGTTGGCAATCTCTTTCAAAGTGACATAGGGGCTTTCCCCGGTGCCCATAATGGTATAGGTATGTCCATCAACGACGAAGTCGTCGGCATTGGCGAATGAAAACCCGATGGACAATGCCAACATAGAGGTGAAAAGATGCTTCATATATGATAATGGTTAGTTGTAATGGCGCGATTATGGAAAGCAGATTCAATGATGTACGCAAAGTTATCAAGATGAGCGTTACCCTCTATTGAAACGAGGAACACCTTTTGACAAAATATTTGAAACGGGGAACATTCTGAGACTAATGCTCTTGTTTTTAATGGTTTTGACAGTGAGATTTGAAAAATTATGAGTAACTTTAAAACGGTTTCTAAACCAAACAGGAGAAATGATACACGTTTTAAAATTAGATTTACCGCATATTAACCGGCGGACACTTCTTGTCGTTGCTTTAACACTGATGTCTTGCGGCATCGGGTTTGCAGCCGAGCCGGTCGACAAAATGACGGTGCCGCAAATTCTTGCAGAGTTTGACGATGCCGATGACAAACGCCAAAAAGCCCTCGCTAACCGCTTCTTCGACATACTCAACAAGGAAGAGTATTTCGACGAACCCTATACAATGCCCGATAACTGGCCTGCTGACTCAGTACGGGCCGAATTCAGGCTGACAGCCTCCGGTTATTGCTTTGACATGCAGCACTATCAGGATGCGGTTAGATTCGCCAACGGGGCGTTGCCACTGTTGCGGGGTTCAGGAGCAACTCAGAAAATTATCGATTGCCTGAGCAATCTCTCTGCGGCATCTGCGAGGATGGCCGACTATGCCAATGCCATAAGATATGGAAAGGAGGTGCTCGCGATGGACCGTAAAACCGGCGATAAGAGCGCCATAAGCAGCGATCTGAGCAATCTGGCGTTTATGTATCTTTCTTCTGACCGCCCTGCCGATGCCCGGAAGTATATAGTGGAGGCTATCAAGAACAGCTCGGCTGTGGATGATTCGTTGCGCATGGCTATTCAGATGGGTATCGCCTCGGAAGTGTATCAAAATCTCAATGACAATGCAAAGGCAATAGAATACGCCACAAAAGCCTACGAAATAGATATGGCCTGTCGCCGCGAAGGCCGAGCTGCCATCAGGCTTTGTCAACTTGCCGCGGTGCAGATGGGCGCCGGCAAAACGGCCGATGCCCGCGAGAATCTGCTTAAAGCTTTGCCATTGCTTGAAAAGGCTGGGAATATTCAGTCGTATAGCATCGCCTGTAATCAGTTGGGCTCCATAGCGCTGACAGATAATCAGCCGGAGAAAGCTGCCGATTATTTTGATAAAGCGCTAAAATTCTTCGCTCAGAGCGGTGATTATTTCAACGAGAGCAAGTCGAGACAAGGACTGTATGATGCTTTGAAGCAATCTGACCCCCGCACGGCGATGGCACATCTCGAGCGGCTTTCAGTCTTGAAGGACTCGCTCTATCAGCGCGAAATCCGCGAGGCAACCAGCGAATTTGCCGCAAAATATGAGAATGAGAAGCTTGCCGAGCATCAACTTGTGCTTCAGCAGAATCTGGAATATGAAAAGCGCCAGCATCGCGCCATGATCCGGAGTGCGGCTATTATTCTGCTTCTCGCAGTCGCTGCTATCCTTCTGTTAATCAGACTGAACCGGTTAAGGCGTCTTCACAACGAGATGCTTCGCCGCGAAGAAGAGGACCTTACGAACTTCTTCAATAACATCACCCATGAATTCCGCACGCCGCTTACTGTAATACGCGGAGCCTCTGACCACGCCCTGAGGCACATCGGCGACATCGATACTGTAACCGATGATCTTCAAGCTATCCGACGCAACGAGAGCAATCTACTGAGCCTTGTGAATCAGCTTCTCGACATAGCCAAACTGTCGAACGTTGCCGGTTTGCTGCCATATAAGCATGGCGATGTTGCGGCCTATATTACAATGCTGTGCGAAAACTGCCGCCTTTATGGTGCCGAGCGCCATGTTACCGTAGAATATAGCGCCGATCCGGCTCAGATTCCCATGGACTTTGTGCCAGAATATATGCAGCGAATAGTATATAATCTGGTTTCAAATGCAGTGAAATTTTCCAAGCCCGGCGGTTCGGTGAAAGTCCAGGCATCAGTTCATGGCGACAGCTTTGTGCTAACTGTGCATGATGATGGCGTAGGATTGACTCCGGATCAAAAGAAGGAGATTTTCAAACCTTTTTATCAGGCCGACAACGGACTCCGAAGTGTCGGCACAGGTCTGGGACTTCCTCTTGCCGCCATTTCGGCAAAAGCTATGGACGGCAAAATCAATGTAGACAGCGAACCTGGGCGCGGATCCACCTTTACCGTCATCCTTCCGCTTCGATCATCTGTGGAGGTAGAGGAGCCGTTCAAAATGGAGAATTATAGGCTGGAACAACCTGTGTCTACGGATTCGGACGTTCAATCCAACGCCTCTGACAGCCTCGACAGTGAAGCGGATGTGACACGCATACTTATAGTAGAAGACACTCCGGATGTGGCCAAATACATTGCCGCTCAGATGAATCCAGCCTTCAGCTATTACTTCGCAACCAATGGAAAAGAAGCACTGACAAAAGCAGAAGCTCTGGTACCTGACCTTATCATTACCGATGTGATGATGCCGGAAATGGATGGATTCGAGTTTACCCGGAAGATACGCCAATCAGGCCTCACAGATCATATACCAGTCATTATGGTTACAGCCCGCGCCTTTCATACAGACCGCATGAAGGGGCTGGAGGCTGGAGCTGACGCTTATCTCGAAAAACCATTTCATGCCGACGAACTCAATGTCCGAGCTGAGAAACTTATGGCGCAACGAGCGCTGATGCAAAAGAAGTTCGCCGCAGTATTGGATGATACAGACCATCAGAATATAGTTGAGTCCGCCGAAGGTATTGAAGAACTTTCCGAACGCGAACAGCGAGATAAAGCTTTTGTAGACACGTTTGTGGATGCTGTGCATAAATATATGGAAACTGGAAAACTGGATTACGAACGGATAGCTTCAGAACTGTGTATCGGTCGCGCTCAGCTTAACCGCAAACTAAAAGCCATTACTGGTCTGACAACAAAAGATTATATTCTTCAGCTCAGAATCCACCGGGCCAAACAGCTTCTGCTCGGCACTGATCTCACGGTGGCGGAAATAGCTTATCGCTGCGGCATGGATGATCCAGGCTACTTCAGTACCCTCTTCCGCAAAGCGACAGGCATTACGCCCGTTGCCTTCCGCACCCAATCAGTGTAGAACCGGCTGTGATATAAGATGATGAGCCGCAGGTGAGAGTATCAGCGGGATTTGTCGGGGGCGGTGTATTTGTAGGTTTCGGTGCAGGTGATGTCCTGAATTTTATCGCCGACCTGGATGCAGAAGTCGCCTTTTTCGAGCATCCATTTGCCGTCGGCTCCGACAAAGGCGAGGTCGGAGGCTTGCAGTGGCAGGGTGACGGTTTTGGTCTCGCCGGGTTGCAGCTCTATCTTTTTGAAGGCACGAAGACGGCGGTTGTCGGGTACGATGGATGCTACTTTGTCGCTGCTAAACAGCATCACCACCTCTTTCCCGGCTGTGGCGCCGCTGTTTGTGACATCGATGCTGAAGGTTAACTTGTCGCCGGCTTTGAACTCTTTCTTCGGGCATTGCAGATTGGCGTACTCAAAGGTGGTATAGCTGAGTCCGTATCCGAACGGCCACTGAACGGAGATGACGGCGTCGTAATCGTAGGCGCCTTCCATCTTGTCTATCTGCTCGCTTACCTTATAATCGTAGGTAGTAAGCTGTGCCGAATGCCGGGGATAGGTATATGGCATCTTTGCCGAAGGGTTGGCATCGCCTGCGAGGATGTTGGCCAGGGCATCGGCGCCAAAATTGCCGGGGAGCAGTATGTCGACAATCGCATCGGCAAGGGGTTCGATGTCGCTGATCAGGCGCGGGCGACCTTCATTGAGAATCAATACCAGAGGTTTGCCGGTGGCTGAGAGCGCCTTGATCAGGTTGCGCTGGTTCTGAGAGAGGGCAAGGTCGGTAAGGTTGCCGGGAGTTTCACAATAGGAATTTTCACCTATGCAGGCTACAATGACGTCGGCATTTGCAGCCGCAGCGACAGCCTTCTCGATTTCGGGTTCGTTTTCCTCATGGTATGCTCCCTGAGCAGAATATGTGACTCCCTGCTCGAGGATGACATTATCGTCGCCGAATTTGCGGGCCAGAGCTTCGTAGATGGTGTTGTAATCTCCGGCGTACCGGTCGGCAATGTGGCCTTGCCATGAATAACTCCATCCGCCATTGAGGCATCTCATTGAGTTGGCGTTGGGGCCGGTAACGAGGATTTTAGTGCCGCGTTGCAGAGGGAGGATGTTGTCCTTATTCTTCAACAGCACTTCCGATTCCTCGGCCGCATGGAGAGCCAGAGCTTCATGTTGGGCTGAGGCAAATTCGGGATAGTCCTTGAAATGTGTATTCGGGGCGTCGAACAGGCCGAGGCGATATTTCAGGCGGAGCACTCGGCGGGTGGCATCGTCAATGCGGTCGATGCTTACGCGCCCTTCGTTGACCAGCTCTTTGAGCAAGGTGCAGAAGTCGGGGTTGTAGGGATCCATCGACATGTCGATACCAGCATTGATTGCCAGCTCGATGGCTTCCTTTTTGTCGGATGCGACATGCTCGCGGCTATACAGATTGTAGATGTCGGCCCAGTCAGAGATAATCATGCCGTCCCATCCCAGATCCTCTTTGAGCCACCGGGTAAGAAGTTCGTAATTGGCATGAACGGGCAGACCGTTGACCGAACCGCTGTTGACCATGACGGTGAGGGCTCCAGCTTCGATGCAGGCCCGGTAGGGTTCGAAATATTTCTCGCGCAGGTCGGCGGGAGAGATATAGGCCGGGGTGCGGTCTTGTCCGGTTCGCGGAGCGCCGTAGCCGAGATAGTGTTTCACTGACGTGGCAACATTATGGGCGCCAATGTGATTGGCGTCTGTGCCCTGAAAGCCCTGGATTTGGGCTACGCCCATCGCAGCGTTGACCAGCGGGTCTTCGCCGAAATTTTCCCAGACGCGGCTCCAGCGCGGATCGCGGGTGAGGTCGACAGTGGGGGAATATGTCCACGGGCAGTTGGCCGCACGGGTTTCGTAGGCAGTAACTGCGGAGGCTTGGCGTGCGAGATCGGGATTGAACGACGCGCCGACGTTAATGTTTTGCGGGAAAAGCACGCCGCCGAGATTGTAGCTTGTGCCGTGATTCTGGTCAAGACCGTAAATGCAGGGGATGCCGATTTCACGCATTGAAATGTCTTGAATCGTCGAGATAATTTCTTCCCACTTTTGCGGGGTCTGAGCGGTCGGCTCCCCCGGAGGGCCAAGGATTGACCCTACCTTGTTGACAGTGATAGCGTTGTACAATTTGTCCTGATCGAAGATAAACCGACCGTCTTTCCAGTCGCCCAACGTCTCGATAGAGAGCTCGCACATTTGCCCGACCTTCTCGTCAAGAGTCATCTTTGCCAGGCGGGACTCGACGGCGGCTTCAATGTCCGGGTCTTTGGCGATAGGGGCACTGACAGCCTGACAGATACAGGCGGCCGTGGCTAATGTGGTAATGATCAGTCGTTTCATTGTGTGATAGTTGATTGGTATAAGCATATTTGCATATCAAAGGGCCTCAGGAATGGGAATGCTTGAAGCCATTTGATACAAAGGTACAAAAGATTTCGACTATTGTAGAGATTAGTAGAAAAAAATTATTGCTGTCCGATAAAAATTGGAAAAGGCATAAACGCATAGCTCA